>JAFSNA010000140.1 GCA_017447645.1 Oscillospiraceae bacterium
ATCGTAGATCGCGAGGCCCGCGGTCACGCTGCCGCCGGGGCTGTTGATATAAAACTGGATGTCCTTGTCGGGGTCCTGCGCCTCCAGATAGAGGAGCTGGGCGACGACGAGGCTTGCCGTGGTATCGTTGACTTCCTCGCTGAGCATCACGATGCGGTCGTTGAGGAGGCGGGAAAAAATGTCGTAGGAGCGCTCGCCGCGGCTCGTCTGCTCAACGACGTAAGGGACCAGACTCATTGTATGATACTCCCTTTCCTGAAATGATGTTATCCGGGAGAGCATATCCGGATCGCGGAGGAATTATTCGGCCTTCTCCTCGGCCTTGGGCTCGGCCTTCTTGCGCGTACGCTTCGGCTTCTCGGCGCTCTCCTCGGCCTTGGGGGCTTCCTCCTCGGCCTTGGGGGCGGCTTTCTTGGCCGCTCTCTTCTTCGGAGCGGGCTTCTTCTCCTCTTCCGCGGGAGCGGCGGCGACGGCGCTGTCGACGATCAGCTTGCCGGCCTTGTCCTTCTTGACCTCGGAGGCGATCATCGCCTCGCCGAAGTAGGTCTTGATCTGGTCGGCGGGAGCTCCGATGCCTTCGGCCATCTTCGCGACGTACTCGTCGATCTCCTCGGCCGTGGCTTCGAGCTTCTCGGCCTCGGCGACGGCGTCGAGCAGCAGATCGTTCTTGACCTGATACTCGGCCGCGGGGCGGATGCTGTTCTTCATCGTGTTCTCATCGACGCCCAGCATCTCCATCAGCTTTTCGATGGGCATGTTGCGGTCGGCCATGCCGAAGTTGGCGGCATAGTTGCGCAGGATATCCTCGGCCTTCTCGGCGATCATCGAGTTCGGGACCTTAACGGTCATGTTGTCGATGGCCTTCTTGACGACCTCGCTGCGGAAGGCGCTGTCGGCCTGCTCGTTGAAGCGCTTCTCGATGTTGGCGCGGATGTCGGCCTTGTACTCGTCGAGCGTGTCGAAGCCGTTGTCGCCGGCGAACTCGTCGTCGAGCGCGGGCAGCTCGTTATAGCTCAGTCCGTTGAGCTTGACCTTGAACACGACGGCCTTGCCGGCGAGCTCGGGGGTGTACTCCTGCGGGAAAGTGATGTCGAGATCCTTCTCGTCGCCGACCTTCATGCCGACGATCTGCTCCTCAAAGCCGGGAACAAAGGAGTTGGAGCCCAGCTCAAGCTCGTAGCCCTCGGACTTGCCGCCGTCGAAGCGCTCGCCGTTGAGGAAGCCGTCGAAGTCGATGTTGGCGATGTCGCCCATGCGGGCCTCGCGGTCGTCGGCGCTGATCTTGCGGGCGTTGCGCTTGCGGGCGGTCTCCAGCTCGGCGGCGACGTCGTCGTCCGTGATCTCGCGGACGGGACGCTCGGCCTCAAGGCCCTTGTACTGGCCGAGGGTGACGGCCGGGTAGATCTCGGCGGAGAAGGTGTAGTCCACGCCCTTCTCGTCGGTGACCTTGACGTCGGTGATCGCGGGAGCGCCGACGATGTTCAGCTCGCCCTCCTTGACGCCCATGTCAAAGGCGGCGGGAGCCAGCTCGTCCATCGCGTCCTGGTAGAAAACCTCGGCGCCGTACATGCCCTCGATAATGGCGCGCGGGGCCTTGCCCTTGCGGAAGCCGGGGATATATATATTCTTCTTGGCCTTCAGATAGGCGCTGTTGACGGCCTTTTCGAATTCGGCCGCGTCGCAGCTGACCTGGAAGGATACGGTATTGTCTTCTTTTTTCTCGATGTTCTTGACGATCATGGTTTGATTGCCCTCCTATATTATCTGTACAGACTGCGCTATCATAACAGATTATCGCTGTAAAATCAATGACAAAATGATGAATTGGGGCGCTGTTTTCACACTTTTACGGCAGTTCGATCTCCATCGGCTCAAAGCCCAGATGATCAGCCGAGACGAGGCGGAATTCCGTGCCGCCCTGCCAGCCGTTGAAGCTCGCGCGGCAGCCCTTTCCGTGGATGTGGCCGTAGCAGCACAGGCGGACCCGGTGCTCGCGCAGCAGCGCGAGGATCTCTTCGCAGCGGTATCTCAGATACAGCGGCGGATAGTGCAGAAAGACGAGCTTTTCCCTGTCTCCCGCCGATTCGAGCGAGGTGCGCAGGCGCCCGACCTCGCGCAGCATGATCTTGCGGTCGTGTCCGTCGCCCGTCTCCTCCTCGTAAAACCAACCGCGCGTGCCGCAGAGGGCATAATCGCCGTACACGAAGGAGTTGTTGTTGAGGATCTCGATCGTCGTGATGCCGTGCGCGTCGAAGAATCTCCTGGCCTTCGAGGCCGTGCTCCACCAGTAGTCGTGGTTGCCCTTGAGGATGATCTTGCGGCCCGGGAGCGAGTCGATGAAAAGAAAGTCCTCCAGCGCGTCCTCAAGCCCCATGCTCCAGCTCAGGTCGCCGCAGAGCACGCAGACGTCGCCGCTATTGAGTTTTGCAAAGCCCCGCTTCAGCTTTTCCGTGTGGTTTTCCCACAGCTCGCCGAAAACGTTCATGGGCTTGTCCCCGCCGAGGGCGAGGTGCAGATCGCCGATCGCGTACAGTGCCATGTCCGACCTCGTATAATTCCCTTTCGTTGTTCAAAAACTAATCCCGATCCCAAAAAAGGAAAGGAGTTGTCCGCTGATGTCCCAGAGCAGGCATGAGATCCTGCCCGGCGTCGGCTGCGACGTGACGAGCTGCAAATACAACACCGTCGACTGCCGCTGCTGCGCCGAGACGATCCGCGTGCGGAACGAAAAAGCCGAAACAAAGGGAGAGACCTACTGTTCGACCTTCTGCCCGCGCGGGAGCTGCTGAACGGTCTGTGATCACACGGGAGGGGCGAGCCCCCTCCCCTGTCTTTCATTCAAAGGCGTTTTCGATGTGGTTGACCGTGACCCGGCCATCCGCGCCCTGCGGGGCGTAGATCTCGATCACGTCAAAGCGCGGCTGCAGCTCGCTTTCATGCTGAGAGAGCCAGATCGCCGCCGTCGTGCGGATGCGCTGCTGCTTGGCGGGCGTGACGAATTCGCGCGCCGCGGCGAAATCCGCACTCTTGCGCAGCTTGACCTCGACAAAGACGATGTATCGGCCGCGGCGCGCGATCAGGTCGATCTCGCCGGAGCGGCAGGAGAAGTTCGTCTCCACGATCCGATATCCGCGCAGACGCAGCCAGCGCGCCGCCCGTTCTTCACCGAAGCGTCCCAGATCCCGGTTTTCCATCAGTGCATTTTCCTCAAAAAGCTCATGCGGTGGATCGGAGAAGGGCCGAATTCGCGGATCGCGGCATAGTGCGCCGCCGTACCGTAGCCCTTGTGTCTGTCGAAGCCGTACTGCGGATACTGCTCTGCCATCTGCAGCATATACCGGTCTCGCGTGACCTTGGCGAGGATGCTCGCCGCGGCGATGTCGGCGCATTTGCCGTCGCCGCCGATCACGCAGCGGCTCTGCACGGCGATGCCCTTGTTCCGGTTGCCGTCGATGAGCGCGAGCGCCGGACGGACGGCGAGCTTTTCGATGGCCCGGTTCATGGCGAGGAAGGTCGCTTCCAGGATATTCTTCTCCTCGATCTCCCCGACCGAGGCGAAGGCGATGCCGTAAGCGATCGCGCGGTCGATTATCTCGTCGTAAAGCGCCTCGCGCCGCTTTTCGCTGAGCTTTTTCGAGTCGTTCAGCCCTTCGATCAAGGTCCCGCGCGGCAGGATCACCGCCGCGGCGCACACCGGCCCGGCCAAAGGGCCGCGCCCGGCCTCGTCCACGCCGCAGAGCGGGCAGATCCCGCTGTCGTAGATCTCGTTTTCCAGGCTCCAAAGCTCCGTCATTCCGGTCTCTCCAGGCTCAGGCGGCCGAGCTTGCCGCCGTGGTATTCGTCCAGGAGCGTATGGGCCATACGCTCGATATCGTATTCTCCTTTGGAAACGAGGAAGCCGCGGCGCTTTGCCGCCTGTTCGAGCAGCTCGAAGCCGTTTTCCTCCCCCGTCGGGTCGATCCCGTAGCGCTCGGCGAGCGCCTCCGGGTACATCTCGCGCAGACGCAGCATGAAATTCGCCGCGAGAGTCTCCCGGTCGAACACATCGCTTTTGATCGCGTTGGTGACGGCCAGCATCTCGCCGACCTCCTGGCTGTCGAATTTCGGCCAGAGGATGCCCGGCGTGTCGAGCAGGTCGAGCGAGGCGTCGATGCTGATCCACTGCCGTCCGCGCGTCACGCCCGGCTTGTCGCCCGCCGCGGCAGCCCTGCGCCCGGCGACCTTGTTGATAAAGGTGGACTTCCCGACGTTCGGGATGCCGAGCACCATGACCCTCAGGCCGCGTCCGCTCTGCCCCTTGCGCTCGTACTCGGCCAGCTTGTCGGCGAGCAGCGCGCGCACGGCGGCGGGAAAGGCGTTCACGCCCCTGCCGGAGCGCGCGTCCGTCTCCAGCACGGCGAGGCCCCGGGCGCGGAAATACTCCGCCCACTGCTTCGTCACGGCCGGATCGGCCAGGTCGCAGCGATTGAGGATCACCATGCGCGGCTTGCCGGCGGCGAGCCGGTCGATGTCCGGGTTGCGGCTCGAGCGCGGGATGCGCGCGTCGAGGATCTCGCATACCGCGTCGACAAGTCTGATGTTCTCCTCGATCATGCGCCGGGCCTTGGTCATGTGGCCGGGAAACCACTGGATATTCAGCTTTTCATAGCTGCTCCCGGCCATTATTCCACGCCTCCGAAGCTGTCAAAGGGATAGATCACAAGCAGCACCTTGCCGATGACCAGACGCTTGTCCACCATACCGATGCGCTTGTCGCGGCTGTCGGTGGAGGCGTTGCGGTTGTCGCCCAGGACAAAGAGGCAGTTATCCGGGACGGTCTGCGGGCCGATGAAGTCGATCTTCGTGGTCGTCAGGACGTCGATATAGTCCTCCTCCGCGGCCTCGCCGTTGATATAGACGATGCCTCTTTCAAAGTCGATATTCACCACGTCTCCCGCGACGGCGATCACGCGCTTGACCAGCGCCTTGTTGTCGTCGTAGCCGTCCTTCTTGAACACGACGATGTCGCCGCGCTCCGGCTCGTAAAACAGGCCCGATACCAGGACCTTGTCGCCGTTGTGCAGCGTCGGCACCATCGAGGTGCCGTGCACGTCCATGATGCGCATTACGAACACGAAAACCAGCACGCAG
>JAFSNA010000141.1 GCA_017447645.1 Oscillospiraceae bacterium
CGCGGCCATCGCTCGCACGCTGACGGGCAACACGCCGATCATGATCTTTGACGATTCGCTGTCCGCCGTCGACACCGAGACCGACGCCAGGATCCGCGCACGGCTCGAGGAACGCTTCGGCACGGCCTCGATCATTCTGATCTCCCACCGCATCACGACGCTCGCCAAGGCGGACAGGATCCTTGTGATGGAGAACGGCCGCATCGTCGAGCAGGGGACGCACGACGAACTCAAATGCGCCGGCGGGATCTATCAGAGCATCTACGAGATCCAGTCCGGCACGGTAAAGGAGGTGCAGGTATGAACAAGCCCTCTGAAAACAAGAGCTCGCTGCGATTCTTCGGCGTTCCCAAGATGCTGCCTTATCTGAAAAAATACCGCGGCATGATGTGTCTGATGGTCCTCTTCGGGATCGGCGGCAGCGTGATCGACATCGGAACGCCGCTGCTGCAGCGCTATGCGCTCAACCACTTTGTCGGACGCGGGACGCTCGACACCATCGTGCCCTTCATCCTGATCTATGTCGGCGTGATCCTCTTCACCGGCGTGACCAACTACTTCTCCGCGCTCTATTCCCTCTGGCTGGAGGTTCGGCTCGGAAGGGATCTGCGCAACGCGGCCTTCGAGCATCTGCAGACCCTGTCCTTCTCCTACTTCAATCAGAACAGCGTGGGATATATCCACGCGCGCGTCATGTCCGACACCTCGCGCATCGGCGTGCTTTTCTCCTGGACGATCATCGACAGCGTGTGGCAGGGCGCCTATGTCGTCGGCGCGATCGTCGCGATGCTGATCGTCAACGCCCGTCTGGCGCTGCTGGTGCTGCTGATCGTCCCGCTGCTGGTGCTGCTGTTCTCGGTGTTTCAGAACAAGCTGGTGCATGTCAACCGCGAGATCCGTGAGATCAACTCGAAGATCACGGGCAATTTCAACGAGGGCATTACCGGCGCCAAGACGGTCAAGACCCTCGTGATCGAGGATAAGATCGAGCACCATTTCAGATCCGAGACGGACAACATGCTGCGCCGCTCGGTGGGCGCGGCGCGCCTGAGAGGCGTGTTCGCCGCGACGATGAACTTCGCTTCCTCGCTCGCACTGGCCATCGTGCTGTGGCGCGGCGGCTTTATTGCCCGGAGCGAGGTAGGCACCTTCTCGATGTTCATGTCCTATGCGCAGGGCATGATGGAACCGATCCGCTGGCTGGTCGACGCCGTTTTCGATTTTGTGACCACGCAGGTCAACATCGAGCGCCTGACCAAGCTGCTTGAGACGAAGCCGGACGTGAACGACAACGAAGCGGTCGTCGCCCTTTACGGCGACAGCTTCGAGCCGAAAAAGGAAAACTGGGAGCCGCTGCGCGGCGACGTCGAATTCAGGGACGTCTCCTTCAGATACCCCGACGGCGACGAGTACATTCTTGAGCATTTCGATCTGAAGATCCCCTTCGGGACGAACGTCGCCATCGTCGGCGAGACGGGCGCGGGCAAGTCCACACTGGCCAATCTGGTCTGCCGCTTCTACGAGCCCACCGCGGGCAGCGTGCTCATCGACGGGCGCGACGCGCGCGAGCGTTCGCAGCTGTGGCTGCACAGCGCGATCGGCTACGTCCTGCAGACGCCGCATCTCTTCTCCGGCACCGTGCGGGAGAACCTGCTCTACGCAAAGCCCGACGCCTCGGATGAGGAGATCGAACGAGCGCTGAAGCTCGTCTCCGCCGATGAAGTGGTCGCCAGACTCGAAAAGGGGCTGGAGACCGACGTGGGCGAGGGGGGCGACATGCTCTCGACCGGCGAAAAGCAGTTGATCTCCTTTGCCCGCGCGATCCTGGCCGATCCGCGCATCCTTGTGCTCGACGAGGCTACGGCCTCGGTCGATACGATCACCGAACAGAAGATCCAGAGCGCGATCGACACGATCATCCGGGGCCGGACCTCGATCGTGATCGCCCACCGACTTTCGACCGTCCGAAACGCAGACATCATTCTTGTCGTAAAGGACGGAAAGATCATCGAGCAGGGCAGGCACGACGAGCTGCTTGCCGCCCGCGGTCACTACTACCGTCTCTACACCCGCCAGTATGAGGACGAGGCGACCAGCGCTTTTCTGAGCAGAAAGTGACGAAAGACAGCTTATTTGCAAAAGAAATCCCCCCGACGCCTGCGCGTCGGGGGGATAATTATTCTTTCTTGAATTCCCGATCAGTGATTCCGACCGACTTTGATCAAACGGACGATGACCGGGCTGAGCACGATGTTGAAGAGCAGCTCGAAGATAAAGTTGCCGCCGACAAGACCGAGGATCATATAGCGGCCGACACTCTCAAAGCCCATGGCAGCCGCCCACTCGCTGATCGTGGGCAGGAAGAAGATCAGGCAGCCGAGAAGGAAGACGCCTGTGTTCACGACAGGGCAGATGACCGCGGCCGCGATCACGGCGAGATCCACGCCCTTCTTCTTTCCGTCGCCGGCCGGCATGGCGGACTTTTCGCCGCGATTGCCCAGCGCCTTGTAGACAAGGCCGGAGCAGAGACCGGCAAGAGCGCCCTTGAGCATCACGACGAGGATCGCCCCGAGGGGATTGACGACGAGAAAAGCGGCGGCGTCGCCCGAGAGAAGGACGACCATGCCGAACACAAAGCCAAACCAGGCGCCCGCGGCGGCGCCGTACAGAGCGGCCCCGACGACGATCGGGATCAGCACGAGCGAGATGGAGAAGGGCCCGAAGCGAACAAAAGCGCCGAGAAGCTGGAGAATGACGACGACGGCTGTCAGCAGAGCCATTCCCGTGAGCGTGCGGGTGTCAAATCTCTTTTTTTCCATGTTCAGTTCCTTTCTGCTGTCGCTCGGCTCAAGGCCGATGCGGCGCAGCAAC
>JAFSNA010000142.1 GCA_017447645.1 Oscillospiraceae bacterium
CCCTTGGTCTCCTCCCCTTCCTCCTCGACGTGCGGCGGTTCGGAAGAGCAGAGGACCTTCAGATGCTCGACGCCGCGGCGGCGCAGTTCTTTTCTCATAACGCGCGCGAGCGGATCGTTCGACGTGTCCGCGAGATCCGCGACACGCAGCGCCGTCGGGTCCAGCCGGTTGCCCGTGCCCATGCTGGAGATGATCGGAACGCCGAGCTCCCGCGCACGCAGCGTCAGCGCGAGCTTCGCGCTGACGGTGTCGATCGCGTCGATGATGTAATCGCAGCCCTCGAGCGGCAGCTCGCCCGCGTTCTGCGCCGTAATGAAGAGCTCTCTCGTACAGATCCCGGCATCAGGATTGATGTCCCGGACGCGCCGCGCCGCCGCCTCGGTCTTGGGCATGCCGAGCGTGGAATGCAGCGCGAGGATCTGGCGATTGAGGTTCGTGAGGGCAAGCGTGTCGCCGTCGATCAGTACAAAAGCGCCGACGCCGCCTCTGGCCAGGGCCTCGAGGGCATAGCTGCCCACCCCGCCGAGGCCGATCACGGCCACACGGGCGCGCGCGAGCCTTTCCACGCCCTCCGTTCCGAGGAGCATCCTTGTTCTGGAAAACTGATCCGTCATGCCTATCCCTCCGCTTTATTCGCTTTTCATGATAGAGCAGCACGCGGCGACTTGTCAAGTCTCCCGCCATGTACTATAATGGCCGCAGTGATCGGCGAAGGAGGAGGAGAGGATGAAACACAGCTTTTCGATACGCGACATGATCTACGTCTCGCTGATGGCGGTCGTGATCGCGCTCTGCTCCTGGCTGAGCGTGCCGTCCGTCGTTCCCTTCACGATGCAGACCTTTGCCGTTTTCTGCGCGCTCCTGCTGCTCGGAGGAAAACGCGGCTTTTTCGCCGTGGGGCTCTACATCCTGCTGGGCGTCTTCGGGCTGCCGGTCTTCTCCGGCTTCCGGGGCGGACTGGGCGTGCTGCTCGGGCCGACGGGCGGCTATATCCTCGGCTTTCTGCTCGCCGCGCTGCTGTACTGGCTGGGCGAGAAAAAACTCCACAGTCTGCTCCTGCTGATCCTGGGGCTGCTGCTGTGTTACCTTTTCGGCACGCTGTGGTTCGTATACGTCTACTCCGCCGACGGCAAAGAGCTGGGCTTCGGGGCGGCGCTGGGGCTTTGTGTCGTGCCCTATCTGATCCCGGACGCGATCAAGTTGCTGCTCGCCTTTGTGCTGGCGCGAAGGGTAAAGAAGGCTGTCACGCTGTAAAGCGGCAAAAAAAGAAACGCTGCGGCGCAGCGTTTCTTTTTTTGCTTACTCTTCCTGGTCGATCAGCACCCAGGAGATCTTGTCGGGGTTGTCCGGCAGGTAATTCACAACGACGGGGACGAAGCGCCGCGCCGCGTCCGCTTCGCTGATCGAGTGCGTCACGTCCTGCAGATTGTAGGTATAGGTGCCGCGGTCGGTCTCGTAATACACGCGGTCGAACAGCTTGAAGAACAGCGGTGTGTTCTGGCCCGTGCCCTTGTCGGTCTTGACGAGAGAAACGGGCGTATAGCTGTAGATCGACAGCGCCTTGCCCTCCGGCCGGTCGGCCAGGCGCTGGGCCACCGTGACGGCGAAGCCGCAGATGCCTCCCTCGGTGCTCGGCGTCGTGGACATTTCGGCGTTGTAGAGGAATTCGACCTCTCCCTTCTCCGGATCCGGGACCGGATGGCGCAGATCGGCCAGCACGACCTCGTCAAAGCCGATGTCGTACAGCTCCAGCGCCATCTCGACCACATAGTCGCGCACTTTCTGACTGTAGGGGTCGAGCCACATCCCGGTCTCGTCGTAATAGTTCATGCCCGAGGCGGTCTTGAGCGCGACGAGCGTGCTGTAGGCGGGATAGCGCTCGTCCACGCAGCAGCTGATCTTCGCCACAAGATAGACGTTCTTTTCCTTGAGCATGTCCACATAGCGCTGGATCGAGTTGGTCACTTCGTTTTCGATCGACAGGCCGTAGCCCTCGGCCGCCCTGGAGTGGGAATACCACATCAGATTGCCGCTGCGGGGCTTCATCTCGATCATCAGCGCGTTGCCGGTCTGCAGACGGGCGGCGTATTCCTCCAGCTTGTCGAGGGTGATGTTCTCGTGCGGGACATAGATCGCGCGCACGGCCTTGACGTCGGTGCGGGCGATCGGCTGGATGCTGGAATAGTCCGGCTGGTCGAAGCTGATCTTGGCCGTGGTATATTCGAGCGTCACTTCCTCTTCTCCGGATGCTCCGCCGGAGGA
Organism: Oscillospiraceae bacterium; assembly: GCA_017447645.1. GTDB lineage: Bacteria > Bacillota > Clostridia > Oscillospirales > Oscillospiraceae > Limivicinus. The sequence continues at coordinate 2,263 of JAFSNA010000142.1, forward strand.
CGAGACGCTCTCTCCCTCCAGGAAGGGCAGAACGACCTTGACGTCGTCCTTTGTGATGACGGCGTACTTCTGCATGCTGTAAAAGAGCACCACCAACAGCGCGATCAGCGCGACCGCCACGGCGACGGGAACGTAATAATGGCTTTTTCTCTTTTTGCTGCCTTTATAGAATTCCGCGTTTCTGGCCATGGAAATCTTACTCCTCTATCATGGAGATCCTGCGAAGATGGCGCTCGTCGCCGGAAAAGGGCGTATCGAGGAAGGTGTCGACGATCTTCAGCGCAAGGCCGGGGCCGGTGACGCGCGCCCCGAGCGTGAGAATGTTGGCGTCGTTGTGCAGACGCGTCGCCTCGGCGGAGAAGCAGTCGCCGCAGAGGGCGGCGCGGATGCCCCGGATCTTGTTGGCCGTGATCGAAACGCCGATGCCCGTGCCGCAGATGAGGATGCCCCTGTCGCACTCGCCCGACGCGACGGCCTTTGCGACCGCCCTGGCATAGATGGGATAGTCGCAGCTGTCCGGAGTGTAGGTGCCGAAGTTTTTGTATGCCAGGCCGCGCTTTTCGAGGTGGGCCATGATCTCCTGCTTCAGATCAAATCCGCCGTGGTCGCTTCCGATCGCTATCATGATCGTGTTCCCCCGTTTTGTGTCGTATTTGCTAACTTTATTATTTTATCATTATAACCGGAAAGTATCAAGTACGAAAAACGCGGCAGGGTCTCCCCTGCCGCGCATGACTGCAAAGAAATATTTCTGTCATTCTGAGCGCAGCGAAGAATCTGACGATCCATGACTTCCGCGTTTTTTAGATTCTTCGTCGCTTCGCTCCTCAGAATGACATACTTTTTTTCTGATTATTCCAGGATTCTCTGCCGCGATGGCATAGCTTTTTTATTCATTCTACCATCGCCCGTAGCAATAATGATGCTCCACAATATATGTAAGAATCGTTGTGATAACATTGGCGGTAATGATAGTCCAAAGCAAGCGTTTCCGTCTTTCGGTATCTTTTTTCAGCATGCCATACACGAGCGGCAATTCAACTGCAAGCGTTATCAGCAAATATCCGATCCCCACCGTAAAAACCGGTATGCGCTCCAAAAAATAGGCATACGTGGGGTAAATATGCTCATCGGAAAAAATCATCCAATTGAGGAGATACGGCGCCAGAAACGATAACAAATTTGCCAGCGAGATGAAGCAGAATACCTTTCCGATCCGATGAACCTTTCCCACAAGCACAACGGCTGCCGTCTCGATGATCAGCGTCATGGCGATCACGTAGGGCAGCACATCGTAAGGGCGTGTCTCCGAAATCCAGTGCCATGACGAATTTGCATATATCGGCACGACAAGCAGCGCAGAAAGCAATCCAACTGCAAGTCCAACAGACGAATAATGATACTTTCTGTCCATTCTTTCTCCTTTTGAATGAAGCGGCAGGGTCTCCCCTGCCGCGTTTTTCATCAGTTCCGGTCAGATCATGATGCCGCGCTGCTTCGCCTCAAAAGCAAGCTGGTCGCGGAAATCGGGGTGCGCGATGGCGATGAGCTGACGCGTCCGGCTGGCCAGGCTTTGGCCGCGCAGATGTGCCACACCGTACTCGGTGACGATGTAGTCCACGTCGTTCTTACTCGTCGTGCAGACCGCGCCGGGCGTAAGGGTGGACTTGATCTTGCTGATCGCGCCGCCCTTGGCCGTGGAGGAGAAGGCGATAAAGCTCTTGCCGCCTCTCGACTGCGTTGCGCCGCGGACATAGTCGATCTGTCCGCCGGAGCCCGACATGTGCTTCGTTCCGACGCTTTCGGCGCAGACCTGACCCCAGAAGTCCACCTCGAGGGCAGCGTTGATGGAGATCATGTTGTCGTTGCGGCAGATGACGTTCGGGTCGTTGACGTAGTCCACCGGCATGAGCGCGATGGCCGGATTGTCGTTGATGTAGTCGTAAATACGCTGTGAGCCGAAGGCGAAGGTCGTGACCGACACGCCGCGGTGGATCTGCTTTTTGCTGTTGTTGACCGCGCCGCACTCGATCAGCTCGACCATCGAGTCGGTGAACATCTCGGTGTGAATGCCGAGGTCGTGCTTGGATTTGAGCGCCATGCCCGTCGCGTCGGGGATCGCGCCGATGCCCAGCTGGATGCAGGCCCCGTCGGGGATCAGCTCGGCGATATAGCCGCCGATGGTGCGGCTCGTCTCGTCGATGTTCGCCGCGGGCAGCACCGGCAGCTTCATGTTGTTTTCGATGATGCCGTCCACCTGACTGACATGGATCTGCAGTCCGCAGACCGCGCGGGGCTGGCAATCGTTCACCTCGACAAAAATGCGCTTGGATTTCTCGATCATGGCCTCGCTGTAGGACGAAACGCAGCCGAGCGAGAAATAGCCGTGCTCGTCCATCGGCGAGACGGAGACGCAGAACACGTCATAATCATAAAACCGGCGGATCAGACCGGGGATGTCGCGGTAGTAGTTCGGGATAAAGTCGGCAAAGCCGGCGTTGATCGCCTTTCTGGCCCCGCCGCCCGCAAACCAGGACACGCCGTTGATCTTTCCGTCCAGGGACTTGTCCGCATAGAATTCCAGCGGGTACACGTCAAGCAGCGTCTGCACCTTGACGTCTCTGAGCTCTCCCGCCGCCGCTCTCGCTGCGAGCGCGCTCATGATCGCCGGGGTATGCGCCGTGGCGGCGTCCATACCGATGACCCAGCCGCTTTCCACTCTCGCTGCCAGAGAGGCGGCGTCCGTCAGCTTCTGTCTGTACTGCTCGGGATAGTCGTTCATGTTTTCCTCCGTCAATGTTTTCTGCCTCGGCGCGGACGGTCGGCATACAGGCGGTTGTCCGCGATGCGGCTGTCCGACTCCTGCATGAATTTTTTGAGCTTGTCCTCAAACTCCTGGTTCTCGCTGCGCGGGGCCACCTCGCCCGTCCGGGGCGCGGGATTCTCACGCGGCCGCTCGTTCTCCGGCCTGCGCGGGGCGCGCGGAGCTCTGGCGGGCGCAGCCGCGTTCTGCTCCTCCGCCCGTTTGATCGAAAGATTGATCTTGCCGTCCTCGCTGATGTTCAGCACGCGCACCTTAACGCTCTGACCCACCTGAACGAATTCGGCGATATCAGAGACATAGGCGTTTGCGATCTCGGAAATGTGTACGAGCCCGCTCTTGCCCTCCGGCAGCAGCACGAACGCGCCGAACTTTGCGATACTGGTGACCTTGCCTTCCACAACGGATCCGATTTCCAGTGCCATACTATCCCTCTTTATCTTCAGCATTGGTAAAGTAAAAAATTGTTTCGTCCGGCAAGACAAGTCCCAGCCGTTCACGCGCCAATTTTTCGATCTCACGGTCATCCGGCGGGGAATCCAGCGCGCGCTCGAGCGCGGCCGACTCCTCCCGAAGCGCCTGCACCTCCGAACAGAGCGTTCGGCGTGCCTCTTCCGCCTCCTCCAACAGACTTTTGACGACGCAGAAGCGTACCAATCCGTACGCCAGCAGCGCCGCGATCACAATCGAGATGAATCTGGACCCGGCTTTGTCCCACACGGGTCCGCAAGCTCTGAAACAATTTATAATATAGCTTACTCCTTTCAAAAAGGGAAGTGTTTATTTCTCTTTTTTCTTCTCTTTTTTGAATATTATCGCGCATTTTTCCCTGCAAATTCCAAAAAATGGTGTTATCGAGGGGCTGACGCCGAAGAGATAGAGCGCAAAGACGGCGAGGAAGGCAAAGGGCTCCCAGAATCCGGGGCGTCCGCCGCAGAAGACCATGCCCGTCAGGAACATCGCGCCGGTGCAGAAAAGGCAGAACACGAGGTCGCAGATCACGCCGCGGGCTCGTCCGCCGCCGCGGCGTACCGTCCTGAGCAGATCGTACAGCAGCCCGGCCAGCAGCGCGCACAGCGCCGAGGCCGCGATGGAAATCATTTGTGCGCCGATCGCCACGCCCATGCGCTATCCGAAAAGGCGCTTCCAGAGCGACGAGGCGGCCGCCGTCTCTTCATAACACAGCTCGCAGATCCGTCCGCGAAGCTCCAGCAGCCCCGCGTCCAGGTCGATCTTGTCGATATGCAGCGCCTCGCCGCGGATCGAGAGCTCTCCCATGTCCGTGGAAAGGACGATCAGATTCTCATCGAAACCGCTCACGTCGCTCACGCCCGTCAGACGGAGCTTTTCGCGGTTTTCCATCTGGAGGGAGTGCGGACGCGCCAGCGCCTCCTCCCCCTTGCCGTTCATGCTCATGCCATCACCTCTATCCTAATATATCGGCGGGAAGCACGATTTATGTCCGCTTCAAAGCCGGAGGATTGCGATTGACTTTTTTCTGCGCGCTTGGTACTATTATTTTTTGGAAAGGTTCTGTTTCTTTCCGCACTTGATCTACAGAAAGAAGGATCGCTCATGAAAAGATCCAGCGGCGTTTTGATGCCGATGAGCTCGCTGCCCTCCCCCTACGGGATCGGCACGATGGGTAAAAGCGCCTATGAATTCGTTGATTTTCTCCGTCGCTCCGGCCAGCGCTACTGGCAGCTTCTCCCTCTGGGGCCGACCAGCTACGGCGACAGCCCCTACGCCTCCTTCTCCACCTTTGCCGGCAACCCCTATTACATCGACCTTGATCTGCTGATCCGCGACCGGCTGCTGAAGAAGAGCGAGGTCGAGGATCGTTTCTGGGGCGCCGAGGAGGATCGCTGCGATTACGGTGCGATCTATTACAGCCGCTTTGCCGTGCTGCGCAAGGCCTATGAGCGCGGGAAGGAGCGCTATGCCTCCGAATTTGCCGCCTTCCGCGCAGAAAACGCCTCTTGGCTCGATAACTATGCGCTGTTCATGGCGCTCAAGGCGCATTTCGGGATGCGCAGCTGGGTCGAGTGGGAGGATGAGGATATCCGCCTGCGCAAGCAGACGGCTTTGGACAAATACCGCGCCGAGCTTGCGGACGATGTCTCCTTCTACGCCTTTCTGCAGTTCCTGTTCTTCCGCCAGTGGAACGCGCTGCGCTCCTATGCCCACGCCAGGGGCATCCAGTTCATCGGCGATGTGCCGATCTACGTCGCGCTCGACAGCGCCGACGTCTGGAGCGAGCCGAAATACTTCCAGCTCGACGAAGAGAATCTCCCCGTCGAGGTCGCCGGCTGCCCGCCCGACGCCTTTACTGCGGACGGCCAGCTCTGGGGCAACCCGCTGTACGATTACGACGAGATGAAGAAGGACGGCTTCGGCTGGTGGATCCGCCGGATCGAGGGCGTCGGCAAGCTGTACGACGTGATCCGCATCGACCATTTCCGCGGCTTTGAGAGCTACTGGGCCGTCCCCTACGGCGACGAGACCGCACGCCGCGGCCGCTGGAAGAAAGGCCCGGGCATGGACCTTGTCGGGGTGCTGACCTCGTGGTTCCATGATCTGAGCTTCATCGCGGAGGATCTCGGCTACACGACGCCGGAGGTCGAAAAGCTGCTGGCCGACTCCGGGCTGCCCGGCATGCGCGTGCTGGAATTCGGCTTCGACCCGACGGGCGACGCGCCCTATATGCCGCACAACTGTCCCAAACACAGCGTCTGCTACATCGGCACGCACGACAACGAGACCGTGCGCGGCTGGATCCGCTGCCTCAATGACCGGACGCGGCGCTTTGCGAAGGAGTACATGCACATCACAAAGGATGAGGGTTGGTGCTGGGGCATGATCCGCGCGGGCATGGCCACGCCGAGCGAGCTGTTCGTGCTGCAGATGCAGGACGCGCTGGAGCTGCCGCGCGAGGCGCGCATGAACACGCCCGGCACCGCATCCGGCAACTGGCAGTGGCGCATGAAGAGCGGCGTGCTCACCACGGAGCTGGCGAAGAAGCTGCGCGGCTATACGAAGTTGTACAGAAGAGCCTGATTTTTCAGCAAAAAAGACTGCGTCACGGAAACGTGACGCAGTCTTTTTTGCTGCTTTCCTCAGGAAAAATGAATGACGCCGAAGGTGACGCCCGTCATGATGGCCGCGGCGATGAGCACGCCGATGATGATCGACGGCATCGCCCGTTTGAGATCCAGCCCCATCAGCGCCGCGACAAGAGCGCCCGTCCAGGCGCCGGTGCCGGGCAGCGGGATCGCGACGAGCAGGCAGAGCCCGATGGCGCCGTATTTCTTGACGACCTCGCTTTTCAAATGTGCGCGTTCCTCCAGCCGCGTGATGAAGCCGTCCATCTTTTTCAGCCTTGCGCGGAGGAACGCAAAGACATTTTTGATGAACAGGATAATGAACGGCACGGGAAGCAGATTCCCCACGACCGCCGAGAGCAGCGCCAGCGGATAGAGCTTTCCGGTCAGCCCGATCGCCATGCCGTAAGGCAGTCCCAGTCTCAGCTCCACGACGGGAAGCATCGAGATCAGGAAGGTCATCGTCATCTTGCCGATGATCGTATCAGTCAGCCATGTGATCATCCGTATCCTCCGACTTGCTTGATTGAAAGGCAAAAAACCTCTGTCCGAGATAATTGAGCACCACATACAGCCCCATGCCGACGATCATGGCGGCATTGGTCTGCAGCTTTTCGCCCGCTCCGGCGAGGAGCCGCAGCGTAAGCGGCTTGGCCAGGCCGTAGGCGATCAGCCAGCAAAGGGCCACCGTCAGCGCGAAGCGCAGGACCTGCGCCCATGAGCGTTCACGGTTCCGGAAGGTGAAATACTTGTTCAGAAAATAACTGACCGTCCCGCCGACGAGATAATTCGCCGCCGAGCTGAGCCAGTATGAGCAGCCCGCCAGATTGTAAAGCAGAAACATGACGAGCGCGCCGATGAGCGTGTTGATCACGCCGACCAGCAGGAATTTCGGTATGGTTACATCAAAAAACTTCATAAGCGATCCTCGGCGCATTATACCACATCCCATATCATTATTCAACAATCCGCCGGAAAAATGCTTTTTCGCCCCCCCCGCCCGGCGCCTGCGGCGCAGGGCCGGGCCTGCATGGATCGCCCGACCGCGGGAAAACGCGCTCTGGATCCGTAAGGGGGAAAAAAAACTTGCACTGCGGCGGAATCTATGCTAAATTGTGTGCATGCATGAATACTGTGCGAGTTGAATCCGGCAGAAGACGCCGCCGTATCGGCGGGGCCGACCGCGGGGGGATCGCGCTCTGGAGAAGCTCACACCCGATGTGAGGGCCGAAGGTGCAAGGCCTTGCGTTGCAAGGCGAATCTCTCAGGCAAAAGGACAGAGCTGAATTCCGCGAAATGACGTGGGCCTTTTGTTTGTATTTGCCGGGCTTCTCCGAACTGGGAGAGGCTCTGTTTCTTCTCCGGCGCTTTTTCAGTGAGAATTGAGGAGGAAAAAACTATGACACTCAGCGAATTCATTACCAGACTGGACGACATCGCCTGGGGTTCGGTCGTGCTCTGTCTGCTGGTCGGCGTCGGCCTGATCCTCAGCATCAGCACCCGCTTCCTGCAGTTCCGCAAGTTCGGCTACGCCATGAAGAACACCATCGGCAAGGTGTTCAAGAAGCAGAAGGCCGGCAAGGGCGAGGTCACGCCGCTTCAGGCCCTGACCACCGCGCTGGCCGCCACCGTCGGCACCGGCAACATCGCCGGCGTCACCGGCGCCATCGTGATCGGCGGCCCGGGCGCCGTCTTCTGGATGTGGATCTCCGCCCTCGTGGGTATGTGCACCAAATTCTCCGAGGTCGTCCTCGCCGTCAAGTACCGCGAGCGCAACGACAAGGGCGACTGGGTCGGCGGTCCGATGTATTACATCAAGAACGGTCTGGGCAAGGGCTTCGGCTGGCTGAGCGTACTGTTCTGCATCTTCGGCTTCCTCGCCGCCTTCGGCATCGGCAACGCCACGCAGGTGCAGTCCATCGGCGAGGCGATCGGCTCTGCCATCAACGCGCTCGGCGGCAACGTACAGGGGACGATGATCTCCTTTGCGGGCAACGAGTTCACGCTGTGCAACCTGATTGTCGGCATCGTCGTCGCAGCCGTCGTCGCGCTGGTCCTCTTCGGCGGCATCAAGCGCATCGGCTCCGTCACCGAGAAGATCGTCCCGGTCATGGCCGTTATCTACATCATCTCCACGCTGGTCGTCATCTTCGCCAACATCGGCCACATCGGCCAGGTCTTCGGCATGATCTTCAAGGGCGCCTTCAACGCCGAGGCCGCGCTGGGCGGCGCCTTCGGCATCACGATCTCCACCTCCATCACCAAGGGCATCGCCCGCGGCTGCTTCTCCAACGAGGCCGGTCTCGGCTCCGCGCCCATGGCCCACGCCGCCACCAGCGAGACCGATCCGGTCAAGCAGGGCTTCTTCGGGATCTTCGAGGTCTTCATGGACACCATCGTGATCTGCACCCTGACCGCGCTCACCGTGCTCTGCGCCGCCTGCGCCGGCAGCGTCGACATCGCCTGGGGCACCAGCGGCGGCGCCGCGATCGTCTCCGCCGCGCTCAACAGCGTCCTCGGCGGCGGCGTTGGCTCCATTATCCTGGCGCTCTGTCTGGCCCTGTTCGCGCTGTCCACGGTCCTGAGCTGGAGCCTCTACGGAACCCGCTGCTTTGAGTATCTTTTCGGCACCAGGGCCAGCATCGGCTACAAGATCGTGTTCATCCTCTTCGCCATCGTCGGCGCCACGATGTCCCTCAGCGACGCCTGGAACCTGGCTGACGCGCTCAACGGCTTTATGGCGATTCCGAACCTCATCGCCATCCTGACGCTCAGTCCTGTGATCATCAAGCTGGTGCGCGAGTATTTCAACGAGAAGGCCAAGTAAAGAACCGCAAGATCCGCGGGGCGGTCCTCCGCCCCGCGTTTTTTCATGAATTGGAAAAAAAGGCTTGCTTTTTTCATCCCCGTGTGCTAATATAATCGGGCGCTGAAGAAAGCGCATTTCCGGGTGTAGCGCAGTTGGTAGCGCGCTTGAATGGGGTTCAAGAGGCCGCTAGTTCGAATCTAGTCACTCGGACCAAGAAAAGCAGGGTATCATTTGATACCCTGCTTTTCTTAATTCTAGCGGATACACGAACTAGCGGCCTCTTGCAATTCAATCATGGCCGCAAAGCGGCCTGGGCGGCAATTTTCATTTTCCGCTTGTGCTGGCGCCTCTTCGATGATAGTATAACTCGATGAAGGCATCGGCAGCATCATCTGAAAAGCACCGCCGAGAACACCATTCCCGTAAAGCGAGATGAGATCAAACATGATGAACATGAATTTCAAATACGTTCGGATCGAGGGCAAGGAGCTTGCAAGAAACACGATGCACGCAAAGGGCGTTTTCAGCATGTGCTGGCAGCTCGTACAAAACGACGTGATGGAGAAAGAGGACGCGGAGCTGTTCAAGGAGATCGACTCCTGGTTCGCCGAGCATCTTCCCTGGCCGCCGCAATGCAAAAATCAGGAGCCCGTCATCTGCTGGTTCAAGACGGACAATTCCGATGAAATGCTCAAAATGATCCGACCCGCGCTCTGGCTGCTCGAACGATACAGCCATCCCTTCTTTCTCGTTTACACGAACTCCCCCGGTGAGATCGTATACGAAGACCAGTATCAGATCGCCGCGAAGGCGGACGGTTTTCTTCAGATAGACGACCTGCAGAAGCCCTGGTCCAAATAAGAAAAAACACAGCGAAAGCAGACCATCTTCAGATAGTCTGCTTTCGCTTTTCTGCGCTGAATCACAGCCGCTCAATGATCCTCCTTGACCGCGCCGTCGCGATAGGCGTCCAGCAGGAGGCGCAGATCGGCGATGCGCTTTCGGATCTCCTCGCCGATGTCGGTCTCGCCGATCTTCTGTCTCGACTCCATGCGCTCGAAAAGATTTGTGGTAGAGGAAATGTCGTAGTTTTCCCGGATCGCACGTTCTCTTCCCACAAAGGGCTGGTGCGCCACGATGCGCAGGGAGCGGGAATTGTAGATCAGCGTATAGCCCGCGATGCCGGAGGTCGGCTGATAGGCCTTGCAGAAGCCGCCGTCGATGACGATCAGCTTGCCGCCGCCCTTGATCGGGCTCTCCCCTTTCCTCGCCTTGACGGGGACGTGGCCGTTGATGATATGGCAGTGCGGCCCCTCCAGGCCGAATTCCCGCAGGATCTTATCACAGATCTCCGGATCCTCGTAGAGCTTGTAATAGGCGTTCTTGGGCTCCGCCCAGGCGCTTTTGTCGGCGATCAGGCGGCGCTCGAAGGTCGTCATGCGGTCGCGCCCGAAGATCGGGCTGTTGCGTCCGGCCCAGAGGAACCAGAGAAAGTCCATGCCGAGCATACGCTCGCGCGTGCCGTTCTTGTAGTAATACGCCTGCCGCGCGGCCACGTCGCAAAAGTCCAGAAAGGCCTTGCCGCTGCGCTCGACGCCGTCCAGACGGAAGCTGAGGAAGCTGCCCGTCTCATCCATCGGGATGCAGCCGTGGAAAAGAAGGTTGCCGTTGCAGATCTTATAGATGCCGCCCCTGGAATAAAGGAAGCGCACATGCCGCTGCAGCTTTTCGCTGTGACGGAATGAGGCCGTAAGCTGATCGATCACAGCGTTTTCCTCCGGCGTAAGCGCGTAGGGATCGCGCGGATCGACCGTCGGGAAATCCGTGTCCTCCAGCGGGTAAGTCACGCCTCCGATGCTGATGCATTTGTTTTCATAGTCGATCTTTTCCAGCAGCAGGCGGTCGTCCATGCCGTATTCCGGGTGACGGAGGATCTTCTGTCCCTCCAGCTTGAAGAGGATGACGGTGATCGCCTTGTACATGCGGGCGGAGAGCAGCCTGTCCTTCTCGGAGACGCTTCCTGCCTCGTCGTCCATGAGCTTGACGGCAAACCGGGACACGTCGTGGTGCTTGTAGGCCTCGTTGGCGAAGACCGAAAGGGGGCGCAGGGAGATGCCGTAACCGGTCTCCAAGACCTCAAGGTTGTTGTAGTGGATGGAGTTGGCCAGCACCGTAGCTACCAGCGTGCGGCTGCCGGAGGCGGCGCCCATCCACAGGACGTCGTGATTGCCCCATTGAATATCCACGCTGTGGTGCTTCAGCAGCGAGTCCATCACGATATCCGCGCGGGGCCCGCGGTCGAAAATATCGCCCACGAGATGCAGCTGATCCACGGCCGCCCATTTGATGAGCTCGCAGACGGCAGCGATGAAATCCGGCGCCTGACCGATCTCGATGATGGTGGAGATGATGTTTTCGAAATAATCCCGCTTGTCGGCATCCTCGCCGTCCGTATAGAGCAGCTCCTCCATGATGTAGGCGTAGTCCTCCGGCAGCGCCTTGCGCACCTTGGAGCGGGAGTATCGCTCGGAGGTCAGCCGCGCCAGCGCGATCAGGCGGTGTAGGGTGATGTCATACCAGGCGTCCAGATCCGGGATCTCCGGCTTGAGCAGCTCCAGCTTTTCCTTTGGATAATACACCAGCGTCGCAAGCTGCCTTCTCTCCTCCTCCGGGATCGAATCGGCAAAGAGCAGATCGATCCGCTCCCGCACCACGCCAGAGCAGGAATTGAGGATGTGGAGAAAGGCCTCATGCTCGCCGTGAATGTCGGAGATGAAGTGCTCGCAGCCCTTGGGAAGATTCAAAATGGCCTGCAGATTGACGATCTCCGTTCCCGCCGCGCGTACCGTGGGGTAGGTGCGCGAGAGCAGGGTCAGATAGCGCAGTTCCTCGGATGTATAGCTTCGATGCAGTTTCATATCGTCGTCCTCTCCCATGCCGCGGTCTCAGCAAAGCTCACGCTCCGCCGACATGGCGTTTTTTCACAGGTCAAAGTTCTCCGGGCTGCGGATCTTCCGGCCCGGAAAAGAAAAGGGCCTCTCGGGCAATAAAAGCAGACCATTGAACATGGGCTGCTTTTATTGCCGTCGAGCACCGGAGATCAATCCCGGAACTCTTTATAAACGATCATTTCCACGTCAGCGCCGATAATGCGAACGCTGACCTCGTCGGCCAGCTTGCCCACGATGGATTTCTCCAGCTCGTCCCAGACCTCTTTGGCCTCGTCGCTCTCGTCCATGCGGTTTTTGACTTCCTCTTTATAGCTCTCCATGGACCAGATGCATGCCTCCAAGTCGGCGGCGGCGTTCAACGGAGAGATCTCGTCAAGGTCCGGCGGCAGAAGCGTGGGAGACAGCTCTCCGGGGTTCCTGGAGGGCATCAGCGCCTCGGCGATCATGACGCGGATCCTGCCGATCAGGCTCTTTGACGCCGCGTTCTCTCCGCTGGTCGAGGCTGCGAGCAGCTGCTGGCGCATCTCCTCGTTCATTTCCACCTTCGACCTCATGTGGAGCTCGAACTTTTTCCCTGCGATCTCCAGCCAGTATCTTGCCTTCACGTCGCCGACGATCTTGCGCATCATGCCGAAAAGCTCCTCGGCCAGGAGCCGGAGCTGAAGCGTATGCTTTTTGCTCAGCCCCCTGTCCCCGCCGAATTGCTCGGTCATGGACAGCGCCTCGTCCGCGTCCTCGCCCTCGCTTGTCACGATCAGCGTTCTCGAGCGTTTGAACTCGTCCTTCTGCGCCGTCTTTTTTTCTTCGGGCGGCTGATAGTCGGCCATGGTCTTCCTCCCCTCCGTGTGCAGCTGGGAGACCGTCACGTTCGGGAAGGGAACGTTGATGTCGTTTTGATAGAAGATCCTCAAAATCTCACGGTTCATGAAGCGCATAACGCCCCAAATGTCCGTCTCGTTGCACCTGCAGATGACCAGCAGCTTGACGCCGCTGTCCTCCAGATTCGAGACGCCCAGATACGTGGGCCCGTCCAGGATCTTCGGGTTCTTTTCGGCCAGCGAGGGCAGATCCCGGTTGAGCACCGCCTCCACATAGTCGATGTCCTGCCCGTATTCGATGCTGATATAGCACTTGGCCACGGAGGCCTCCTTCGTCATGTTCAGGACGCCGGAGATCTCGCTGTTGTTATAGACCTTGATATTGCCTTCGCCGCCCATGATCTTGGTGGTGCGAAGGCCGATGTCCATGACCGTGCCGCGGAATCCGTCGATGGTCACGATATCGCCGACGCGGAACTCGCCCTCGAACACGATGAAAATACCGGCGATGATGTCCTTGATCAGACTCTGTGCGCCGAGGCCGATGACCAGAGAGAGCACGCCGACGCTGGTCAGCAGGCTTTTGGTGTCCATGCCGGCCAGGTACAGGCAGTAGAAGAAGGCGCCGATGGCTCCTCCGTATTTCACGACGGAGAGAAGCAGATGCCCGATGGTCGCGCTGCGCGTCCCAAGCAGAGAGGTGGCGATGCGCACCGGGATGCGGAAGAGCGCGACGATGTTGGCCGCAAAGATCAGCACCAGCGCGCAGGCGCTGAACGCGAAGATGTTCAGCCCGCGGTCCCATCCGCCGCTGAGGATATAGCGGATGACGGAGCCCTCCGCATAGATCGTCCTGGCCGCGAGGACCGTCACGATCACATACAGCAGCAGGATCCCGAAAACGACGCTGAACATCATCATCAGCTTCTGTTCCGGGCTTCTTTCACTCCAGGGAATGCTGCGGTTGTCCCACCGGGCGGCAGCCTTTGTGGTGGACAATCGTTTTCCGGATGGCAGGATCAGGTTGAAAATGGCGGAATCCAGTCCTTTTTTCTCCTGCTCATCGCTCATGGTGGCGTAAAGCATTTCCTCCTCCTCGGTCGTGAAGGTGACCGTTCCGGAGAGGATCAGGATGAGGACAAGGCTGGTAAGCGCCGTTATGAGCGCGATCCTCGCGCGGAAGAGATACATGCTGCTCTTGGGGATCGCCGTCGCGATGTAATAGCCGTCCCGATAGCTGGAGGTCACGAAATAGGGCGTCCCGTTCACACGGGTGAAGCCGTAGTAGTCGTCCCCGGAAAAGGCTTTGGGCGATACGCCCATCTCCGCCGCGGTCATGCCGATGCTGGCCTCGCGCGGAGAATAGAGGCAGACGTGATCGCTGCTGTTGTCAAAAAGCAGGATGAAGCCGCCGCTGAGCATATCCGTGGAGAGAATGAAGTCCGCGTCCGTGGAGGCCAGCAGCCGTGCGGACAGATCCTCCCGCAGGCCGACCTGCAGCATGGAGCTGTGGGGCGTGATCGTTTTCACGTTCTCCCCTTCCGCTTCCGACTGCGACATGAAATCCTGACGGGATGCATAGACCGTGCCGCCGTCCTCGTCCACCGTCGTATAGTAGCGGAATGCCACGCCGATATACTGGGCTGCCTCGCCCAGATCGTTGATGCGGGCCTCCTGCACGAGATGATCCTTTTTCCCGTCCACGACCTGCAGGAACTCGAAGGACTGATCCTCCTCCGAATGGCTGATCGCGAAGAACCAGTTGGGCGTGTTGGTCGCGATCGTGCGGCCGTTCTGATCAAAGATATACACAGAGTCGAGGTCGTTTGCCTCGCAGATCTCCTGGAGCCGTGCCGAGCCGGCTACGGAGCGGAGCGGATTGCCCTCGTCGTCCGTCAGATACTGCTTGTTCCCCTGCTCGTCATAGGTGGAATACACCCGGGACGTCGTCTCGTTGAGGACGGCGGGGTCCTCCTCGAACAGATAGGAAATGATCTTTGCCTTCGCGAGGAAGCGGTTGTTGTAATAATCCCGGATCAGCTCGCGGCTCTCCTCGCTTTCCTGATAGCGCGCGCTGACCTCCTCAAGCGCCATTTTGGATCTGTCTATCGTCTCGGTGATCTCCAGCAGCGTCTGGGTGTAGAAAGACAGCCCCAGGATCAGCAGAACGCCCGCGATCGTCAGCGGGAAGACCTTGGAGAAGATGGACTTGTCGAAGATGACCGGATTGCCCCCGAGGCCCGGGAAGATCTTTTTCTTCGTCTCCACCGCGTTGCGCACGAAATCGTTGCGCACGATGACGGCATAGATCAGGCACAGGAGCATCACGAGCACAAAGCTGAGGATGGACCAGAACAGCACATGTCTGTCGTTGGAAAAGATCTGATCCGTGTTTGCCACCGCGCAGACGACCGTGCTGCCGTTGAAAGTCTTGGAAACGCAGTAATACTGGATCCCGCGGATCGTCTCGATACCGGCGTAGCCATCCTCCAGGGCCGCCCTCGACAAGCCGGCGTCCAGTGCGTTTTCTCCCGTCAGGATCTCGCCGCCGTTTTCATAGTACAGGAAGGAGCCGTTCTCTGCGTCGACCGCGAAGAGAAAGCCGCCGTTGCCGACAGCCGCGCGGCTCAGCACCGCGGACACGTCCTTTAATGAAGCGGTCTGCTCCTCCAGCGCGGAGGCGTCAGCGCCCAGGACGAGGCAGAACGTCTGTCCTCCGTAGGAGAGACGTTCGGAATAAAAGCAGATCCGTCCCTCTCCCGTATCGCTTGTGACCGGGCTGACCGTGCCGTCCGGCGCGCGGGTGCCCTTCAGCAGCTCCTTCTGATCCTCAGAGCTGAGCAGTCCCTGTCCCGCCAGATCCGTGCGGTAATACTTCTCCTCCGGGGCGAGAACCACTTTCCCTTCGCTGTCCAGGACAAACAGGCAGACCACATCGGAACGCTCCGCGATGACCGAGAACACTTCGGAGCGCGCCTGTCTCGTCTGCGCGGCAAGCGAGTCGAACAGCCCGCTGGTCAGCAGCTCCTTCAGATCGGTCAGGATGTCCTGGTTTCCGTCGTGGAAGACGTCGCTCAGATCCTTCGCGTCGCGCGCGTTTTCCTCCAGCGTCGAAACGGCCTCCGTGAGGGCGAGCGCGCTGTTTTCTTTTTGCTTGTTCAGCGCCGCCTTCGTCTGTATGTTCCGCAGGAAAACGGCGATGAGTACCGCGCCGAGAACGATCAGCAGGGCGTTGAACGCGACCTTGACCAGGAAATAGGTATTTGCTCTTTTTCTGATGTTCGTATGCTCTGCCATGCTTTTCTCCCTCCGAGAATAGTCGCCGACGGGTCAGCCCGCCATGTAATGCCGTTTCCTGCGTGCGCCGCCTTCAGGCGCGTAAAGAAATGTCGGTACGCCGAATAAGAGGAGCTCTGCGCAGCGCTTTTCAAGCGGCGCGTCCTTCCTCCGACACGGCGTCATGATTTTGAAAATGTCCCCCTGCGGGACCTTTTGGCTGTATTATGTGCGCGCCGCTATCCGCGGAGCGCCAGTACCGTCAGCGCGGTATAAGCGGCGATCAGGCCGCCCAGGATCAGAAGCTGCGTCCTCCTGTGCTCGGTGAGAAGGCCGATAAACTCCCGCACCGCGGCGTTCGGCCAGAAATACCATTTGGTCGGAGCCCCCGCGCCGACCGCGGCCAGCCCCGCCTGCCGCGCCTTGATCCCGGCGCGGAACACATGATAATTCGTCGTGAAATAAGCGCATCGGGCGTCCGGAAGGAGCCTGCGCACGATCTCGGCGGAAAAGCGCATGTTTTCCTCCGTGTCCGCGGAACGGTCCTCTACGAGGATCTGATCGTCCCTTATCCCCTGCGAGATCAGATAGTCCCGCATCGCTGCGGCTTCCGCTCTGGGCTCGTCCCTGCCTCTGCCGCCGGAAACGATGAAGCGGGGAGCCTTTCCCGTTTCCCGGATCTGTCTTTCACAGAACTGCCTGGCCAGCTCCAGCCGGCCCTTCAGCAGCGGCGTAAGCTCGCCGTTCTTCCGGATGCCGCAGCCCAGGACGATGAGGAAATCTTTGTCCGGCTCCGCCTTTCGCCGCAGCACGATCACGTTTGCCGCGATCGTGCCGATCATCATGCACTCGAAGTACAGGTACATCGCCGCAAAGACGTTGACGACGATATTCGGCACGATGAGGAGCTTCTCCGATCCGGAGGCCCGGAAGTCGAGTATGCCGATCCCGATCTCCCCCAGAAGCAGGATGATCGCCAGCAGGATCCCCAGCAGATTGACGAAGCGCCGTCCCTCATGGCGGATGAGACTGAGATTGGACACGAACAGCGCCGCGGAAAAGACGATCAGAAGCGGCGAGGTCAGAAACATATAGTTTTTCGCGGAGTGGAGCAGCGTAAAAAGAAGCTGTCGGTTGTCAAAGCGTCCCGGCTGTGAGAAATACAGCCAGGTCGTATAGCCGTGCGTGATCGCCAGCGACAGCACGAACAGGCAAAAGCCGGAATAGAAGATCGTGTTGTAGGAATAAGGCGATTCTCGGAGCTGCCTGCGGAACTCATGCAGCAGCAGAAGGCTCATCGCGGTGAAAAACGCCGTCAGCGCGGCGTTGGCCCGGGGGAGCCAGTTCTCCGGATCGAACCTGGTCAGCAGCGCCAGGATCGCCAGCAGAACGACGCTCAGGATCGCGCCCTTGGTGTAAAAAGGCGCAGCTGTTCCCTTCTCCCGCTTCACACGATCTCACCCTTCACCCGGCGTCTGCAGGACACCTTTTACCCGTTTTCCGCCGCGGCATTCAGAAGCTCTGTGCTTCTCCCTGCTGCGGCGCGCTTTCCGTCTCGCTGTTCAGACCCATCAGCATGCGCAGGAAGGATACGAACCAGGAATAGGGGTTGATCTCTCCCTGGCTGAGCGGTATAAAGGGGTTTGCGCCGCCCGTCACGGATTCCAGGGCGTCGTCCGGCAGGCACGTCAGCTCGTCCGAAAGGCCTGCCAACTCAAAGCCGGACGCGGCGATCGCCTTCTGTACGGCCTCTATGGCGCTCCTGGTATCGGTGCAGGCATAGAGCTTTGAGAGCAGCGATTGATCCTCCGCCGCGATCTTTGCATAGCTTTCGATGTTGATCTTGTTCAGTTTGTTCATATCTCTGTTCTCCCGGGTCGTTTTTTCCGGTCCCTTCGCGCCGGCGTCTCCGCGGCGCGCCTTCGGCCCTATGCGAGCAGCGCGCGAAGCTGCCGGAGCGCGGACTGATGGGCGCGCTTGACCACGCTGTAGGGCAAAACCAATTTATCGGAAATCTCGTGAAGAGAATTGTCGGCAAAGTAATGCAGGACGATGATGTCCCTCTCCCGCGCCGGGATACGGCGAAGCGCGCCGGCGAGGCTCTCCAGCCTCTCGGCGCTGAGTATCTCGTTTTCCGGGCCGCCGTCCGTCCCGACGTCCTCGTCCAGAGGACAATATACACGGTGCGTCCGGTAATAGTCGACGACCGTATTGCGGGTGATCGTATAGATGTACGAAGAAACGCCGGACCTGTCGGGGGCCATATGCTCCAGCACCTTACGGAATACTTCGCTGCAAAGGTCCTCCGCGTCCTGCGTTTCCTTCACGTGGCTGCGGATATAGTCAAGAACCTTCGGGCGGTATTCGCGATAAACGGCTTCAAATCGTTCCGCGTCCGTCATGGTCAGGCTCCTGTATGGTTTTTTCAATGATTCCCGTTCCGGCTGCCGCCATGGTCAGATCGTCGTCCGTGAGGATCTGCGGCCGGTTTTGGGCGTAGTGATCCAGCACCTCGTCGATCACGTTCTGCAGAGGAACATTTTTCTCGAAGCGCTGATAATCGAACAGTTTCTTTAACGCAGCTTCCAGCATCTGATCTCCTCCTTCTGCCGGATCGCCGTGCTGCGGGCTTTACACGTCCGTCTTTTTCAATTTCCCCCGAAGTCTCTTTCGGACTCCGGGGGAATCCGTTTGCTTCCGATCCCGAACGGATCAGCCAAGCATCATTTTGTTGACCAGCTTCTGGATGACGTCGGGATCATAGCCGGCCTTGCGCAGCGCGGCCACGCGGTCGGCGCCGTTGCCGTACTTGCCGTTGATGACGTCACGGGCGACCTGCTCGTAGCCGGCCGTCTTCGGATCGTTGCCCGCCAGGATGGCGTTCACCATGCCCTGGATGACGTCGGGATCGATGCCCGCCTTGCGCAGCGCGGCCACACGGTCGGCACCGTTGCCGTAATCGCCGCGGATGCAGGCGTAAGCGGCCTGGATCTCCTTGGAGGTTCCGCCAGCGACGCTCGCCAGCTTCTCGTCAGTCAGTTTCTCGATGCTCATGGATGTATCTCCTTTTCGTTATTTCGTTTCCGGCGTTTTAAGACGCCGGCGTTTTCCCTGACCGATCCTTTCGGATCACTTCAGCAGCATGCCGTTAACGAGCTTCTGGATGACCTCGGGATCGTAGCCGGCCTTGCGCAGGGCGATCACGCGGGCCTCGCCGTTGCCGTACTTGCCGTCGATGACGTCGAGGGCGACCTTCTCGTTGCCGGCCAGGATGGAGTTCACCAGGCCCTGGACGACCTCGGGATCAAAGCCGGCCTTGCGCAAAGCGGCAACACGGGCGGCGCCGTTGCCGAAGTCGCCGCGGATGCAGGCGTAAGCGGCCTTCAGTTCGGCGGTCATGCCGCCGGCGACAGCTTCCAGTCTCTCATCGTTCAGTTTCTCAATGCTCATTGTTTTATCTCCTTTTCTATATTTTTCTCCTCTGCAGCCTCTGTTGGAGGATCTGTGTCGGAGGGTTTAACATGAAGTGCTTCTTTTGCTTTCTCTGTCCCTTTATACGATGGAAAAGCGATTCGGGACGCTTTTGGGAAAAATTATTTTTCCTGCGGGACGTCCAGACGCTGTCTTTCCACCAACTCGGCGAAAAAGCCGTTTCGGGCGATCAGCTCGTCATAGGTGCCGTCCTCGATGATGTGGCCCTTGTCCAGGACGAGGATCCTGTCGCAGTTCTTGATGGTGGACAGGCGGTGGGCAATGATGACGCGGGTGCATTTGAGCGCGTCCAGCGCATCGGAGACCTGCTTTTGTGTACGGTTGTCCAGCGCGGAAGTAGCCTCGTCGAAAAACAGGATCTTCGGCCTCGGCGCGACCGCGCGGGCGATCATCAGCCGCTGCTTCTGTCCGCCCGAGATGCCGCCCTGTCCTTCGGATATGATGGTCTGCATGCCCATGGGCATGGCGCGTATATCATCGGCGATGCCCGCGATCTCGGCCGCGGCCCAGGCGTCGTCCAGCGAAAGCTGCGGATCGGAGATCACGATGTTGGAGTAAATATCGCCCGAGAAAAGGCTTCCGTTCTGCATCACCACCCCCATGCGTCGGCGCAGGGAGCGCAGGTCGATCTTGGAGATGTCCTTTCCGTCGACGTAGATCGCGCCCTTCTCCGGTGTCTCAAAGCCGAGCAGCAGGCGAAGCAGCGTGCTCTTGCCGCAGCCGGTGGTGCCCACGATCGCGACATACTCGCCCGCCTTGATCTTCAAGCTCATCCCGTCCACCACATAGGGCATGCTGTCCTTGTAGCGGAAATAGACGTTGCTCAGCTCGATGCTGCCCTTCAGTGAGCTCAGCATCTCCTTGCTTTCGGAGGACTCCGGCTCGGCCTGCAGGATCGGCTCCGACATTTCCATGATGGGCTTGATCTGAGCGATCGACTTCGCCATGCCCGCGAGGGCGGCGAATGCGCCCGCCACCATGCCGTAGGCAACGTTGAAGGTGATGTACTCCGAGGGGCTGACGCGCGTCTTGACCGCGAGGTAATACAGCAGGATCGTCCCCAGCAGGGAGACGGCCGTGGAAATGGCCGCGCTCGCCTTGAGGAACGTCGGCGGGTTGTAGCTGAGCTTCGCGATCTCCGAAAGGAGCTTTGCCCAGCGGGCGAAGGCGCGCTTTTCCGCGCCGGCCAGCTTGATTTTCTGCACGCCGGTGATCAGCGCGTAGCTCATGCCGTTTTCTTTGGCGCTGAGCTCCATGGACTGCTTGCTGATGCGCATCTGCGCGACAGTGGTCAGCAAGGAAAAGCCGAGCCCGACGAGGATGATCGCCAGGGCGGGCACGACCAGCGCGGGGGCGTACCGGAAGATCTGCGGGATGTACAGCAGGGACGAAAGCGAGGTCAGCCCGAGGGAAAACACGATGCCGACCAGCAGATCGCACAGCTGACTGACGGCTCCGAAGCGGGTGGACAGCTCGCCTGAGGAATAGTCGCGGAAGAAGCTCGCCGGCAGGTTCATGATGCGCATCATCATGGCGGCCTCGACCGACAGCGAGGTTTTGATCCCGATGCGTCCCATCATCAGCGAACGCACCGTTTCGACCATCTGCGACGAGATGATCGCGCAGAGCATGAACACCGCCGTTCCGATCAGGAACGGGACGCTGCCGCTCTCCAGCACGCTGCCGGTGAGCAGGCGGGTGATGCGGATCATCGGCATGCCGAAGAGCGTCACGAGAAGCGTGAGCGCGATGATCAGCACGTAGTCTCCCGTGCTCAGGCAGTTTTTCAGGTAGGCCGCCAGATCCGGGATGCCGAGCTTTTTCAGCGGCAGCGGACGGTAAAAGCAGATCGCGTCCTCGGAGAACTGCTCCGCGTTCCGACGGTCTACCGTGGTCTTTTCTCCGCTGTCCGGGTCCTTGAACCAATAGCCGGTGAAGGACTTGGGAATGAGCGCGACCGGCGTGCCGTCGGAAGAACGGAAGGCCAGCATCGGCCCGAAGGCGTCTTTATACCAGCCCTTTTCCAGCCTGACGTTGCGCCGCATCAGGCCGCGCGGGCGCAGGCAGTATTCCAGCTGTTCATCCGCGTCGGTGATGTTTTCGGGGATCTCGGGGCACTTGTAATGATAATATTTCAGGACGTCCTCGATCGCGGCCCTGGTCACGATTCGCTCGTCGTTGAGCGCGCCGGTGCCGCTTTTGCCCAGGACGGAGGCGGCTATGCAGAAGATGGAGTCTTCAAAAAGCTCCTGATCGCTCAGTTTTCTCTGGCGGATCTGTTCGTCGAACCAGCCCATGCTCCACCCTCCTCTCAGTCGCTGGAGATGAGCTCGGTGTAGACGCCGCCCTTGGCGTAGAGCTCATCATGCGTTCCGCGCTCGATCACGACGCCCTTGTCCAGGACGACGATCTCGTCGCAGTCTCGAATGGTGGAAAGCCTGTGTGCGATCACGATGCAGGTGATGCCCCGATCCTTGACCGCCTTGACCAGTTCATATTCCGTCTTGGCGTCGAGCGCGGAGGTCGCCTCGTCCATGATGATGACGGAGGGATCCTGCGCCAGGACGCGGGCGATCTCGATGCGCTGGCGCTGGCCGCCGGAAAGGTCCTTGCCGCCCTCCGTCAGCCTGCCGTAGAAGCCGCCGTCCCTGTCCATGATGTCGTCATAGATCTGGGCGTCCCGCGCGGCGAGGATCATTTCAAAATCCTCGATGGAATTGTCCCACATCTTGATGTTGTTGGCGATCGTGTCCTCGAAGAGCACGATGTCCTGATCCACCACGGCCACCGAGCCGGTGAACACGCTGCGGTCGATCTCCCGGATGGGCTTCCCGTCGAAAAGGATCTCGCCGCTCCAGGGCTGATAGAGCCCGGAGATCAGTTTGGAGAGCGTGGATTTCCCGCAGCCGGAGCTGCCCACGAAGGCGACGCGATCGCCGGGCTTCACGCTCATGCAGAAGTCCCGGATCAGGGGCTCGCCGAGACGGGAATAGCCGAAGGTCACGTTCCTGAGCTCGATCCGTCCGGAGAGCTTGGAATAGTCCGCGTCCTTTGAAAGAGGCTCGTCGGAATAAGCCGCGTCCAGCGGGTATTCCATCACGTCCTCGACGCGCTCCATCTCGGTGCGCATCTCCTGGATCATCTGTCCGGCGGAGATCAGCGTCATGGCCGGGGACATGAAAGAGTTCAAAAAGCCCTGGAAGAGCATGATCTGGCCCAGTGTAAAGGATCCCTGCATCGTCAGCCAGACGCCCAGGACCATGACGGCGGCGTCGGCCAGCGTGGCCAGCAGCGAGGGGATCGCGCCGAGATACTGATTGAGCTTGGCGTATTTGACGCCCTGGTTGTTCACGGAAGCCTGGTATCCGGCCCATTTCTGGAAATACCCGTTTTCCGCGCCGCTGGATTTGATGGTCTCCACCATCTGAATGCCGGAGATCGTGGCCGCGGACAGCTTGCCGCTGTCGCGCATCTGAACGCGCGTGATATTGACGCGCTTGGCGGAGATCAGCCGGGACACCAGAAGATTCAAAATGATCGTCACGATGCCCACGATGGTCAGCATCACGCTGAAGCGCAGCATGATGACCAGGTAAAACACCATCATGATCGTATTGAGCAGCAGCGGGGCGAAGGTGTTCACCAGCGCGGAGGCGATGGACGCGTTGGTCCCCTGCCGCTGCAGGATGTCGCCCGCCATGCGCTGGGAGAAAAACTCCATGGGCATGCGCAGGATCTTCCACATGAAGCTGCTGCTGCCGACGAGGGCCATTTTGCCGTTGATCTTCAGCGCGTAGACCGCCTGGATCCAGGTGATGATCACCTGCGCGGCGCCGAGCAGCGCCATCAGGCCCAGGAAGGGCATCAGGAGCTCCCGGTTCTCGCCGGTGAGCAAACGGTCCATAAAGAATCTGGAGAACACCGGGTTGATGATGCCGAAGAGATAAGCGATCACGGTCGAGAGCATCACGAAGGCAACCGCCGCGCCCGCGCCGACGAGGCGCTTACGCGCGAAGGCAAGCGTGCTCTTGCGTTTGCCGCCGGGCCGGAAATCCGGGCCGGGAACGATCCGGAGGCAGACTCCCGTGAAGGAGCGGCTGAACTCCTCCATCGAAACGCGCACCTCTCCGCGGGCGGGATCGTTCAGATACGCGTACTTGCCCCGAAAGCCGTCCAGCACGACAAAGTGGTTGAAGTTCCAGTGTATGATGCAGGGATAGCACATATCGCTCTTGAGCGCGTCCACCTCGCAGCGGAAGCCCTCCGCCTCGAGGCCGTAATTGCGCGCGGCCATCAGCACGTTTTTGGCGTTGGAGCCGTCGCGGGAAACGCCGCAGTCTACGCGGACCTGCTCAAGCGGCACCCATTTCCCGTAGTAAGCCATCACCATGGCCAGGCAGGCCGCGCCGCACTCGAGCGCTTCCATCTGCATGACCACCGGGACCTTGGCCTTTCCTCCGGTCACGGGCTGTTTCGTCCGTCCTTTATCCATTCGCAGCGTCCTCAGTTGAACAGAAGCTGGAGCACCTGTGTGCTCCGATAGACGACGCGGGCGGCATAGCTCCCGTCCGCAAGCTCCGTCTGCGCGACGGCAAAGATGCTTCCGTCCTCCGCCGTTCCGACGCTGCCGATCACGGCCGCGCTGTCACCGATCTCGATCTCCATGCCGGCCTCGACCTTCTCGGCCTGCCGGGCGTCGTCGAAGGACACCACCATCATGCCGTTTTCCACCTGCGCCGTGCCGGAGGCGACGCTTTCGATCCGGGCGGAAGCGCCCCAGATCAGCATGCCCGTCAAAAGGAGGATCACCGCAGCCAGGACGACCCAGATCGCGGGATTCGTCACACGCATATAGTCGTTGAGCTGCTCCGGCGACTGGACGTGCTCCATGCTTTCCTTGCGGAACAGAGTCGATTGATCCATGAGAGGTTCTCCTTTTCCTGTAATGCGTCGATAATAGGCCGGCGATGTCTTTTCCGGGCGGCAATGATCTTATGTATACTAACTCGATTATGTATTATATCATTTTGTGTTTTTCAACACAAGCAAAAAATATGTTTTTTCAGCTCTTTCCGCCTCTTTTTGCTTCTTTTTTTTCGGCTCGGCCCCGGCGGAGCGGGCCGTGGCCGCCTTGCGCGTGC
The DNA here is from genome assembly GCA_017447645.1 of Oscillospiraceae bacterium. Lineage (GTDB taxonomy): Bacteria > Bacillota > Clostridia > Oscillospirales > Oscillospiraceae > Limivicinus. The sequence goes on from JAFSNA010000142.1 coordinate 26,672, forward strand.
GAAAAACGGCGGAAAAAGAAAAGAACGGTCTGAAAGCGCAAGGCCTTCAGACCGTTTCTGATCGATCACGTGAGATCGCCGACGTGTTATTCGCCGGCAGGCTGGGACAGCTCCGCGAGATCCAGCGGAACCGTCTTCACGATCTCGGTCTTGCCCTGCGTATCCGCGGAGACAAAGCACAGATTCCAGCCCTTGCAGAGCACGATGTGGTTGGTGCCCGCAGCGACCTGGGACGCCAGATGCATCACGCCGTCCGGTACCTCGAGGTACGACTCGCGGTCGAGCGTCCATCCGCCCAGCAGCGCGCCGCCGCTCGGCTGAGAATCCTCGATCCTGCCGCTCTCCTCGATCTTGGCCAGATCCATCGCAGCAATGTTGCGGATCTCGGCCTTGCCCTGCGTGTCCTGATAGACCGTCACCACGGCGTAATAAGGCTGGGCGTCGGGGTAGACGACCGCGGCCTCGCAGAGGAGGCAGAAATTGGTGCCGGAAACGATCTGCGTGCCCAGCAGGGCGACGGGCGTGTAGTTCACACCGACGAAGCCCTCCATCGCCTTGTCAAAGGCGGCCTGTGCCTCGGGCGTGAGCGCGCCGTCCTCCGTCAGCGTCCAGCCGCCGACCGTCTTGGGCTCGGTCTTCTGCTGTCCGCAGGCTGCGAGCGCAAAAACCATCAGCAGCGCCAGAATAAGTGCCGTGATCTTCTTCATGTCGTTTTCCTCCTTTTTCAGCCGCATCTTCGATCGTCCGTCATCCGATGCTCCGATTATCCGTAAGGCCTGCCGCTTCACAGATCGCCATGATCCTCCGCTTTACACGGAGAAGCTCTGTCAGGCCCCGCTTCGCACACTTGTCCGGATCCGGCGGAAGCTTTTTCCTTTTCTTCCGGATCCCGGCGTATTATAACACAGCCCCGACCGGCCTGCAATCGTTTTGCCCTCGCTCCGGGCCCGATTTAATAATTCTTAAAAAACGGCCTCACGCGGCTTTGTCCAGCGAATCGCTGTTGATCGGAAAGGTGAAGTAAGTGTCGGGATAGGGCTCGTTCTCCAGCGTGAAATGCCACCACTCCTCAGCGAGCGGACGGAAGCCGTGCTTCACCATGACTTCCCGCAGCAGCATGCGCATGTCGTACTGCTCCTGCGTGATGGCCGTGTAATCGGGATGGCTGAGCTCGCCGAAATAATCGAAGGTGCCGCCCATGTCTGCCTCGCGCTCCGTTCTCATGTCAAAGAGCGTCAGATCCACGGTGCTGCCGCGGCTGTGGCCGGAATGCTCGGCGATATAGCCCTGCGGGAAGAGGACGTCCTTGTCGAGCTCGGGATAGAAGTAGTCCTTCATGCGCGTGTCGTCGACGTCCAGCGCCCAATTCATGAAATGCGTCACGGCCATCTGGGGACGGTAGGCGTCGAAGATCTTCAGCCGATAGCCCATATCCATGAGCTCGTCGCTTGCCTCCCTGAGCGCGGCCGCCGCTTCCTTCGTCAGCATGGCCAACGGCTCCTCATAGCCGTCGATCCGATCGCCCACGAAATTGTAGGTCGAGTAGTAGCGGATCTCCAGAATGACGTCCGGCACCGCCTCGCTCAACAGCACGAAGTCTGAGGAGTCGTCCGAGAGCTTCACGTCCGAGGGCTGCGCCTGCCGCCCGGCCAGCCAGGCTGCCGTGCGCAGCGCCACGTTCTCGCGCAGGTTTTCAAAGAAGAACAAATAGTCGTACAGGTGGTACGAGCCCTTCGGGAAGATGTCCAGTCCCGGAGGATACTCCTCCGGCGTGACGTCGGTCACGACCAGCTCTCCCCGCTCGCCGATGTATGCGCCGCAAAGCGCGGCGAGCGGCTCGGCTCCGGTCTGCATGACGGCGCCGCGGTTGAGGGCGCGGTCCGCCGGCGTGCTGTCGGTCTTCCAGTTCAGCGGGTTGATGGACAGGGCCTTCACGCCCGCGGGGATGATGATCGTCTCCGTCACGCTCCCGTCCTCGCAGTCGAAGCAGACGACGGTGCCGAGATCGTCCTCGCCCGCGGCCGGCACGATCTGCGGATATTTTTCCGTCATTTCCTCCGTGACCGCCCATCCGATGGAATAGACCGAGATCAGCCTGTCGCGCAGGGCCCTCGCCTCCTCGCCGTCGCCGCCGTAGTATTCCTTCAGCAGCTCCAGGCACATTTCGCCGCCCTGGGAGAAGCCGGCCAGGATGATGCCGCGGCCGTCGTTCTCGTTGTCCAGATACCAGCGGAAGGCTGCGGAAACGTCCTTATAGGCGATCTGTCTGGCCAGCTCCCGCTCCGTTTCGGGCAGCAGATAGGCCTTGATGGACATCTGCCGGTAGAAGGGAGAAAACAGCCGTCCCGTCTCCTCATATATGCCCTTTTCCATGTCCAGGGCGTTGACGAAGATGCCCTTCAGCTTGTCGTTGAGCTCGAAGGAATTCGTCTCGCTCCGGGTGTCCACGGTGGGGCAGATCAGAAAGACGTCCACATCCCGATCCTCGCCCAGCTCAAAAAATGCCCAGTTCTCCGCCAGGCCGTAGTCCAGGGCGTCGGCGGCAGGCGCGGCCGTATCCGCGGGCTCCGGCGCTTCCGTCAAAGCCGCGTTCGGCGCCGGCCTTGTCTCTCCCGTCTGCGGGGCAGGCGCAGCTGCGTTCTCCCGGTTCAGAACGGCGTAGAGCATCCCCGCCAGCAGCAGGAGCGCGATCAGGCCGATCAGCGCGATATGTTTTTTGCTGTTCTTCATTTTCATCTATCCTCTTGCTTCCTTCGCCCGTTCGTGCAAAGGTACGCATTTCTTTTCTTCTCAAAAGGCTCAGGCCGGGATGAACACGGTGTCCTCGCTCGTCTTGTCGTTGACCCAGTGCAGCTTGCCGTCCAGCAGATAGAAGCTCCCCGTCCCGTTGAACTCTTCCTCGGAAACCGTGCAGGTGGTCTCGTCCGTATAGGTCTCGACCCAGGAATGCGCGTCCTTATAGATCATAATGTCGTCCTTGTAAATGTCGGCCGTCATTTCCCAGCAGGCGCGCTCGAAAGCGGAGCCGGACCACGCGATCTCCACGTTCATGCTGCCCTCGCTCCGATAGCTGAAGCGGATCTGACAGCGGCCGGCGATCTCCTCCGCCCAAAGCCCTTCGAAGCCGCTGCGCTCCTCGGTGACCGGGACCCACTCGAACACCATATCCTCACGCTCGGCCCGGTCCTCGTGCCAGGTGAAGGAAAGCCCCTCGCCGAAGGTGACGGTGCCGCTGCCGTCCTCATACTCGACGTCCTCGCTCTTGAGCTCGCCGTTGTCGTCATACACGACGATCGTCTTGACGCAGCCGGAATAGGAGATGCTCAGCGTTTCGGTGTCGAGCGGTCCGGTGATCTCCCAATGCGCGTGCTCCCAGGCGCTGCTTCCCCAGTCGATCGTGATATGCGCCGCGTCGTCGCCGAGGCACTCGACGTGTGCGCGGGCTCTGTCGCACTGGTAGTCGCCGATGAAGTTCATGACGGGGTTCTGGCCGTCCGCGCCGACGTAATCGAATACGGCGACAAAGGCCGCGTCGTCATTCAGCTCGACCGTGATGATCGGATCGGTCGAGAAGTCCTCGCCGTCCTTCGTCCACTTGATGAAGGCCCAGCCCTCCTCGTCCGTCCGCGCGCCGAGGACATAGCTGCCGGGCTCCCACAGCGGGAAGTAGGAGGAAGTGAAATATCCCTCGAAGCTCAGCTCCTCCTCCGTTCTCGCATAGGCGATCTGGCCGGGCCCCTCGGTATTGATGGAGACGGCGTGGTCCGCCGCGGGCATGTCCATCGGCTTGAAGTGATAGCTCTCGCCGCCCTCGATCGCGAGCAGCAGGCCGTCCTCCCCTTCCTCGGAGACGGTGACGGTCAGCGCGGGATTATCACCTCCGGAGGGCAGGCTGCCGCGCAGGCTGTTCCCCTCCTGGGGCAGGATGCCGCCGTAGGAATCCAGGATCAGGTCCTCGCCGTTCGAGAAGCCCACGTACCAGCCGGGCTCGACGACGTCGTCCATTCGGGTGACGGAGAGAAAGTTTCCTTCCTCATCCGCGAAGTAGCCCTCGCGGCTCCATTCCGCGGCCGGCTCCTCCGCGGGGGCCGCGGCGCCGCAGGCCGCCAGCGCGAAGAGCATGCAGAGCGTCAGTGTCAGGCAGATCAGTTTTTTCATCTTTTTCCCCTCTTACTTTCTTTTCAGATATTCCGTCGAAACCGGAAAGGCAAAATAGGTGTCCGGATACGGCTCATTTTCCAGCGAGAAATGCCACCACTCGCAGTCGATGGGCCGAAAGCCGCCGCGGAGCATCGCGCGCCGGAGGATCATGCGGTTTTCATACTGCTCGGGAGTGATCGAGCGGCAGTCGGGATGTGAGATCGGGCCGAACAGGTCGAAGGGGCTGCCCATATCCAGCTCCTTGCCCGTCTTCATGTCCAGCAGCGTCAGATCGACCGCGCTGCCGCGGCTGTGGCTGGACTGCTTGGCGATATAGCCTTTGGAGAAAAGCTCCTGCTTCTCCAGCTCCGGATAAAAATAGGGCTTCATGCGGATATCCTGATCCTCGATGCCCCAGAGCACAAAGTGCTTCACCGCGACGGCGGGCCGGTAGGCGTCGAACACCTTCAGACGATAGCCCCGGACGATCAGCTCGCTGCTGACCGCCTTGAGCGCACGGGCCGCCTCGATCGTCAGCAGGGCGCAGGGCTCCTCATAGCCGTCGATCCTCTCGCCGATGAAATTGTAGGTGGAATAATAACGGATCTCCTGCACGATATGGGGCACGAAGTCCGCCAGCAATACAAAGCCCGAGGGATCCTGCGCCGGGTCGTTTCGATAGTCCGCTCTCATCTTTCTTTTCTCCCGTTTTCTACGACTCGAAAAAACGCAGGATCCGCTGCCGGTAATCCGGGGCGGTATCAAAGGCCGCGTGTCCGTAGCCCGTATACAAATAGAGCCTGAAATCCGGCCGACAGTCCAGCCGCTCGGCGATCTCCATCGTGGCGTCCGAATCCAGGACGCTGTCCTCGTACACGCCGACGGCCAAAACCGGGCATCGGATCCTGTCCAGCTCCTCCACGATGTTGAAGCCTTTCGTGCCCTCCGCGCAGAGGATGAAGCGTTTCAGGTCCTCCTCGGTCACGTCTGCCGCCGCGGCGATCAGCGTTTCCTTATACTGTTCAAAGACCTCCGGCGGATAGATCTCTCTTCCGAAGGAGAGGTACAGGCCTTCTCTGTCCCCCGCTTTTGCCAGACGGACCCACTCTTCGAGCACCCGGTACTGCTCCTCGCGCACATGGGCCGAGCTCGATCCCAGCACCATTTTGCCCACGAGCTCCGGATACTCGACAGCCATCACCAGCGCGATCATGCCGCCCTGCGAGGCTCCGAAGAGGCAGACCTCCTTGAGGCCGAGCGCGCGGAAAGCTTCCGCCGTGTCCCGCGCCATATCCCGGATGGTATAGGGCGAGGGCATGTCCCTGCGTCTGTCAAAGACGTAAATCGTATAGCGCTCCTCCAGGGAGCGGTAGGCCTCGGCCACGGCGTCCGCCGCGCCCATGACGCTTTGAACGCTCAGTCCCGGCAGGATCACAAGCGTTTTCCCGCCGCTGCCGAAGCGGAAATAATCCATGGAAAAAGAATCCGTCTTTACACTCTCAATTCGGATACTCACAGTCGTTTCCCCTTGTCCGCGCCGAAGCGCCATCATATCCGCAGCGTCAGCACGTTCAGGCCGAGGATGTTCTGATACTGTACGTCCCGGGCGATCCTGAAGACCATGCGGATGCCGATGTTTTTCGTGATGTCGTCTCCCTCGGCGAGCTGTCTGCGCTCGGAGGGATCGAAGGGAATGCAGTCGTCCTTGATGCGAAGGATAACGTCGTCGCCCTTGTGGGCCGCGCGCACGTCGATGGTGTGCGTCTTTTTGTCCTTCGTAAAGCCGTGGTCGACGATGTTGCCCGCCATTTCCTCCATGGCGAGGCCCGCCAGATGGGCGCGGCGCGCGTCGACGCCCCGCTCAAGGCAGAAGCGCTGCACCTGTTCGGCGACGCTGACGACGCCCTCCATGCTCCTGATGCTCAGATCCAGGCGCTCGTCCTCCGCCACGCCGAAATCCTCGGGGATGACCATGAGGTCGTCCATGTCGCGCGGGAACCGTTTTCTCTTCACCCAGGCGTAGCCGATGATGCAGAGCGTCGTCACGACGCCGTTGAGGACGTTGGCGACGTAGACGCTGTTCATGCCGAGGGCACGGATCAGCAGCGCGGTGAAGGACGCCACGCACACCACGCCGTCAAGCAGCGCCATCACATGCACGAAGCCGTGTCTGCCGGAGGCCTCTCCGTAGCAGGAGAAGTGCATGAAGATGATGCTCAGCGGCATGCACAGCGGCAGGATCCGCAGTCCCCAGACCGTCATCATGTAAACCGGCTCCGACGGATCGCGGTAAAAGATGCGTGTCAACGGCACGGCGCACAGGATGATGCCCGCGCAGATCAGGCCCATCAGCGGCAGGAAGCGGCGGAACATCACGCGCATGATGTCCTTGAGCGTCTGGCGGTCCTCCTCGCCGACGCTGACGCTGATAAGCATGCGGGACACGGCCAGCATGCCGGCCGGCACCGACCAGAAAATGCGCATGACGCTGTCGGAGGCGGCGAAGGCGGAGATGGCCACGCTGCCGACGAAAGCCTCGAGCAGGCGGTTCACGATCAGGCCTCGCGCGGTCTGGTAGACGTTGCTCGCCGCGCCGGGCAGACCGATATGCAGGATCTCGCGCGTCTCCCCCCAGTCTAGCTTATGAAAGCGGATCTTCATCTGCGTGCCGCCGGACAGGAAGGCCTCTGCCTGCACCAGCAGAAAGACCCACATGCCCAGCGCGGACGCCAGTGCGAGCCCGAAGGCCTGCATCCCCAGCGTCTTGACGAACAGATAGTTCAGCAGGATATTGACGACGATGTACACCAGGCTTGCGCTCAGCGTACGTCTGCCCTTGTTTTCCAGCGAAAGGAAAGCGGCGAGGGAATTGCCGAGCATCAGGGGCAGGATGCCGAAGGCCTGGCCCAGCAGGTATCCGTTGAAGATCGGCCTGACCGACTCGTCGTGCGAGAGAAAGCCCGTCAGATCGAATATCGACATCAGGGCGAAGGCGGCGATGAACAGCGCCGCGATCAGCGCCGAGGACGCCAGGTTCAGAGAAAACACGTTCTGCATTTTCTCATGCCGGTTCTGCCCCATATACTTCCCGCACAGGATGACCGAGCCGCCGACCAGGATGGTGCTGACCGAGGTGACCAGCATGCCCAGCGGCGCGTAGAGGCCGACCGCGCTCATCGCGTCGATCCCGACGAAATTGCTGGCGAAGTAGCCGGATACGATGCCGTTGACCGCTCCGACCGCGGCCAGCAGGACCTGGACCGGCAAGAGCCTGAACATCAGTCCGGCGATCATCCTCATGTTTGCCGCCTGTCCTTTCATATGGCTCTCCCCCCTGTTCCGCGCATTTTGGAGATCCGGAGACGCCGCAGCGGCGTCTCCGTTTTCTCCCTGACTTCTTTTTTTGAACGCTTCACTTTCGGATCACGTTCACGTCGTTCAGAAAGCGTTTCAGGCCCTCCGGCCACTCCGTTTCGCCCTCAAGCCCCGTGTCGCCGAGCAGGACCATCTTGTTGCTGCCATGATAGTCGCTGCCCGCCGTGATATACAGCCCGTACTTTGCGGCGAGGGACAGGATTTCCCCGCACAGCAGCGGCGTGAAGCCCGAATAGAAGGCTTCAGCGCCCCGCAGGCCGAACGCCGTAAGGCGGCGGATACGCCCGTCCATCTCCTCGCCGAGGATCAGCTGGTCGCCGTCCCCGTAGCAGGGATGCGCCAGCACGGGAATGCCGCCGGACTCCGAGATGGCGGGGATGACCTGCTCCGGCCGGAGGTACTCGCTCTTCATGCGCAGGCGGTTGAGAACGTCCCGGAACGCCTGATCCCTGCTTTTCGCATAGCCGTAGCGGACCATCAGATTGGCGATGTGCGGCTTGCCGGGATTGTCCATCGCAAATAGGCGCCGCTGCTCCTCCTCGGGGAAGTCTACGCCGAATTGGCTCTTCAGAACATCCAGTCTGGTCCGGACCTTCCTGATGCGCAGACTGTGCACGGTTTCCACCAGCCGGCAGATCGGCCGGGCCTCCGGGTCGCAGCCGTAGCCCAGGATATGGTACTTTCCCTCCTCGTCCCGGCAGGAGAATTCCGCGCCGGTGACAAAGGCCGGATCTCCCTCTGCGAGAAGCGGAGGGATGATCCGGCCGGCCTTGAGGGCGTCATGATCCGTCACCGAAAAGAGTGCGATCCCCGCTTCCCGGACGCGCACGATGATCTGCTCCGGCGAATCGGTGCCGTCGGAGACAGTCGTGTGCAAATGCAGGTCGATCTTTTCGCCTTGTTTCATGATCCCGTTTCCGTCACTTTACAGATTTTTCTTCAGCGTCAGAATGTTCTGACCGTCTTTGTATTCATAGCTCGCATCGTCTACGAGCTTTCTGGTCATAAAGATGCCGAGGCCGCCGATCTCCCGCTCCTCCGCGGGTGCGCGGACGTTCGGGTCCTCTCTTGCCAAAGGATCGTAGGGGATCCCGCTGTCGATAAAGGTGATCGACACCTCATCCTGATCCTCGGAGAAGGCCACGCGGATCTTTGCTCTTCCCTTTCCCGGCTCATAAGCGTAGCTGGCAATGTTGACAAAGATCTCCTCCACCGCCACGCCGAGCTGCATCTGCGTCTTCAGCGGGCAGTCCGCCCTCTCCAGGCGTTCGTCGACAAAAGCCTGCACTTCGGCAAGATTCTCCGTCTCGGCCTCCAGATCCAGTTCATCGGGGTCAAAAAGGAGCGAATCCGTCTTTTCCAGCAGCTCGATCAGCTCGGATTTCCACAGTTCGATCTCCGAACGGCCCTCTTCCGTCTCGAGTCCCTTGCGGCGGATCGAGCGGCGGATCATGCGGGTATAGCCGATGATGCGCGCCTTGTCCTCGACCTCCCGGATCTTGGTTTCACAGTTCGTTCCCAGATAGGCCGCCAGCGACTTGTGCCAAAAGGCGGAGCCGGTCTCCCAATCAAAGCCCTGAAACCTTTTGATGGTCTCGTGGTCGTGCTCGGAGTAGCCGATAAAGGAATTGAACATGCTCGCCAGCTCAAAGATCGGATGCCCGACCGCCAGCGTGTCCATGTCGATGAGCAGCACCTCGTCGTTCTGCAGCATCACGTTTTTCGTGTGGTAGTCTCCGTGGATCATGTGGTCGTCGTGCGGCACGGCCTCCACCATGGAAACCAGCTTTTCTCCCAATTTCTCCGGCAGATACTCGCGCATGAAGCCTGCCCAGGAGAGGACTGTCTCTCTCATATCCGGCAGCTTGCCGTCGGGGACCTGCGTGCCGTGGATGGTCTTGAGCAGCGCCACGTATTCTTTGACGCACCAATCCATCTTTTCCGGCTCAGTTGCCAGGATCTTGGAAAAGGAAGTGGCGTTGAGCAGCTCGAATACCGAACCGTAGCTCTCGCCGACCTTGACAACATCGTAGGAGATCGCCGTAGGGATGCCCAAAACCAGGGCCAGCTTTGCCACCTCGCGCTCGTGCTGGATATCCTCCAGCGCGTCGGCGTTGAGGTAGACCTTGACAACATTGTCCTTGTCGATGCGGTAGATGGCGCCGTTGGCGCCGCGGCCGATCTCTTCACAGCCCTCGACGGAGACTACACGATAGGCCTTCTCAACCGGCATCATCTCGGTAAAGCCGGTCATTTCCAGGATCTCATAGACCTCGGAACCGACATTTGTGATCCGCAGATCCGAAACAGCCTTTTTGATGCGCAGGATCACGCGCAGGCCGGCAGAGGAAATATACTCCAGGGCTTCCGCGTTCAGTTCGACGGCTTCGTCCGTTCCGCCCGAGAGCTTGTCAAGGATCTCCTGTTCGATCTGAGAAGCGTTGCCGGAGTCGATCCTGCCGTTAAGTTCGATCGTCATGATCCCTTTCCGTCCTTTCCCTTGAATTCCACGCAGAGCATCGTCAGGTCGTCGAACTGCTCCGCATCCCGTACAAAGCCGTCAACAGCCCCGCGGACATGTTTGAGGATCTGCTCCGGCGAGGCGTCGGCGTCCTCATTGAGCGCCGCGAGCGTCCTCTCTTTCCCGAACATCGAGCCGTCCGGCGCCATTGCCTCCGGCACGCCGTCCGTATACACAAACAGCTTGTCGCCGCTCTTGAACTGCAGGTCGTATTCCTGATAGCTCATGCCGGACATGCCGCCGATGACGAAGCCGTGCTTGTCCGTCAGGAGCTCGAAGCGTCCTCCCTCGCGCCGCAGCGCCGGGTACTCATGCCCCGCGTTGGCAGCCGTCAGCTTTCCGGTCGAGAGCTCCAGAATACCCAGCCAGATGGTGACGAACATGTCGGCCGGATTGCGGGAACAGACGCGCTCGTTGACGTCGGAGAGGATCTCCGCCGGGCTGCCGCCCGCCAGCATTCTGTCGCTGATCAGGATGTTCGTGACCATCATGAACAGCGCCGCCGGCACGCCTTTGCCGGAGACGTCTCCGATCACCAGAGCGAGGTGATCGTCGTCGATCAGAAAGAAATTGTAAAAGTCCCCGCCGACTTCCTTGGCCGGATCCATGGCGGCATGGATATCAAACTCCGTACGATCCGGGAAGGCGGGAAATACACTCGGAATGGAGTTCTCCTGGATCGTGCTCGCAAGGCTCAGCTCGGCGCCGAGCCGCTCCCTCTCCGCGGTAGCCCTGGTCAGGTTCTCTATATAGCTCACCATTTCCGCCTCCATCGTGTCAATGGACGCGGCAAGGCCGGCTATCTCCTCGAAGGCGCTGATTCTGCCGAGTTCTTCTTCCTTGGTGTTCTCTTTTGCAAAGCGCCTCGCTTCACGGGAGACCTTGCGGATGGGGTCGACAAACTGTTTCCGGAGAAAGACAGCCGCAAGCACGGAGGCAATGATCGCCAGCAGGATCGTCGACACGGCGATGCTGCGAAGATAGGGTCGGCGCGCGTCGTTGATCTCGCGGATGGGGCGCTGCATGCAGAGAATGGCGGCCACCTCGCCGGAGGATTTTTTCACCGGCACCATAGTCGTGATGTGCGGATGCTGTCCGTCGGTGGTCTTGACGCGGTAGACGGTCTCATACGGGGCCCCCTGCTCGTAGATGGCCCGATACTTCTGCCGGTATTCGTCGTTGGTGGTGTTGCGCTCGTACCCCAGTTCCCACTCTGTATAGGAGCTGTTGTCTACTGTATTGTCCACCGGGTTGAAGATGGAGACAAAGCGTCCGTAATCGCTTCTGTCCACCTCAATGACGTAGATCAGAGAGACGCTGATCCTTTTGCAGTAGCCGTCCAGGTATCCCTTCGTGATAAGATACTCTTCCGTCTCTTCTCCGGCCAGATAGTCGTCCAGATGATCGCCGTTGATCAGCGTCGTCGCCGTGTCCGCCATGTGGTAGGTGGTGACGGCGTATTCATTGAAAAAAGCTCTGGTAAAGCTGGCATATCCCAGCAGGCTGACGACCAAGCCAAAGATCGCAAGCACGAGCACAATGGCGCCGATAATGTTGAACGCCATGTTGGAGCGCAGCTTTTCCATGATCTTCATTCCGTTATTCGATCGTCAGAATATCCGAGAAGCCCGTGACCTCGAAGATCTCCATGATGGTCTCGCCCACGTTCGTGAGCTTCATCTCGCCCTGCTTGCTCATGGTCTTCTGGGCCGCGAGCAGCACGCGCAGACCGGCCGAGGAGATGTACTCCAGCTCGGCGAAGTCCAGCGTCAGCTTGCTCACGCCGTCGAGCGACTCCTTCAGAGCCGTCTCCAGCTCGGGCGCTGTGACCGTGTCCAGCCTTCCCGCGAGCGCGAAGTCGGCGTTCCCGTTCTCAATGCTCTTCTTGATGTTCAGCATGATGATCTCTCCTTTATATCCGTGTTTTGTTTGATCCTGTTCCCTGTCGGCGCGCCGGGCGCGGCGTGATCCGCGGGGCGGCGTGTGAATTATTCGATGTATTATATCACAGTCTCGGCGCGGCGGCAATCATTTACAGCCTTCTGAGGCAATTTTTTTTGCCGGAGACGATCTCCTTCCGTTCCGTATGGGAAATGGTCAAGCTGATCGAAAACGCCCTTGACACCGTTTGCACGGAGGAAGAGGAAGAGGCTCCGAACTGGTAAAATAATCGCTGTTTTCAATGCTGCGAACGGAGATGAGGACATGGAAAAAAACGATGCGAAACTCTCCGAAAGACGGGACGGCATTTCTCTCGGCCGCTTTCATCTGTTCACGGCGGCGCTGACCATGGTCTTTGACCAGAGGTATCAGAGCTACAAGGACGAGATCCGGAATAACGTGTCCCTGAGCGTCGAGGTGCTGATCGGAGAGACGCGCGAGCAGCAGCGGGAAAGCTCCGCGAATCTGCTGAACCTGATCCGCAGGGAGGAGATCCTGATCATCGCCCTGCTCCTGCTGGTCATCTTCCTCGTGCTCTCGACCGCAATCCTTGTCACCCGCCCCCTGAAGGAATATATCAGCCGCATCAGGCGGGAAGAGACGCTCCCCGAGGCGGGGGCAAGCGAACTTCGCTTCCTCGCGCGGACCTATAACCAGGTGCACGAGCAGAACCGGCGCCACAACGAGCAGCTGAGCTGCGACGCGACGCACAACGCGCTCACGGGCGTGTCCAACCGCAGCGTTTTTGAAAAGCTGCGCATGCGCTTCAACGAGCGTGACAACACTCTTTTGATCGTCGACCTTGACCGCTTCAAGGAGATCAACGATCGGCACGGCCATGATATCGGCGACCGGGCGCTTTGCTTTGTGGCGGCGCTGCTGCAGAAAAGCTTCCGCGCGGAGGACCATATCTGCCGCATCGGAGGAGACGAGTTTGCCGTCATCATGGTCCATACGGGCTCCGCTCACCGAGCGCTGGTAGAAGACAAGATCCGCCGGATCAACGAAGAGCTTCGGACGGCGAAGGACGGTCTTCCCCCGATCTCGCTGAGCGTGGGCGTCGCCTTCGGCGATCGCGAAAACCCGGGCGAGGACATTTTCAAAGACGCCGACACCGCGCTGTACCGCACCAAGAGCGCGCGTCTCGGCGGCTGCGAATTCTATTGACGCGCAGGGTCGCTCCCCCGTCGAAAAACGGATCCCCGATTTTGAAGCTTCAAAATCGGGGATCCGTTTTTTTTGTGTAAGTCAGGCACGGGGAGCGGCGATGGGGCTTTTCCCGCAGATCAGTACCAGCCGCTGTCCGTGTAATTCCGCTCGTCGGCGACGTAGCTTTCCGCGATCCCGTTGTCCTGGGACGAGAGATCCAGACGGAACCAGCCGCGGGAGGAGGTGTAGACCATGTTCCAGGCGTGCAGGCCCTGCGCCCCGTTCATCTCGCCGTAGACGACCTTCGTGGGGATGCCCTGGCTGCGCAGCATCGCCGCTGCGAGCACGGAATAGTCCAGACAGGTCCCGCTCTTTCGCGAAAGGATCGCGTCCGGATCGCGGATAAAGCTCTGATCATCGCTTTCCGCAAGCAGCTCGTCATAGCTGAGGTTGTCGCAGATATAGTCCTTGATCCGTTCGATCTTTCTGTCGTCGCTGCTCTGGCCCGAGCAGATCCTCGCCGCCTCCGCCACACAGTCGGAATAGCCCGTGAACCACACATAGCTGCTCGGCCGGAGGAAGGGCTGGAACTCGTCGAACAGCATCGCCTCGCAGCTTCCCTGCAGCACCTGCACGTACATGTTTTCACCCTCGCTCGCGTCGGCTTTTTTCAGAAGCTGGATCCCATAGGTCCCTCTCCCGTCGCTCAGCGGATAATAGGACACCAGTCCCGTGTGCGGGACGTTGTAAACCCGCTCCAGGCCGCCGGGCGCGATGAGCCTGATCTTGACCGGCTCTTCGCTTTTGGCGGTGACGGCGACGTATCCTTCCGCGCCGTGCGTCGTATCCATCAGAAAAACCTCGTTCGTCTCCGCCGTGCCCAGATAGGAGTATACGGGGAGATAGCGCATCGCCGACACGGCCCGTTCTCGCGGAAGGAAGAGGCCGAGCGCTGATTCGGAAGAGGCCGTGTTGAGATATAGCGCCAGAAGTACGCACAGCGCGACCAGTCCGCCGACGATCGCATTTCCATCACGTTTTAGATTCATCATTCGCATCCATTCGTCTGTAATCAGGGGGATCGCTCCGCGGCCGCCCTTTCGGATCAGGCATGGCGGAAGAGGGTTCTCGCTCAGCTGAAAAGAAACTCGAAAAACACGCCGATGCGCTTTTCCCAGTCCGCCTCCCGATGCTGTGCGCCGGGCACCACGCGGGCCGCGACGTCCGCCCCGGCCCTGGTCAGCTCCTTCGCCGTGTCGAAAACGGCGGTGAGCGCGCGAGTGCGTTCCTCCGCTTCCGCGCTGCCCACGTCCAGGTAGACCCTGGTCGGCGTCTGCATCGGGTGCGTGCGGATCATCTCTCTCATCGCCGCCGGGTCGACCCACAGGCTCGGGGAGAGCGCGGCGGCGCGGGAAAAGACGGCGTTGTATTCCACCGCGGCATAGATCGCCATCAATCCTCCCATAGAGCTGCCGGCGATCAGCGTATGCTCCCGGTCCGGCAGCGTGCGGTACTCCCGGTCGATCTCCGGCTTGAGCTCTTTTGTGAGATAGTCCATCGTGGTCCTGCCCCGGCCCTCGACCGTGCCGACGTCCCTTCGGGTGAAGCTCCAGGGGCTGTACTCGCCGAGACGCCGAAAGCCCTCGTGATTGCATTCGACCGCGACGAGGATCAGCTCGGCGCCGCTTTTCTTCAGATACTCCTTCATGCCCCAGCTTTTGCCGTAGGTGGCGTGGCTGTCATAGAACACGTTGTGTCCGTCGAACATATACAGCACCGGATATCTTCGCTCGCTATTATGATAGCCGCGCGGAAGAAAAATATACAGTCTGCGCGGCTTTTCCGTCGGCAGCGATGGGATCTGTATCCTTTTGACTCTGATCATACTCTCTCCCCGAGCAAGAGCTCTCCGGAACGGCCGCCGGTACAGCGGCCCTCCCCCCGGGCGGAGCGGCCGCTGATGATCGCGCCGCGCCTGAAGGGCGTTTCATGCTCGTTTCTCCTTGATTTGCGTATGGAATGAACGCCTTGATTATATATCACGGCCGCGGCGCTGGCAACCGTCTTTCGCCGCAAATCAAAAACTCCGCATCCCTGCCGGAGGGATGCGGAGTTTGAACGGGTTGCTTTACCGGGCGGGTCGCATTACTTGCCGCTCATCTTGCGGATCTCGATCTTCTTCTGGCGCTCCGCGATGAACTGCGGCAGCACCTTCGGACGGTCGGCGTACTCGATGTTCTCGACGAAAGTGCGCTTGCGCAGATGGATCGCGTCGAACATGCAGCGCGTCGTGCAGACGCCGCAGCCGAGGCACTTGTTCGGATCGACGTAGGAGGCGCCGCAGCCGAGGCAGCGGGCGGTCTCCTTCTTCACCTGCTCCTCGGTGAAGCTGCAGCGGTCGTCGCGGAAGGTTTTGGCCTTTGCCTCGTCCTTGCCGGGGATCTGACGCGCCGACGCGTCGTAATTGCGCTTGACGCTGTCGAAGTCGACGTTTTCCTTGTCGAAGGCACGGTAAGTCAGACGATCGCGGCCGATCACAAGGCTCTGGCCCGGATGGACGTAACGGTGGATGGAGATCGCGGCCTGCTTGCCCTGGGCGATCGCATCGATGGCGAACTTCGGCCCGGTGTGGGCGTCGCCGCCGACGAAGATGTCCTTCTGCGCGGTCTGGTAGGTGACCTCGTCCGCGATCACGCGGCCCTTCTCGTCGCAGGCAAGCTCGCCGAGATCCAGGCCGCCCAGGTCGATGCGCTGGCCGATCGCGGCGAGGATCGCGTCGCACTCGATCCTCTTGTCGCCCTCGCAGACGAGCGCGGCGACCTTGCCGTCCCTGCCTTCGATCGCAGCGGGGCGGTGCTCGAAGAGGAAGGTCACGCCCTCTTCCTTCGCCTCCGCGACCTCGGCGGGATCGGCGGGCATGTCGCTTTCCTTGCGGCGGTAGGCCACGGTGACCTCCGCTCCCAGGCGCACAGCCGTGCGGGCGACGTCCATCGCGACGTTGCCGCCGCCGACCACGACGACCTTCTTGCCAATCGCGGGACGCGCGCCGGCGTTGACCTCGCGCAGGAAGTCAATGCCGCCCCATACGCCCTCAAGCTCCTCGCCCGGAATGCCGAGGGAGGCGCTCTTCTGCGCGCCGACGGCGAGATAGAAGGCGTCGAAGCCCTGAGCGCGAAGCTGCTCGATCGTCACGTCCTTGCCGATCTCCACGCCGCAGCGGAAGATCACGCCCAGCTCCTTGAGCACGTCGATCTCGGCGTCGAGCACGGTCTTCTCCAGACGGAAGCTCGGGATGCCGTAGCGCAGCATGCCGCCGGGCAGCTCGTTCTTGTCGAACACGGTGACGCGGTAGTTGTCCGCCGCGAGGAAGTAGGCGCAGCTCAGGCCTGCGGGGCCGGCGCCGATGATCGCGACCTTCTTGTCGGAGAAGTCGTAGAGCTTTCTCGGCACGAAACGGGTGTCGCGCTCGATCTCGCGGTCGGCGATGAACTTTTTGACCTCGTCGATGGCGACGGCGCGGTCGATGTCGCCGCGGGTGCAGGCGTCCTCGCACTTGCGGTTGCAGATGCGGCCGCAGACGGCGGGCAGCGGGTTTTCCTTCTTGATGAGCTCCAGCGCGTCGAGATAGCGGCCCTGGGCGGCCAGCTTGAGATAGCCCTGGACGGCGATGTGCGCCGGGCAGGCGGTCTTGCAGGGCGCGGTGCCTTCGGGGGCGATGTACTCGCGGTTGGTGCGGTGCTCTACGTTCCAATGCTCCTCGGTCCATTCGATGTCGTCGGGCAGCTCCTTGTGCGGATGCTCGATCGGCGTCTTGGAGCAGAGCTTCTGGCCCATCTGGATGGCGTTGTTGGCGCAGTGATCGGTGCACTGGCCGCAGGCGACGCACTTTTCCTTGTCGATCTCGGCCACATAGTTGCTCGCGGAGGTGGCGGGGCAGTTGTAGTACTGCGTCACGCCGAGCGCCAGGCAGCTTTCCGTCATGCAGTTGCAGATGGCCAGAGACTCGTCCTGGTGGAGCGTCGTGATCTGGTGGACGCAGCCGCGCGCCTCGCACTTTTCGATCAGGGCCTTGGCCTCGGCCACGGTGGCCGGTCTACCCTTGCCGTTGCGGTTGAACATGTCGCCGACATGGCCCAGGAAGAGGCACAGGCCCTCGTCAAGGTCGCCGCTGCCCTCGCCCATCAGGCGGCGGACACGGCGGCACTGGCAGGGCGTGATGCTGATGTGGCCTTCGTTTTCTTCGATATACTTGCTGACGCGCTCGTTGTCGATCTGCTCCGTGCCGGCGGGGATGGCGCTCTCGATGGGGATGACGCGCATGATGCCCGCGCCCATCGGGGTGTTCGGCGCGTGCTCGATCTGGCTGGTGGTCGCGTGCTGGTGGAAGGCGTAGGCGATCTCGGGATGCGCGAGGCAGAACTTTTCGTTGATCAGCAGGAACTCGAAAATGCCGGGGGTATAGGGCGGCAGGAGATAGATCTCCAACCCGACCTTGGGCACGACGACCTGTACGCACAGGCCGATCTCCGCGATCTCATGCAGGACTTCGCGGGCCCGCTTGACGGACATTTTGGCCTTGCGGGCGATCACGGGGACGAAGGCCGGCTTCATGCTGGTCAGTGCATTCATGACGGCGATCTGGTCGTCGGTGATCCACTTCTCGAACACGCGGTATTCCGCGCAGTCCGGCGTGATCTTATAGTGCCCGTCGTTGATCTTCTCGCAGAGCTTGATCAGGTTTTCTCTCACTTCCAAAACAATAACCCTCCCAAAATAATAAAAAAGGATCTCCGTTTGACAAAAACTGTCTGTCTTTCAGTTTATCTGTTCCGGGACGGATTGTCAATCACCGCTTTGCGCTGTTTGCGTCTCTTTTTCTGATCTCTCCCTCTTGCCCGGCAAGGCGAAACGTGTATAATAAGACATGAAAAAGGAGCTGACGTCATGCGGATCATTCTCAACCTCATCCTCTTTCTGTGCACCGCCTGGGCCTATATCGGCTGTTTCCACGACGAGAACGGCTGGCGGCTGCAGAGGGGGCTCGGGGTGCTGCGCTTTTTTACGGTCCAGTCCAACCTTCTCTGCGGCTTCGCCTCGCTGGCGATCCTGATCTCGCTGCCCGTCAAAGGCGAGATACCCCACTGGATCTGGCTGTGGAAGTATATCGGCACCGCCGCGGTGACCGTCACGCTGAACACGGTGCTTATTTTTCTCGGCCCGGCCGCCGGCTACAAAAGGCTGCTCTCCGGCCGCGATCTCTATCTGCACCTGATCGGCCCGCTGCTGGCGATCGTATCGTTTTGCTTTTGCGAGCGGATCTATCCCCTGTCCTTCCCGCTCGCGCTCACGGGGCTTCTGCCCGTGATCCTCTACGGCGCGCTGTATTTTTACAAGGTCATGCTGTGCTCCGGCGAGAAACGCTGGGAGGATTTTTACGGCTACAACCGAAACGGGAAATGGCCGATCAGCTGCGTCGCCATGCTGATCGGCGGCGCTCTTGTCTGCACGGCGCTGTGGGGACTGTACAGGCTTTGATCTCCCATAAATAAAAAACGCTCCGGATCGAAGGATCCGGAGCGTTTCTCTTTTTTCTTTATCTCCCCAGCATTTCCGCCTCGTAGGCGCGCTGTTTTTCCTCGTGCAGGAGCGCCAGCTCCTCCTTGGTCTTGTCCCACTCCGGGCCGACCAGGGGGTAGAAGCGCCGGATCAGCGCCGCGCAGATCATAAGCAGCGCGACCGGGATCGCGAGCCAGGCCACCCGGACGCCGAGCTTGGCCAGCTCGCTTTGCTCCGCGGCCTTCCGCGCGGTGTCGTAACCGAACCAGCCCAGCATGATCGGGAAGATGGCGTTGGCGAAGCTGATGGCGGGCTTGCAGATCAGGCTGTTTACGCCGGCGTACATGCCCTCGCGCCGCAGCCCGCAGAGCTTTTCGTCGCTGTCCATCACGTCGCCGAACATCAGCGGGACCTCATACATGCCGCCCGCGAAGCCGATGCCCGCGCCGAAGAAGCCGATGACGCCCGCCGCGGTGTACTGCCCGAGCAGCAGCATGACGGCCAGCGTGCCGCCGAAGATCAGGCACATGAGGATGATGCTCTTTTTGACCTTCCAGACCGCTCCCGGCTTCATCCAGAGCCAGATGCCGAAGAGGATCCCGAGGAACATCGCGCCGTAGCAGAAAAGATAGTTGATGCCGAAGGCGTCGAAGTAATAGCTCAGACCCATCATCAGCGCGGTCTGAATAAAGGTGACGGAAAAGGAAATGCTCTCGAAAACCAGGAAGCTTTTATTTTTCAGACAGGTGACCAGAGAGCGGAAGAAGGGGTACTGCTCTTCTTCCTTCGTATAGCCGTTCTCTCGGTAAAAGAAGGTGGACACGAACATGATCGCGCCCGCGGCCGCGCCGATGATCAGCATCAGCGTGCGGAAGCTCTCCGGCGAGCTGCCGAGCAGGTTTTCAAGCTCCGCCAGCAGGACGAGCGGCACCGACAGCGCGGCGAGACCGAAGATCAGCTTGACGAGCATGATCTTGCCGCGCGCCTTGTTGGTGACCGCCATCTCAAAGGGCATGATATACAGCGAGGTGGCGATGGCCGTGTAGAGGCTGTCAAAGAGGAAGAGCGAGAGGAACATCTGCGCGAAGAGCGCGGCGTCCGTCTTCACGGGGAACCAGAACTTCCAGGACAGGACGAATACCAGCGCGACGGCGATCGAGCCGTAGCGGATATACGGGATGCGGCGTCCGAGGCCGCTTTTCGTCTTGTCGGAGATATAGCCGAAGAGCGGATCGTTGAGCGCGTTCCAAAGCCCGAACAGCAGCCAGCAAAGGGCGCTCGATTCCTCTTTCATGCCGAGATGGTTGATAAAGAAATAGGTCAGCGCGCCGCCCGTGACGATGTTGTTGAGCGTCGTAATCATGCAGTCCGCGCCGCCCAGCCACATACAGCTCGACAGCCGCACCTTTTCGACCGGAGATCTGTCGTTCATCTCTGTTTCCCCTCTCTTTAACCAACCGCGCTGAACAGCACGAAGATCCAGTGCGCCGCGATGCCCGCGCAGAAGCCGCCGAGCGTATGGCAGCCGATGGCCTTGCCGATGAGCTCCTTGCATCCGAGCGAGTCCATCATCGAGGTATGCGTGCTCAGATAGCCGCTCCAGCACATGCACATCGCGGTGAAGACCGCGATGTCGCAGGGGCCGATCAGCCCCTGGCGGATGAGCGTGGCGGTCATGGACAGCGAAGCGCCGGCCGCGCCGAGCGCCGTGACCGGGACGCCGACCGCCTCGGGCGAGCTGAAGCCGAAGAGCGGCTTGAGGATGAAGTCGATCTTTCCCGCGAGCATCGGCAGCAGGCGGATGCCCTCATAGGCGCTGCCGGTGTAGGTCCCGTCCGCGGAGGGGCCGTTGATGAGCATCATCACCATCGTGCAGATCACCAGCACGCCCGGCACGATGCTCACGCCCATTTTCACGCCGTTGTGGCCGCCCTCGAGCAGCGCGTTCATCATGCGGCTGCCGACGCCTCCGTCACGGATCGGACGCATTTTCTCGGGCGTATCCTCACTCACGCCCTCGGCGTTCGGAAGCTTTGCCTCGGCTCCGAAATGCTTTTTCGTGAAAACCAGCATCAGCCGCGTGCTGACGATACTGCCGATGAGCGCGCCGACGAGGCCCACGATCACCGCGAGGCCGAGGGGCTTGCCCATCAGCGGAGAGAGGCTGTACATGTACGAGCATACGATCAGGCCCATGCCGAAGGCGGTGCCGAGATTGGTCAGCGCCGGGAACTGATAGGCCTTGAAATAACGGCGGAAGTTCTGGTCGTCGGCCAGGGCGAGGATGGCCGGGTTGTCCGAAAGGAAGGTCGTGACCACGCCGAGCGAGGCCGCGCCGGGCATGCCGAAGACCGGGCGCATCAGCGGCTGCAGCAGGCGGTTGAGAAGCGAGACGAAGCCGAATTCGCTCAGCAGGGCGCTGAGCGCGCCCATGATCACGCAGATCGCCGTGAGGTAGAGCACCGTGTCGATCAGCAGCCGGTAGGCCGTGTTCATCATGGTGTTGAGCGTGTTCGCCAGCCCCATCTTCACGACGAACAGCGCAAAGAATGCGATGAAGATCAGCGGGAAGATAAAGGTCTCGAAACCGAGCTCCTTCTTGAAAAAGCGGCCGTTTATTTCCGTCTTCCTGTCCATGTCTCTTTTCCTCTTTTACTCGTTTCAAACGGCGCTTCCCTTCCGGGAGCGCCGCATTTTTCTCCTTCTCATTGTATCGGCTCGGAGGAAAAAAGTCAATGATTACCACCGAAGAAAAGAAGGGCCGCTTTTTGCCGCTTGCAAAGCCGCGCGCTTTGGCTTACAATAGAAAACCGAGTGAAAACAAAGGAGTTTATTGCCAATATGCTTGAGATCAGAAACCTCAGCTTCGCCGTGAGCGAGGCCGAGCGGGAAAAAGAGATCATCCACGATCTGAGCCTCACGATCGAGGACGGGAAGTTCATCGTCATCACCGGCCCCAACGGCAGCGGCAAGTCCACGCTCGCACGGCTCATCATGGGCATCGAAAAGCCCCTCTCCGGGCAGATCCTCTTCGACGGAGAGGACATCACCGCCCTTGACGTCACCGAGCGCGCCAGAAAGGGCATCAGCTTTGCCTTTCAGCAGCCCGTGCGCTTCAAGGGCATCCGCGTGCAGGATCTGCTGCGCCTCGCCGCGGGAAAGAATCTGACGGTCTCGGCGGCCTGCACGTATCTGTCCGAGGTCGGGCTCTGCGCGCGCGACTACATCGACCGCGAGATCAATTCCTCCCTCTCCGGCGGCGAGCTCAAGCGCATCGAGATCGCGACGCTGCTCGCGCGTCAGACGCGTCTGAGCGTCTTTGACGAGCCGGAGGCCGGCATCGACCTGTGGAGCTTTCAGAACCTCATCCGCATTTTCGAGAACATGCGCCGCGAGATCAAGGACAGCTCGATCGTCATCATCTCCCATCAGGAGCGCATCCTGCGGATCGCCGACGAGATCGTCGTCCTCTCCGGCGGGAGCATCACCAGGCGCGGCCGCCCGGTCGAGATCCTTCCCCTGCTGATCGGGAAAGCGGCCCCGGTGAGCGTGTGCGAAATGCTGCAGTAAGGAGGCGGGAAGACATGGTCAAGCTCGATGCGATCCAGAAAAGACTGATCTCGGAGATCGCCGATCTCCACTCCGTCCCGGCGGGAGCCTACAACTTCCGTGCAAACAGCAAGCTCGCGGGACGCAACACCACGGCCAACATCGACATCGTCTCCAAAGACGACGGCAGCGGTATCATCATCCGCATCAAGCCCGGCACGAAGAACGAAAGCGTGCATATCCCCGTCGTCATATCCGAGAGCGGCATCAAAGAGACGGTATACAACGATTTCTACATCGGCGCGGAGGCCGACGTCGTGATCGTCGCGGGCTGCGGCATCGACAACTGCGGCGGTCAGGACAGCGAGCACGACGGCGTGCACCGCTTTTTCGTCGAACGCGGAGCGAAGGTCCGCTATGTGGAGAAGCACTACGGCTCCGGCGACGGGAACGGCAAGCGCATCCTCAACCCCGTGACCGAGTGCTATATGGACGAGGACAGCTCCATGGAAATGGAAATGGAGCAGATCAAGGGCGTCGATTCCACCGAGCGCAGCACGATCGCCGAGCTCAAGGCCGGCGCGCGTCTCGTCGTCAAGGAGCGTCTGATGACTCACGGCAGTCAGAACGCCGTCAGCACCTATCAGGTGAATCTGAACGGCGCCGGCGCGACGGCGGACGTGGTCTCCCGCTCGGTCGCGCGCAACGACTCGTCGCAGACCTTCAACGCCCGCATCACCGGCAACGCCCCCTGCAGCGGTCATACCGAATGCGACTCGATCATCATGGACCGCGGCCGCATCCTGGCCATCCCCTCGCTGGAGGCCAACGACGTGGACGCGATGCTCGTGCATGAGGCCGCGATCGGCAAGATCGCGGGCGATCAGCTGATCAAGCTCATGACGCTCGGCCTGACCGAGGCGGAGGCGGAGGAGCAGATCATCAACGGATTTTTGAGATAAGGAGATCGTCAATATGTTTCTGAAAATCACGAAGCTCGTCGGGAAGCCCGTCTGCGTCGCGCTCTGGGCCGCCTTTGCGGCGCTCGCGGCCAAAAAGAAGCCCCTGCCGCTCGTCCTGCTCTTTGCGACGCACCTGGTCGAGACGCTCACCGTCGGCCGCAAGGTCGCAAAGGAGCACTCCGTCGGCGTGCTCGAGTGGATCGCGAACTGCCTTTCTTTCGGCTTCACCTGGTGGCTGCCGATCAAAGAGGACCAATAAGAAAAAGCCGTGTGCCAAGCGCACACGGCTTTTGTTTTTTGTGTTTTTATCGGAACAAGTGCTTTTCCAGCACGGCGCAGAGCTTTTCAAGCCCTTCGCGGTCCTCCTCGGAAAAGCGCGCCTCGACGGGGCTGTCGATGTCCAGCACGCCGATCACCTCTCCGCCGCCGTGCAGCGGCACCACGATCTCGGAGCGCGAGGCGCAGTCGCAGGCGATATGTCCCGGGAAAAGGTGCACGTCCGGCACAAGCTGCGTGCGGTTCTCCTTTGCCGCCGTGCCGCAGACGCCGCGGCCCCACGGGATCTCGATGCAGGCGGGCCGCCCCTGGAAGGGGCCGAGCACGAGCTTCTCTCCCTCTGCGAGATAAAAGCCCGCCCAATTGAGCTCGTCGAGCGTCGTGTAGATCAGCGCGGAGACGTTGGCGAGATTGGCGACGAGATGCGGCACGCCGTCGATCAGGCCCTCGGCCTGGGCGATCAGCGCGGGATAGTCGGTCTTTTTCATGGATGCAGCGCCCCTTTCTTTTCATGATGATAGCCCATCCTTCGGCGCTTGTCAAATCTCTTTCGCCGTGCTTTAAGTCGGATATCACCGCAAGGGAGGCGCGGCGACCGGCGATTTTGTTCTCCGGGTGCCGGTCGGACTCGCGGCCGGGCTGTGTTTTGGTTTCGTGATCGGCGCGCAGCGGAAGAAGGATCCCCCTGTTCCCGCCGATGACGCCGATACGAAGGAGCCCGATGATCCGGAGAAGGAAAAACAACAGCGCCCGTCATTTTGAAGACGGGTGCTGTTGTTGACATGGCAGAGCCGGTATTTTATAATTACCGGGAACGAACACCCAACGCTAAAGGGAGATGCATATATGAATACGGAAGCTTTCGTCAAGTTCAAAAACGATATCGTGTAAAACTGCAGCCGCATTATCGTCGGCAAGGATGAGGTCATTGAACAGCTGGCCGTCTGTCTGATCGCCTCCGGTCATGTCCTGCTCGAGGACGTGCCCGGCACCGGCAAGACGATGCTGCTGCGTGCGTTTGCCCGCAGCATCGGGGGCGATTTCAAGCGCATCCAGTTCACGCCCGATCTTCTTCCCTCGGACCTGACGGGCATCAACTTCTTCAACCAGAAGACCAGTGAATTCGAGTTCAGGCCCGGCCCGCTCTTCTCCCAGATCATCCTGGCGGACGAAATAAACCGCGCGACGCCGCGCAGCCAGTCCGCCCTGCTGGAGGTCATGGAGGAAAAGCAGATCTCCGTTGACGGCACCAGCTACAGGATGACCGAGCCCTATATGGTCATGGCCACGCAGAACCCCATCGAGTCTTACGGTACTTTCCCGCTGCCCGAGGCGCAGATGGACCGTTTCTTCATGCGTCTCAAGCTCGGATATATGAGCCGCGAACAGGAGATCTCGGTCCTGCGCCGTCCCGACTCGAAGCAGCTGCTGGAGGAGCTCTCCCCCGTCGTCAGCGCCGAAGAGATCGCTTCTCTGCGTTCTCTCTTTCCCGAAGTCCGCGTCAGCGATGATGTCGCAGGCTATATCATGGACATCGTCGAGCATAGCCGCTCGAACGAAAAGATCGCCAATGGCGTCTCCACGCGCGGGACGCTTGCGCTCTATCGCGCGAGTCAGATCTACGCCGCGATGCAGGGGCGCGACTATGTCATCCCCGAGGACGTCAGGAAAGAAGCCCTCTGCGTTCTTCCGCACCGCATCATCCTCATCAGCAGCAGTCATAACGACAATACGCGGTTTCTTGCCAGCCTGATCGAAGAGATCGAAGTGCCGCTCGAAAAAGTATGATCACCCTGATTTTATTTCTTCTCGTCATCATCCTCCTCGTGATCGAGGCCTTTAGTCTCTGGGGCGGTTCGCGCCGTCTGGAGGTCGAGTTCGACCTGGATACGACGCTCGTCGAGCCGGGCGAGGTCGCGACGCTGTACTATACCGTCCGAAACCCGCAGCTTCTGCCGTTGCTGTATGTGGGCTTCACACTTTACTTTGATCCGAACGTAAAGATTTGCGAGAGCAAAGAATTCCGTCGGCTGCATGTCGGCGGCGACCATTCCGGCACGAGTGTGGAGCATCACTTTTTCCTGCTGGGGCATAGCAGGTTCAGCGGGAAGCTGCACTTTTCGCTGGACAAACGCGGCCTGCATGATCTCGGCCGCTACTATTTGGAGACGGGCGATTTCTTCGGCCTGTATCCGATCATCCGCACAGATGCGGTCTGCAAGAAGGTCGTCTGCACCTCCGAAAAGAGTCAGGGGAACGAGCTTGACGTTCTCGGCGGAGAGATCGGCGACATGTCCGTGCGGCGTTTTCTCATCGACGACCCGACGATCCTCCTCGGTTATCGCGACTATACCGGACGCGAGCCGATGAAGCAGATTTCCTGGAATCAGACCGCAAAGGTCGGCAGGCTGATGGTGCGCCAGAACGACTTTACCACCGACCGCGTCGCCGTCGTGATGGTGGATATGGACAGCTCGCAGCGTTCTCTGCTGGAGCAATGCCTCAAGCTTGTCCGTTCCGTCTGCGAGCTGCTTGAGGAGGCGAAGATCCCCTATGAGCTGATGTCGAACGGCGATCTGCTGTCGATCCCCGAGGGGATCGGAAGGGCGCATCTGTTCTATATCCTGCGCAGGCTGGGACTGTCTAGGCTCGCCGGCTACACGACTTTTGAAAACCTCGTCGAGCGCTGTGTGCGCCGCAGGCGCAGCAACTGCAGTTATATCGTCATCACGCCGTCCGTCGGGCCGAAAGATCGGGCCCTGATTGACTATCTCGGCGGTCATATAGACAGCCGCCCCATCGTGATCGTCCCCGGCACGGAAGCCTGACTTCCCGGCCGGAAACCGTAATCCACCGCTCTGCACCCGTTCAGACGGGAAAGGAGGCGAGAATGATTTCCAAATCGATCAGTGTATCAAGGCAGTACGCACCGCTGCGCGTATGCGCGGATATCTGTTTTTATTTCTTTGCGGTCTCCCTGTTTTCCTTTTCCGTACTATACACCGTTTCGGACGAGACGGGAGTGCATGGGGTCGTAACCAACCTGATCGAGCCCTGGTCGCTGCAGCTGGCGGTCTTTGTCGCCGTGTGCTTTGTCCTCGGGCTGCTCATTACGCATATCGACAGCGCCGCTCTGCGCTTTGTTCTGTCGCTGCTGCCTGGGCTGACCTTCCTCATGAGCCCGTTCCAGCCGATCATGCTGTTCCATGCCGCGCCCTGGATCTACTACATCATCGTGATGACGATCGGGAATTCTGAAGTGCATCTCGACGTATACCGCCGGCGCGCCGGCGTGATGCTCTTCGTGACGCTGATTCTTGCGCTTTGTCTGATCATTTTCCACTTCGGCACCGACGCCTGGTATTATGCCAAGCTTTTCGGCGGCGAGGTATACGGACTGCTCTTCTTTGTTCTCTGCGTGCTTTCTCTTCGCGGGATGTGTGCCAGCCTCGGCGCGCCGAAGAAGATGAAGCTGCTGGACACCGCTTATGTCGTCGCGCTGCCTGCGCTGCTCCTTTCCGTTATCTTCCTTCTGCGCAGCATGGTCCCCATGGTCACCTTTCTCTTCTCTCTGCTCTCGCGCTTTCTGATCCTGCTCAGCCGGATCTTCCCGCACAAGGAGATGCCGGATCTCTTCCATCAGTCGGAAGAGGCCGACGTCAATAAAAACGTCCAGGAAGAGCCCCTTCTTATTCCTCCCGCCGGCGACCATAGTCCGGGAGAAGAGATGATGAGCGGCGAAGACCCGCATTTCCGGATCTCTCCTCAGATCGCCTTCCTTCTCATGATCGTCTTTCTGGCCGCGGTCCTGGTCTTTATCGCGATCTGGCTGATCCACAGGAAGCAGAAGCGTTCCGACAAACCCAGGCTCGCGCGTGAGAGCATCGAGCGGACGCCGTTTGAAACGCTGCTGCGCCGCAGCTTCGGCGATTCCGTCCTCCCCGCCAACGTCAGACAGATCCGTAAGATCTACCGATCCTACCTCGGTCACATCCGCTCTCTCCGGATGCGGATCTCCCCCTCCGACACCTCGGAGGACGTGCTTGCTTTTTCCACGAAGTATCTGGACATGCCGGAGAACAAACAGCTGCGCGAGCTGTATATCGCCGCGCGATACGGCGACCCGAAGGCCGTCTCCGCCAAGAACGTGGGCGAGGCCAGGCACTGTCTGGGCGTGATCGAGGCGGCGAAGAGCCGCATGGCGGACTGACGAAACAGAAAACACGCAAAAAGGCTGCTGCAAGGGCTTTGCAGCAGCCTTTTTGTATGGAACATCGTTCAGGCAAAGCTTTCGATCAGTCCTTTGACGCCTTTGCGCGAATAGATTTCGCGCAGCCATTGCAGCTCGTCCGCGATCAGCGCGTCGATCGCCCGCATGCCGAGCAGCTCGACCGGCGCGCGGTCGTCGGTGAGGATATGCTCTCCGCCGTTTACGGTCTCGAGCCGGGCGTGAACGGTCCGCATCAGGTTTTGCAGCTCGCCGCGCCCCAGCTTTTCCGTCCCGGCAGCCAGGCGCTCGGCGATATCGCCCTCCATGCAGGCAAAGAGCTCCCGATTCGTATTGCCGGCGACGTCTACGGTCGAGACGGAGGGGAAGACCGCGGCGATCGTGTCGCACAGCGCCTCGTTGATGCTCCCCTCGCCGTCGGAGTGCATGTTCATGTTCACGGCCATCACGCCGCCGGGCTCAAGGTGATCGCGCACCATCGTGAAAAACTCGACCGAGGACATCTGAAAAGGGATCGTGATGTCCTGATAAGCGTCAACAAGGATCACATCGTATTTTTCACCGACGGCCTGCAGAAAGGCGCGGCCGTCGTATTCGGTGACCTTCACCTCGTCCGGCATGGCAAAATAGCGCACGGCCAATTCGGTGATCTTCCCGTCGATCTCCACGCCCTCGACCGTGCAGCCGGGAAAATAGTTCAGGCACTGTCTGGCGTAGGTACCCGTCCCGTTGCCGAGGATGAGCACGCGCGGGGCCTCCCTGCCGCAGATCACGGGCGCGGCGAGCGCATAGTCGTAATACATGCCTGTGAGGCCGCCGTCCTTCATCATCACCGACTGGACGCCGAAGAGCACGTTGGTCGCCAGCACGACGCTGTGCTCGTCCTCCCTGACCTGCAGATAGTTGTACACCGACTCGCCCTCATAGCGCAGCTCCTTCTCCCAGAAGGCGAAGGAATCGCTGCGGCCGAAGATCGCGCAGAGGATGTAGAGCACGACCGCGATCACGGACGCGCGCAGGCCCTTTTTCGAGCTGAAGAAAAACACAAGGGCAATCACGAGAAGGATCCCGGAGAAGATCAGAAAGGTGACGGAGGTGCCGACCGCCGGGATCGTCACGAAGGTCGGCAGGAAGGTGCCGAGGATGCTGCCGACCGTGTTGCAGGCGCCGAGACGCCCCACCGTACGGCCGCCCTCGTCCAGGCTCTCGGTCGCGGCCTTGACGAGCGAGGGCGTGACCGTGCCGAGCAGGAAAAGAGGATAGACGAACAGCAGCATACAGGAGAGGAAGGCCGCTGCGGCCAGATAATTCGTGCTGATCGTGAAGATCAGCAGGCCCGATACACCGAGGATCACATACTTCCCCAGCACGGGGATGGCCGCGATCCAGATCGCCGCGATCAGGATGCGGCGATAAAGCGGCGCGGGATCGGGATTCTTGTCCGCGGCACGTCCGCCGTAGAGGTTGCCCAGTGCCATCGCGATCATGATCGCGCCGATGATGATCGTCCAGACGATCTGCGAAGAGCTGAAATACGGAGCGAGCAGGCGGCTCGCCCCGAGCTCGACCGCCATGACGGACACGCCGGCGAAAAACTCGGTCAGATATAAGAAAAGCTTGCTTTTCAGGATGGGGTATTCTTTCATGCGCCTCACTCCCGCGGATCGGATATCGAAAAAAGCATAGCACATTTTTCCGCTCTTGCCAAGTTGCGCTTGAAAGCCTTTCCCGCTTGAAGTAAAATGAGAGCGAATACAAAAACGGGGAGAGAACCATGCCGTACCGCGTCACACAAGAGGATATCCTTTCCCAGAGCGTCGACGCTGCGGCAGTCAGCGTGGAGATCTCGCTGGAGGTCAGCCCCTTCTCCGTCTGCCGCGCCATCGCCGAAGCAGGCGGCGCGGCGCTGTCCGCCGCGATCCGGGAAGCGCGTTTCATACCCGTCGGCAGCGCCGTTGAGGTCGATCCCGGCCCGCTGCCCTTCCCGCATCTGTTCGCGGTGGCAGCTCCTATCTGGCTGACGGGTAAGGCCAACGAGTTCCTGGCGCTGCGCCGCGCCTATCAAAGCCTTTTTGCCGCGGCGTCGACGGCGGGCTGCCGCAGCCTTGCCCTTCCCTTCCTCTCCGCGCTGCGCTACCGTTTCCCGCGAGACGAGGCGATCAAGATCGCCTTTTCCGAAGCGGAAAAGGCCGCGCTGGACCTGGTCTTTGTCGCCGATACGCCGGAGCTGTTTGCCCTCAGCCAAAAGCCCTACCGAAAGCCGAAGATCGTCTCCTACGTCGGCTGGTACCGCGACCATGCGCTTTTCGAGCTGGACAACGGGCTTTTCGCGCGCGTGGACATCCGGCCGGAGATCACGGACGTGACGCCCATCCCCTATTTTGAAGCCTGCTACCGCGTGGGCAACAATCCCCTGCAGCCGCCGCTGCCCGACGCGGAGATCGCGCGCCTGCGGCGGATCTACGAAGAAAACGACTGGTAAAAAGGAACAAAGAGACATGAACGAGAGCTATATCGCCCGCACCAGCGGCTTGAAAACGAAGGACTATCTCGGCTACGCGATGATCGACGCCGCGGGCTGCCTGGTTTTCAGCCTTGTCACGGTCCTCCTGCAGAAGTTTTACACCGACATCTTCCACCTCAGTCCCCTCTTCATCATGCTGATGTTCATCGCGGCGCGCGTCTGGGACGGCATCAACGACCCGATCATGGGCCGCATCTGCGACACGGTCCGTCCCTCGCGCTTCGGGCGCTACCGTCCCTGGATCCTGTACGCGGCTCTGCCGCTCTCCCTTTCGGCGGTGCTGATGTTCCTCAAATTCCCCGGCTTCGGCGAGGAAGGCCGCATGACGGCCACCTGCATTTACGCGACCGCGACCTATATCTTCTTCGGCATGGCCTACACCGTGCTGCAGATCCCCTTCGGCTCGCTGGCCTCCGTCGTGACGACCGACGCGCACGAGCGCAGCCGCCTCTCCGTCTGGCGCTCGATCGGCGCGGCGCTCGGCTCGATCCCCGTGCTGCTGATCGCCTCCTTTGCGTACGCCAAGCGGCTGGATGCGAACGGCAATGTCGTGCTCGGGGAGAACGGCAAGGCCATCACCGACATGCAGTACGCGCCCGTGATCCGCGGCGTCGCGATCATGGCGCTCTGCTCGTTTATCATGCTCCTCATCGCCTTCAGGCTCAACCGCGAGCGCGTCAAGACCAAGCCGCTGAACGTCGAAAAGGGGGCGGCGCGGCGTGTGATGACTCTGCTGTTTCAGAATCGCGCCTTCGTGTCCGTAAGCCTGATCTCGATGCTGCTGCTCTCGGGGCAGATGTTCACGCAGAGCTTTTACACCTACCTCTTTGACGATTATTTCCACGCCAACTGGATGAACCTCGCCTCGCAGGCCTGCACCTATTCGCCGATGCTCGTGATGATGTTCCTGCTGCCGAACATGGCGAAGAAGATCGGCAAAAAGGAGGTCTGCGCCGTGGGCGTCGCCGCGGCGGCCGCGGCCAACCTCGTGCTGTTCTTCCTGCGCGGCATGGATCCGGATATCCTCATGTGGGTCTTCCTCGCGCTCTGCTTTGTCAGCGGCTGCGGACTGACCACGCTGGTCATGCAGCTCTGGGCGATGGTGACGGACGCGATCGACGACATCGAGGTCAGGACCGGCAGCCGCGACGACGGCACGGCCTACAGCGTGTTCAACTTTTTCCGCAAGCTCGGCCAGGTGCTCTCGGCCGTCTGCGTCAACGGCGCGCTGATGGGCATGCACTACAAGGTGGAAAAGGGCGCGGTGCAGACGACGGAAAACCTGCACAGGATGTACGATCTTGCCACGCTCATCCCCGCCGTGCTCTTCGCTCTGATGGCGCTGATGCTCTTCGTGTACTATCCCCTCTCCCGCAAAAAGGTGGAGGAACTGCAGCTGCAGAAGGAACAGAAGCTCAAAGAGCATTACGAAAACAATACCATCGACATCTGATCTCCATCCGAAGCAAAACCGGGGCTGTCTTTTACGACAGCCCCGGTTTTTCGCGCCCGCGTCATCTTTTCCTGTACAGCAGAAGTTCCGGGTCGGCCCCGTCCCTGCCGTAGCTGCAGACGAGGATGAAATCCACATTGGCGAGCACGCCGAAGCAGCGCCCGCTGCCGTCCTCCGCCTCCAGCTGATTTCCCAGATACGTCGTGCGGTCGTCCAGAAACTTTGCTTTCGCTCCGCCGGGAAGCGGATAGGCCAGATTCACATAGCTCCCGACAAGCGCGTTGAGCCTTTCAAGGCGCGGCATCCCCTCGATACGGAGGCCGTTGATCTCCCCGATCAGCGTTTTCTTGAGCGCCTCGAACGCTCCGTCGTCCTTGAGCTCCTCGTGCCTCTTCCAGTAATCCAGCTCGGGCAGCTTCTGTTTGAGATAAGCCCTGGCCTGTTCTTCGGAAAAGCCCGCGCTCGTCATGTTCCCGACGCACACGTCGATCAGCTCGTCCATGTCGCCGTACATGTAGGTCCCGTCTGCATAGCACCATTGGCAGTAGTCCTCGTTGAGCGTGCCGTCCTTGTTCCGGCCGAGGATGCTGTCCTCCAGCGGCATCCCGCAGCACTGGCAGACAAGCCGGCGCGGTGAGCCCAGCAGCGTGTTGATGGAAACGTCGTACAGTCCGGACAGCAGCTTCAGCGTCTCTGTGTTCGGGGTCGTTTCTCCCGTCTCCCAACGCGACACGGCCTGCCGCGTCACAAAGACCTTCTCCGCCAGCTCATCCTGGGACAGTCCGTGCTTTGTCCGCAGCCCATACAGGATTTCTTTCGTGTTCATATACTCGCCTCCTCGATGCCGATTGTAACGCAAAACGCTCCGGCATGCACGCAACTTGCTGTTGCTTTTCTCACGCCGTGGCGGCGCTCGGCAGCGAAGCCCCCGAGCGGAGGAACCACACCGGCTCGTCCGTGGGCAGGCAGGGCACGGTAACGGTCGCGCCGCCGGAGAAGGCTTCGCCCTCGCCGCGCAGCTTCCAGCCGTTTTCGTCGTGCGGCAGCGAGACCGTGACGGCCTCCGCGCCGCGGTCGAAGACCGGGCAGGCAAGGATCTCGTCGCCGCAGAAAAAGCAGTCGCTCTCGCAGTCGTAACCCGGCTCGGCGAGGAACACGGGCCAGATCAGCGGCTCGTTTTTCTTTCGCCTGCGCTCATACTCGCTCTGCAGATAGGGCAGCAGCCTCTCTCGCAGGGCGAAGATGCGCCGCACGCTCTCCATCAGATCGTCGTAAAGCCAGGGCATCGTGCTCTTTTCCCCCGGCTTCCAGGAATGCAGGACGAAACGCGGCGTGAACACGCCGTACTGCAGCCAGCGCAGGAACAGCTCGCGCTCCGGCTGCGGCCCGGCAAAGCCGCCGATGTCGGCTCCGAAGAAGGAAAAGCCGCTCAGCGCCATCGTCATCGCCTGGAAGTGATTATAGCGCAGGTCGGAAAAGTCCGTGCGGTTGTCGCCCGTCCAGGTCGTGGCGACGCGCTGCGTCCCGGCGATCGCGCCGCGCGAGACGTTGAAGGGAACGAAGTCCTCTCCCAGCGCCTCGATGCAGGCCTCGCGGCTGGCGCGCGCCATGAGATAGGAAAACAGCGGGCGGATCAGTCTTGCCCTCGTCTCATGCCCGAAGCCGTCCGCCAGAACGGAGGCGTCGAGCACATCATACTCGTTGTTGTCGTTCCAGATGTGGCGATAGCCCTTTTCGACGAGCTGCTCGCGCACGCGGCTTTTCCAGAACGCGTAGGCGCCGCGGTTCGTGAAATCCAGATAGCTCGCCATGCCGCCCCAGAAGGGAAAGCGCGCGGCTCTGCCGTCGGCGTAGTGCAGAAAGTATCCCTTCGCCGCGAGCTCGTCATAGAGCGGATGCGTGGTCAGGAACGCGCTCTTGACGTTCGGAATCAGCTCCATGTCCCGCTCGCGGAAAAACGCGCTCAGCTCCTCCGGCGAGGGGATCTTCTCTCTGTTCCAATGAAACACGCAGCGCTGATCGCCGATCTGCGTATAGCCGCTGGAGAGGTAAAAGCCTCCCGCGCGGATGCCGTTCTCGGCGCACTTGACCGCAAAGGAGCGCACGCGTGCGTCCGCGTCCGGCGCGTCGGTATATTCCATCGTGCTGCCGCAGTAGCGGAAGGCCCAGTCCGGGACCTCCGCCGCGCCGCCGCAGAGCGCGGTGAAGCGCGAGACGATCTGCGCCGTCGTGCCGAGGATGAGGTAAAACACCTGGTCCTCCTCCTCGAAGCGGGCGGAGGAGAAGGGCTCGAAGTAATTGTCGTGCTCCTGCCCGAAGTCCATGCGTCCGTTGGAATATGTATCGTAAAACATTCCGTAGCTGCCCGCGCTGTTTTCGCAGATATAAAACGGGATCTGCTTATAGAGCGGGTCGCTGTCCTTCGCGGAAAAGCCCATCGAGTCCGTTGCCGCCAGGGCGAAGCTGCGCCCGGCCTTGTTCACGGCGCCTCCCTTGTCTCCCAGGCCGAAAATGCGCTCGCCCGCCTCGCGCCGGACATAGTGCGCAAAGCCCTCTCCAAGCTCGCCGTCGAAATTGTAGGCAAGGCCGCCGCGGTCGGCGTACAGGAGCCCCCGCTCATTCCGCGCCGTGATGCGGAAGTTCTTTTTTTCCACCGTGAAGTCGACGCCGTCGAGCGAGAAGCGCAGTTCGTTATGTTCCTCCGTCACATCCGGGCAGGCCAAAGAGAAGCCCTCGGTCGAAAGCTTGTCCCTGCCCTCGAGCGGCAGCTCGCCCCCGCCGGGGCAGACGCTCCAGGTCGGAAGCCTTTGCGCCCCCTCGTGCAGCAGCGCCACGCGCAGCATTTGTTCAAAAAAGTCCAGGCGCATCGTCACGCCGTCCGCGGCGTAAACGCGCCGGGAACTCTCCGCTTCGACGAGCGCAAAGCGATGGTCGAATTTCATGCCTTCGGCTCTCCTTTTTTCAGAAGATTGAACGTCATTTTCGCATAGTCCGCGCGGCCCATCGCCGTGCTTTTCGGCGAGAAACGCAGCACGCGCGCACGCCTTTTCGAGGCGCGCTCCCATTCCGGAAGGCCTTCGCCGTTCGGATCGCCGCTCCGGGCGAAGTTCGCCAGGTACTGCGCCAGCTGCGCCGCGGCCTCACGGTCCCGCGCGCCGTATGGCCGCCAGCTGCCGGAGAGCGTCTCGAAGATATAGCGCAGATCGCAGGAATGGAACGCGCCGCTGTCGTCTCCCGGCGCGTCAAGATCAAAGTAATAGACATAGCCGCTGTTCGCTCCGGCAAAGCGGTTGCCGATATAAGCCATCATGGGGGCGTACATGTCCGTGTTCGTATAGCCGATCAGATAGTCCAGCGCAAGCGGCTTCCCGATCATCTCGTCGATCGGCTTCGGGATCAGCAGTCCGTCGATCACGGGCATGGTGTTGTAGGTGTTGTCCCTGCGGCGTTTCCTGATCTCCTCTGCCGCGTCGAAGAGCGTGTCGAGCGATGCCGCGCGGAGCTCGTCCAGGCTCCCGCAGCCGGCGAGCGCCATGAACTCCAGCCAGTAGGCGCGCGTGTCCTCCGCGCGGCGCGGCAGGGCGAAGCGCGGGAACATCCCGCCGCCGGACATCATCGCCGCGTGTTGGAACAGGCCCTTGTTGGCCGGGTTGAGACAGTGATACTGGATCGAGATCGCCCCGGCGCTCTGGCCCAGCAGCGTGATATTGCCGCCGTCTCCGCCGAAGGCCGCGATATGCGTCCTCACCCAGCGGATCGCCGTAAGCTGGTCGTCAAGGCCGAAGTTGCCGTCGCGGCCGAATCGCTTTTCGATCTCCTCATGCGTCAGCCAGCCGAGCGCCCCCACGCGGTAGTTGGCAAAGACCGTGACGATCCCGCGTGAGGCGAGCCCCGCGCCGTCGAAGGGGTCCTCGCTGTTGATGCCGGAATCGAAGCCGCCGCCGTGGAAAAAGAGCACGACGGGGCAGTCCTTTGCGCCTTTCGGGGTGAAGATGTTCAGGTTCAGACAGTCCTCGCCGTAGCTGAAAACGCAGCCCTCGCGGAATTCTTTCTTATAAAAGCGCCGGGTCGGGTTTTCAAGATGCTCGTGCCAGGCGCGGTTCTGCGGGCAGGCCGGACCGGGCCGCGTCGCATCGAGCGCGCCTTCCCAGCTCCCGACTTCCGCGGCGTATTCCCATCGCCCGGCCCGGGCGTACGGCACGCCCAGGAACTCCAGGCAGTTTTCTCTCTCGTTTCCCCTTACGGCGCCGAAGGGCGTCTCCAGCGTAAAGCCGCCTAGGATCATTTTTTCGACCATCCCGCTCACCTCCTCCGGATCATTTTGATTATAACAGCTTTACGCCGCACTTGCCATACTTTTTGCCCTTTGCTATAATCAAGTGGAAAAAAGACGAGAGGTGCCCCCGATGACGGACAAGCAGATAATCGAACAGGCTCTGCCGCGGATCGCCGACTGGTACGCCGCGGCGCGCCGCCCGCTGCCCTGGCGCCTCTCGCCCACGCCCTACCACGTGTGGATCTCCGAGATCATGCTGCAGCAGACGCGCATCGAGGCTGTGATCCCCTATTACGAGCGTTTTATCTCCGAGCTGCCGGATATACCTTCCCTGGCGAAAGTCGACGAAAACAGGCTCCTGAAGCTCTGGGAGGGCCTCGGCTATTACAGCCGCGCGCGCAATCTCAGAAAAGCCGCCGTACAGGTCTGCGAGCGCCATGGGGGCAAGCTGCCCGCCTCGGCCGAGGAGCTGAAAAAGCTGCCCGGCGTCGGCGACTACACGGCCGGCGCGATCGCCTCGATCGCCTTCGGGCTCGCCGAGCCCGCCGTGGACGGGAACGTGCTGCGCGTCCTCTCCCGTCTGCTCGCGGACGGACGGGACGTGCTGAGCCCCTCCGTCCGCCGGGAAGCCGCGGCTCTGCTGCGCGCGGGCTATCCC
Organism: Oscillospiraceae bacterium; assembly: GCA_017447645.1. Taxonomy (GTDB): domain Bacteria; phylum Bacillota; class Clostridia; order Oscillospirales; family Oscillospiraceae; genus Limivicinus. Next base: position 63,280 of record JAFSNA010000142.1, read on the forward strand.
GCGGGCGAGGCGGCCGCGCTCGTGACCGAGGGCCTGATGGAGCTGGGCGAGACCGTATGCGTCCCCGGCGGCGAGGCGCGCTGCGCGCTCTGCCCGCTCAAAGAGCTTTGCCGGGCGCGGAGCGAGGGCGCGGTCGAGCGCTATCCCGTCCGCAGCGCCCCCAGGCCGCGCCGCGTCGAGGAGCGCACCGTGCTGCTGCTGCGCTGCGCGGGCAAAACGGCCATCCGCCGACGCGAGGAAAAGGGCCTGCTCGCCGGGCTGTGGGAATTCCCCTCGCTCGACGGCTTTCACGACGCGGACGAGCTGCGCGCGCTCTGGCCCGACGCGCTGTCCGTGACGCCCTGCGGCGAGGCGCGGCATCTTTTCACGCACGTCGAGTGGCGCATGCGCGGCTTTCTGATCGAACTCCCGCGCGAGCTTCCGATCTATGTGTGGGAGGATGCGCGGACGATCCGGGCGGCCTATTCCGTCCCCACGGCGCTGAAAGCCTTCCTCAGGCGGCTCTGAGCGGCATGTCAAGTCGATCGGCATAAGTCACCTTTCCTCTCCGAGACAAACGGATGCAGATATAGGATGGACCCACCCGGCATAAGCCGGATGGGTCCATCCTATGTTCGTCCGGGGATGGGGCGCTATCCCGCGGGCCTCAGCCTTCACGCAGCGCTGTCAGCGCTTCGCGCTGCCGGAGGAGCTTCTCGACAAGAGCGGCATAATCGGCGTCCGCGTTTACGCGCAGAAGCTCCGTTATCTCCGATGCGGAAGCATAAAGCGGCGTGAGGGCAAGATTGCCCAACACTCCCTTGAGTGCGTGAGCGGCCTCGAACGCAGCCTTCTTGTCACCGTTCCTGACAGCGGATGACAGCTTTTCGAAGCCGGCGTCATCCAGCGAAAGGCTGACAAGCCGGAGATAGAAGCCCTCGTTGTTCATGCAACGGCCCAGGCCGTCCTTTGTGTCCGCGCCGAACTGGCGCAGCGCGTCGATCGTAAGCATACAGTCACCTCATTAAAAACATCCTTTTATTGTCTGGCCTTCCGCAGTACCGCAGCCAGCGTTTTCATCATCACGCCCACGTCGATCGGCTTCGCGATATGGGCCTGCATCCCTGCGTTCTCCGCAGCCTTGACGTCTTCCTTGAAGGCGTTGGCGGTCATAGCGATGATCGGGATCTCGGCGAGCGCTTCATCGGGCAGCTCCCGGATGGCTTTCGTTGCCGCATAGCCGTCCATCACGGGCATCTGAATATCCATCAGGACAGCGTCGTAATACCCGTGCTGCGACGCTGCGACCATGTCCACGGCGATCCGGCCGTTCTCCGCCGTTTCCACTGTGAAGCCCGCCTGCTCAAGGATCATTTTCGCGATCTCCATGTTGATCGCGTTGTCTTCGACCAGCAACAGCCGCTTTGAAGAAAAGTCGATCTCCGCCTCCCCGGCTGCTTTGTCCGGCGCGGTCTCGCCCTTTCGGAGATCGTTCTCCTCCGCCAGCTTGAATTTCAGTCGAATGATGATCTGGGTGCCGGAGCCCGGGGCCGTCATCACTTCAATGGTGCCGCCCATCAGATCGACGATGCTCTTCGTGATGGACATGCCCAGTCCGGTGCCCTCCACGCCGCTGACGGTGGAAGTCCGTTCGCGCTCGAAAGCGTTGAACAGCTTCTCGGCAAACGCCTTGGACATGCCGATGCCGGTGTCCTGCACGCGTATCTCGTAGGCTCCGTAGCCGTTTTCTCCGACGCCGGACTCCCACAGCGCAGCGGTGATCGCGCCGCCCTCCGGCGTGAACTTGTACGCATTGGAGAGCACGTTCAGCAGCACGCGGTTCAGATTTTTACGATCGGCCCATACGTAACGGTCCTTCACCTGCTCCGTGTGAACCTGAAAGTCCATGTTCTTCTGCTTCATTTGCTCGGCGAACAGATCCCGCATTCCGTAGAATACCGCGCACAGGTCAACCGGAACGAACTCCAGTTCGATCTTCCCGCTCTCGATGCGGCTCATTTCCAGAATGTCGTTGATCAGGGCCAGCAGATGCTGGCTCGAGCTGCTGATCTTATCCAGATAGGCGTGAATCTGCGGCAGATCCGTCTCCTTCTGCGCCAGATTGGTATAGCCCACGATCGCGTTCATCGGCGTCCGTATATCGTGGGACATGTTGAAGAGGAACTGGCTCTTGGCCAAGCTGCTCTCCACCGCATGGATCTTCTCCCGCTCCGCGGCCTCGTGCTTTTCCCGCACGACGTTCTGCACATACAGCATCACGGCGAGACCGACGAAAATGATCAGCAGCAGCACGACGCCGCCCCAGCCGAGAGAGCGCTTGATGCTCTCGGCAGTCTCTCCCGCATGGAGCAGCTTGGCAAGCCACAGAAGCGCGGAATAGAGCAGCAGCGAAAACAGCACGACCCCGGAGGTCGACATCCCGCTATACTCCGCCAGCGTGCTGTGGACGACCGTCCGCCAAAAGAACACAAAGCCCAGCAAACACCACAGGCTCAGCAGCAGAAAGGCCTCGCTGCCCATTCCCTCCATCGCGGCCAGCCGGGGCACCAGCTGCACGACGGCGAACACGAGCGAGATAGCCGTGCCGATCAGCCCGGTCGCTTCCGTTTTTTTATTGCCCTCCGTCCTGGCGATCTTATACGCCGCGGCCGACGTATAGCCGAAGCCGACGATCGCACCGAAGGAGGTCAGATCAACGAACCAGTTCAGTGTGTTTCGCCCCAGCATGGAGAGCAGGATCGACAGCACCATGATAAAAACGATGCTGTATGTGGTCCTTGAGAACTTCTCGGAAAGGATTCGGTCCTCCGCCATTGTGGACAGCACGCGGAATGCGGCGCGATAGCCGCCGATGATCCCGGTGAGGATCGCCGCCGCAGCTGTGACGGTCATGACCGTCAGGCCAACGGGTCCCATGACGGCCCTTGCCGCGTAAAAGGTCGGCACGGAAGCCACGCCTTTCAGAGAATCCAGCCCCGCGATATAGTCCTGCCAGGATGAAAAGCCGTCCGGCACGCTGGCCGTGCTGACAAGCGTCATGGCGATATACGCAAAGGCTGCCGCGAGGATTGAAACGGCAATGATCCGGGAGCGCTTCATGGGGAATTTGAAATGCGCGGTATCAAAGGCCGTTACCTCAAAGCCTACGAAGGCCCAGGGCGCCATGATGATCAGGCTGAACACGGCATAGCCTTTATTTAGCCCGAGAGTCCCGAAATCCCGCCAGACGCCGCTGGTCAGGACGCGCGGCAGACAGAAGGCCGCCGTTATGGCGATGCCGGCCAGCAGCGTGATCGCCAGGATGGTATGCAGCCGCTGCAGCAGAGGCTTTGCAAAGACGAACAGGCCGCCTACGCCCGCCAGCACGAGCACCGAAACGAGCGTCTCGCCGAGACAGATGTCGTTGCCCGCCACCGTATAGTGGAAGCCGCTGTTTGCCATGTCGGCAAACAGTGTCCGCACGATGAAAAAGAGCGCCGTACCGTTCAGGAAAATGATGGTCAGATAAGAAAGGCACAAAAACCAGGAGCTCAGAAAGGCGTGATCCCGGCCGAAAGCCTCCTTGGTATAGGAGTAGACGCCGCCCGTCATGGAGCTGCGCCCCATCAGGAAAGCGAAATTGCTTCCGATGACCAGCATGATCACCATGCCGATCAGCATGGCGATCAGCGTTCCCGCGGGGCCAGCCACCGGAAGGAAGGACGTCCCGGGCATGGCAAACACACCCCAGCCTACCATGCAGCCGAAAGCCATACCCCATACGTCCGTGGGCGAGAGATAGCGGTCCAGCGCTTTCCCATTCAATTGTTCATCCATTCCTCCCGTCACCTCCCATTTGATTGCGGTCCGTCGGCGACGCTCCGGCCCTGATCTCTCCGACTCCTCGGCGCCGCGTCAGTATACGACGCACGCGTCCTGCCGCATTTGCTTCATCCGCCGCAGCGCGGTCTCGGCGTTCTCGAACACGTCTCCCTGCGGGTCTGTCCTGTCAGAGAAGGCCACTCCGACGCTCAGCAGAACGGGATCCTGCCCCTCCGGCGCGTTTGTCAGCGTTTTGCTGATCTTCTCTATCTTCTCCAGCACCAGCTCCTGCATAGCGCCCGTGATGCGGGACATGATGATCGCGAATTCGTCCTCCTGAAGACGGCATATGTCGTCCGTGGAACGGAAGCTGCCGCGCAGCACCTCTGCGACCCGTCTGAGCATCTGTCCTGCGCATTCTTTTCCCTTCTCGGCGCTAAGCGTCCGGTAATTGTCCACCGTGGCAAGGATGACCGCGATATTGTCCTGGTCCGCGTCGTGGAGGAGGATGTCAAAGGCGCTGTGGTTGTAAAGCCCCGTCAGCGGATCATGCATCGCGTCGTATGTGTACCGGTCCTTCGGTCCCTTTTTGCCTTTTTTCACGGCCAGGACCGCGGGATCCTCTTTTTTTTGCTCAAAGTTCTGGACGAAACGCTCAAACTCGTCGGCGCGCAGAGGTCTGGAGAAGAAATATCCCTGCACGATGTCGCAGCCGATGGCTTTGAGCGTCAGCATCTGCTCCGCCGTCTCCACGCCCTCGGCGATGGTGGGCAGATTAAGCGACTTTGCCAGTCCGATGACTGCCTCGAGCAGTCTGGTGTCCTTTCGGTCAAGAAAAGCGGTGCGGATGAACTGCATGTCCAGCTTGAGAGCGTCGATGGGCAGCGTAGTGATCATGTTCAAAGAGGAATAGCCCGTGCCGAAATCATCCATCTCGATGACAAAGCCTCTCTGCCGCAGCGCGCTGACCCTTTCGATGACCTGCTCGGAGTTGTCGGTATAGGCCGATTCCGTGATTTCCAGATGCAGCTCCCCGGGCAACAGCCCGTACTCCTCCATGAGGCCGCTCAGCGTTTCCATAAGCTTCGGATCATACAGATCGACGCGCGAAACGTTGACGGACACGGGGATCGAGCGGCCGAGCGTTTTCTTCCATTCCCGGATCTGAGCGGCGGTCTCCCGCCACACGTAGGAATCCAACTCCCGGATCAGGCCGTTGGCCTCAAAGAGCGGGATAAACACGCTGGGGCTGATCATTCCAAGCGTCGGATGCCGCCAGCGCACAAGCGCCTCCGCGCTGTCCAGCACGGGCGTCTGGGAGCGGACGTCAAGCTTGGGCTGGTAATGCACGGTAAACTGCTTTTCACGGATTGCCGTGTGGAAATCCTCCAGCAGGCGCTCGTCGTAAAGCTCCTTCTCGCGCATGGATTCATCGTAATAGTGCACGGCCCGGGAAAAGCTGTTCTTTACCGCGTCGGCCGCCTGCTTGGCGCGGTCGAAGCGCTGCTCCACGTCTACGCCGCGGTCTGCTTCGGAATACACGCCCATACGCACGCGCACGCAGTAGTTCTCGCTTCCCTCCATTTTAACGCAGACTTTTTCCAGGATCTCTCCGTAATCGTTGCGGTGGGGACAGTAAATGAGGAAGGTGTCGGCCTCGCGGCGGCATACGATTCCGCCCGAGCCGCTCACCGCCTCCAGAAGGCTCTCCGCGACCCGTTTGAGCACCGCGTTGCCGAACTCCCGTCCGTAACGCTCGTTGACCAGGCGGAAATGGTTGATGTTCAGCACAACGGCGTCCATCGGCGCCCCCGCATGAAAGGCGTCGAACTGGGAGGCGTAGTGATAGAAGAACTCGCGGTTGTAAAGTCCCGTCAGCTGATCGCGTTCAGTAAGGCGGATGGTGTCCCGGTCCTCAAACAGCTCGATCGTGCGCTGGATGCGCGCCAGAACGATCTCCTGCTTGGGATAGGGCTTCGAGATGAAATCCGTCGCACCGAGACTGAGACATTCCACCTCCGTCTCCGAGTCCGCTGTCATCACGATCACCGGCAGAGGAACCGTACGGGCGTCTTCCTTGATCAGGCGCAGTATATCCATGCCGCTCATGTCGGGCAGGTTCAGATCCAGCAGGACCAGACTGAGATTTTTAGTCGGATCCTTCAGGATCTCCAGCGCCTGCCGACCGTTCTCGGCAAAGATGAGCTCAAAGCTCTCCCGCAGCATATAGCCGAGGATCTCCCTGTTGATCAGTTCGTCCTCGATAATCAGTATTCTTCGTTTTTCATTGATGGAGTAAAAAGCCGCCTGTTTCTCCGACATGTGGTTCATCCTCCTGTGCCGAACGGTATCGTTCTTCGCTCTTTGAGCGGGAACCGACGGGTTTCCGTCCGCTCCGCCGGGCCGAGCCCGTCCCCCGTGCTCATTTGATCAGGCTTTCCAGTGTTTCAAACAGCGTGTCTATCTGTACCTGCTTTGAGAGATGCGCATTCAGGCCCGCCTGCATGCTGCGCTGCACGTCCAGATCGTACCAAGGATCATGATCAGAGCGATTAGCACGCTGCCCGCGATGGCCAGGATCGGCAGCTTGCTTCATTTTTCAGTATTCATGTGCGTGCCCCTGTATCGTTTGTTGTTTCTCGTCTGATGGGCTCCTGCCAGAAATAAGGATCTCTGTAAGACTGCCGCGGCTCTGTTCAGTCAGATCCGAACATGCTTTCAGGCGCTTCAATAAAACTCACATCCTCCGAGCCGCACGCTCTTTGTCCTGTACAGCGCTGTGTCCGCGTCCTTGAAAATGTCACCGCTCGGATTGTCACGGTCTCCAAAGGCCACTCCCACGCTCAGAGAGATCGGCGGCAGGCCATCCTTCGGCGTCTTCAGGCTCTCGTTGATCTGACGGATCTTCTCCTCCACCAGCGAGCGCAGCGAGGACCCCGCGTGCACCATGATCACGGTGAACTCATCTCCGCCGATACGGCAGATATAGTCCTCTGCCCGGAAGCTTTTCTGCAGCAGCGCCGCCACGATGCACAGTGCCCTGTCTCCGACGTCGTGGCCGTACCGGTCGTTGATCTCCTTGAAACGGTCGATATCGACGATCAGAAGGGCCTTTTCCTGTCCGTCAAAGCGTGTACGCAGCTTTTCAAAAACACCGCGGTTGAACACACCCGTGAGGGCGTCGTGCGTTGCGTCGTAGCTCAGCTGCTCCCGGCGGCGAAGGTTCTGCGCGTGCACTTGATTGTAGGTGCGGGCCAGAAAGCGCAGCTCGCTCGCTCCCTCCTCGGGCAACTTTTCGTCACGACGGATATGGCTGATATAATTCTGCAGCGGCCGCGTGACGAGGCGTACCGTCGAGAGCACCAGAAGCAGCGACATCAGAAGCATGATGACGATTAGGACACTCTCCCGTCGGAAAGCCTTCAAAAACTGCACCGAGCTGTTCATCTGCTCTGCACGCGTATCATCGATGAGTACCTCGACGCTCAGGGACACGCTTTGGCCTATCGAATCCTTGTAGCCCTGGTACTTCTCGTCAAAGACCATTCCCAGCGCTTTGTCGCGCTGTTCCTCAGCCGTCAGATGCAGATCCGCGTCCTCCAGGTCCACCTTGTGTAGCCTTTCAGGCAGCGCTGCGGGCGCGCAGCCGTAGCTCTCCGCGGCAAGGCGCATCGCATAGCACTCGATCTCAAGAAGCTTGTCAGAGCTGTCTTTTGCAGCGCTCAGATGGGCGATGGCGTAAGGATTGTCGAGGATCTCCCCGATGATCTCCAGCGCGCGGTCGCGTCTTTGGGTGACGTTCGCCTCTTCAAAAAAGCGCTCTGCTCTCGCCGTATCGCCCGTGGCAATGAAGCCACGCGCCTCTGCAGTCAGATAGTCTGACGCAGCCTGCATGTCCGCCGCCGCCTGCTGAGCCGTGATATAGCGCTCGGTCGCCTCTTCCATGTGGGTATAGCCCCTGCCTGCCTGATAGGCCGTGAGCAGCAGGAGCAACGCCAGCACGACAAAGAGTACGGCGGTGATGGCTTGGACGCGCCCCAGACGGATCCCCTCCGATCCTTTCGGGGCCTCCTTCGCATCGGTTTCGTTCATCTCCTCACCTCTTGTTCCCGGTTTTTGTCGCAGTCCCTTATATCTCTCCGCGGCGTCTCTGTCCTACCAACGGGGGACCTCCTCTGCGTCTTCCTCTGCACAGACAGTGTTTACGGCAGTTTCGATGAGCTTGACCATCTCCCATATCGAGCGGAAGGAGATCGTCTTGTCCTGCTCCATCCATGTGATCCGTCCCTGCCAGCTGCTGTTCTGTCGATGCTGCACGCGTACGATAAAGGTGCCGAGGTCGCCGTGCTTGCTCAATAGCGTTTCATCTCTCATGATCCTGTCCCCTTCTGTATAGTGCGTTCCCGTTTTTTTCACGGGGGCGAAGCTTCTCTCGTTTGTGCCAGTGTAAGGAAAATTCAGTGCGTTGTACAGCTCTTCCATGTGGCAGATCATCTGGTCGGCTCCGCCAAATTCGACGGCGTCGGTCTGGTAGCTGTGAAACAGCCGCCCTGTGGGCCCGCCGCTGCGCATCGCGTCCACACACAGCACCACGCCGTTGGGCGCGCCGATATACCACTGTGTTTTCGTCATGACTGATTCTCCTGTTTTCTCGGCTTGCCGAACTCCGGCTCCCAGAACACGCTGTTGACGTAGTACTGGATGGACGAACGCTGGCGGCCGATGATGAAGCGGTCGTTGATACGCTTCTGGATCACAGTGCAGTTTTCGCGCGTCGTATTCACCAGCAGCGCCAGATACTGCCCCTTGCCGTACTGCGTCAGCGCGTCGCCCCGGCGGATCGTCCGGCGGATCGCGTCGCCCATGCGTTTGCTGAGCTCCTCGAGCATCGGCCCGGAGCGCATGGGATTACCCTTGCTGTCCACGACCGTGCACAGCATCAGGTATACCGACTGGCCGCCGCGCTCAAGCATGCGCTCGATCATGCGGTAAATGCCCTGAAAAACCGGATAGCTGCAGTAATAGCCGCCCGGGCTGTCGTCATTTCTGCCGGAGAGCTCCCCCTGGATCTGATCCAGCACGGCGTATCGGTGCATCATTTCCTCGCCCAGCCGTTCAAACTGCACCATCAGCTTCTTCGACGGACGCAGTCCTTGCTCGTTGAAGTAATAATCCACCGTGCTCTCATAAAGCCTGCGCGCCTCCTCATGGCGTCCCATGGAGACCAACGCCTCCATCGTCACGGGCTCCCAGTCGGCCAACGGGTCTACCTTGGCGGCGTATACGCCCAGCTCCTCCATCTGGAAAAAGTCTTGCCGCAGCCGCAGCAGCGCCGCGGCCTTCTCCACGCAGTCGCAGAACATTTCGCGGTATCTCCGCGCCTCGTGCGCAGCCCATATGACCGCGGCCTGCATGGGCAGGAACTCCCCGGTGTACCAGTGGCAGGCTTCCATATAGAGCGCGATCCTCTCGTTCTCGTCCTCCGCGCTCTCCGCCTTCTGGTACAGGTCCTCAAAGCACGCGGCGTCCTCGACCAGTGGGATCTCCCGGGTCCAGAAGAACACGCCCTTCTTATGCTCGATGTAATTCATCGGCGGCAGCCCCGCCAGCTCCAGCTTTTTCTTGGCGTTGTAGATAACGCTCTGCAGCGCGTGGTGGATGTTGCTCATGTCGCGGTCTTCAAACAGCAACTCCTCCAGCCGGTCGCGGGTCACGCCATTATCCCGGTTGTGGATCAGGATCTGCAGCAGATAGGCGAACTGCGAGGCGTTGGCCTTGGAGCCGCCCGCGATCAGCTTCCCGTTCCACTGTGCGGAAAAGCCGCCGAGCATCCGCACGTACAGCACGTCTTCCTTCATGTCTGTTATCCTCATGCCGCGGTCCTCACTGTCCGAGGCGTTTGGACATCGCCTCATAGTTGACGCAGCTCAGCAGTGCCGTGTCCTTCGTGATCCGGCCCTCACGGTAGAGCCTGAGCAGACTGCCGTCCATCGTGCACATTCCGTCGGCGGCTCCGGCCTGCATGGCCGATTCGAGCTGATGGAGCTTGTCCTCTCGGATCATGTTCTGGATGGCGACAGTGCTCTTCATGATCTCGAAAACCGGGATCTGCGTGCCGTCGACAGCAGTCACGAGCTGCTGGCACACGACGCCCTTGAGGATCTGCGCAAGCTGGATCTTTACCTGCTTCTGCTGATTGGCCGGGAACACGTCGAGGATGCGGCTGATCGTGTTGGCCGCCGAGCTCGTGTGTAGCGTGCTCAACAGCATCACGCCCGTCTCCGCCGCCGTGATGGCCGCGGAGATCGTGTCGTAATCGCGCATCTCGCCCAGCAGAATCACGTCAGGGCTCTCGCGCAGCGCCGAACGCAGTGAATCAAGATAGCCCGGTGTGTCGATGGAGATCTCCCTCTGGGTGACGATCGCCTTGTCGTGGCGGTGGATATACTCGATGGGGTCCTCCATCGTGATGATGTGGCAGTCTCGGCTCTTGTTGATCCGGTCAATCATGCAGGCCAGCGTCGTGGATTTGCCCGTACCGGCCGAGCCTGTGATGAGTACAAGGCCTTTTTTGTTCTCCGCGAGCGAGAGCACGCTCTCGGGAATACCGAGCTTGACGGGGTCCGGCAGGCCGAAACGGATCACGCGAATCACCGCCGCCAGCGATCCGCGCTGGCGGAACACGTTGACTCGGAAGCGTCCGAGTTGAGGCACGGCGAAGGAAAAGTCGTCGTCCTCACCGCGCTCGCAGTGAATGCGGCTACGCTTGCTGATGGCATAGATCTCGTCCACGAGGACTCCGATCTCGTCGGGCATCAGCATGCCGCTCTCCATCCTCTGTTGACGTCCACCGCATTTAAAGGTCACCGGAAGGCCGGCGACTAGGAACACGTCCGCTGCGTCGCGCGCGACCGCGTTTTTAAGGATTTCCAGAATTTCCATGGACTATCCTTCCTTTCCGAAGCTGCCGCTCCAGAGATTGTCTATCGTTTCCTTCTGCTCCCATATCTTTTCATGGCGCCAGGAGAGCACCTCCCAGCCGCCCTGTCCGTCGTCGCGCAAGGCGATATGCAGCATAAAGCCCCCGCGCTCAAGCTCGGTCCGGCGCACGCCGTCCTCGTCCGGATCGGGCGCGTTCTCACGCCCGGCGTTCAGCCGACACAGGTATTCCTGGCCGTCCTTTTCAAGCGCATAGCGCGCCTGTATGGTCTCGGCGTATTTCTCCGCCAGACGCATGTCCGCCCGCGCAGTCGTGAAGGTCAGGATCGCGAGCACCGTCAGACAGATGCTGATGACCGTCAGCAGCAGGGCCAGCGGTCCCAGTCGGATCGGAGGGCTCTTCATGCCGCTCCCCCCTTCCGGTAGCGCCCTGTCTCCAGGACGTATACGGGTTCCTCTTCCTCCGCGGCAAACACGGCGATGCGACTCATGACAAGCGCGGCGTCCTCCGCGGAGGGCTCCCAGCTCACTTTCAGGCGCAGCGCGCCTTGCCCGTCGGCGCACGGGCTTCCGTCGGCGAGATAGGCCGCCTCCAGCCCGTCCTTCACGATGCGGACGTTGCCGCCCTCGTCGAGCAGCGTCGACGCTTGCTCGGGACTGTCCGCGGCATGCACGGCCTCGGCCGCGTTGGCCGCGAGCGTCACGGCCTGTGTGAGCCGCCGCGCTTCAGCGCTCCGTGCCCGCGCTGTGCCAAACACTCCCGTCAGCACGAGGATCATGGCCACGAAGATCAAAAGGAGCAAAAGCGCCTCGAAATAAAAAGACGTAAGCTGCTGTCTTTTCATGGCGCCGCCTCCTCTGCGCTGCGCAGGCACAGCAGCGTCCTTCCCGCGTCTGTGATCACGGTGAAAAGCCCGTTCTCGCTGCGCTCTACGCTAAAGCACCCGGTCGGCCCGACAGGCTGCGCGTCCTCGGGCATGAGCGCTGCGTCGGCGCGGGCGAAGTCCTCCACAAGCTGTCCGTCATAGAGATAGAAGCGCAGCGTATAGCCGCTCTCGCCGTCGGCCACGACGAGCACCTGTCCGAACGCGGAGTCCTCCGTGCTGACGGCGCCGCGGCTGTCGTTTGCCTTTACGCTCGCGGCGATATACGCGTTCAGGCCGCGCGCGTCCATGTTGCCGTACTGGCTGTCCACCACGTCGCGGTAGCTCCTCGCGCCGAATGTAACCAGCAGCAGGAAGCCCAGCAGGAACAGCGCCGCGAGACCGATGGACAGCAGCAGGATCGGATTCTTTCCGTTTTGCATCAAGCCCTGTCCCTCCTTTACGTCCCGCGGACGATCACACGGATCGACGGCGGCAGATTGGATGAGAAGCAGTCGTAGACCACATAATAATCCTCCGTGTTGATTTGGAGGCCGTAATTATCCTGCAGATACTGCAGATCGGGTGGATAAGCGTTTTCCACCACATAGCACTGCAGCGCGCTGCGTCGCACCGCTTCGCGGATAGCTGCTGCGCTCTCCTCGCTGACGTCGCGCCCCGAATGGCTGAAAACGGCGGCCGCCAGCACAGCCAGAAGCAGCAGCGCAAACACGAGGGCGAGCAGACCGCTCCTTGTTTTTCTGCGATCCGAATACATGGCGCCCTCCTCAGCCGATGGCGTTCATCATGCCGATGAGCGGAAGCATCACGCTGATGAGCGTCAGCCCGATGGTCACCATCAGGAACCCGGACAATGCCGGAGAAACGATTTCCACGAGTCGGTCCGTCTGATGGCCTACGTCCTCCTCCAGCAGCCCCGTCAGCCGCCCGAGCACCTGCTCCAGCGAGCCGCTGCGCTCGCCCGCAAGCAGCATGCGGCCGTATACCGGCTCAAGCAGCTCCTTGTCCCAGGCCGCCTGTGCGAAGCTGTGTCCCTCTTCCATGTGCCCGGCAAGGCTGCAGAGCTTTTCCTCCAGCCCCTCGTCGCCTGTCATCGGGATGCTCTTCAGCACGGCCTCATCCTGCATTTCTCCGCTTGCGAGGTAAGTCCCCAGTGCGGAGGTAAAGCGAAAGAGCGCGTTGGTCTTTATTATGGAGCGGCAGCGCGGGAGCTTCTCCAGCACCGAGAGGACCATGCCGCGTCGGCCGCTCTTCCACAGCAACAGCCCGGCAAGCAGCGCGATTACCAGCAGCGCCATCACGGCGAGCGCGGCGGCGCAGAACACCCCTGCCCAACGGATATAGGCATAGGCCGAGGATGCCAGCGACCCAGTCAGTCGGTCATAGACCGCGCGGAAAGCCGGCAGCACGATGGTCAGCATGACGGACAGCACCGCGATGATGAGCACCAGCATGGCGGCCGGATAGGTCACCGCTCCGCGCAGCTTTTCGGAGAGCGTCTTTTGGTCGGCATAATACCGCGCCAGCCGAAACAGAATGTTTTCCAGCCGTCCGGAGCTCTCGCCCGCGTCTACCATTCGCACGGCGTATTCCGGGAAAATATCTGTGCTCTTCATCGCCTTGGCCAAAGAACAGCCCTGATCCACCAAGGTTTTCATTTCTCTCAACCCCTGCTCCAGGACACCGCCGTTCTGGCTCTCGCTCTGCAACAGGGAGATCGCCTCGTCGGTTTGGATGCCGGACTGGATCATCATCGCCATGCTTTCACAGAAGGCGCTGACGCCGAGCTCGTCCAGGTGTTTTTTGCTCATCCCTCGATCCTCCTTGTCAATAGAAATACACGTCCGTGTAATGGCTTCCGTCACCCACGAACTGATCATTCGCGCCTCCCGCTGAGAAGGTCAGGTCGATACGGTTCCAGTTTTTCCCCTTCACCTCAAAACTGACTGTTACCCAGCCGCTTTCCTCTGTATAAAACATATTCCACGCGTGATAAAGATTGTTCGGTGCCACGTACCCGAAGACGATCCTTGTAGGGATGCCCTGGCTGCGCAGCATGGCCGCGGCCAGCGAGGCGTAATCGAAGCATATGCCTTTCCCGCTCTCAAGCGTCTCGTCGGGATCTGGCAAATAGCCGGACTGCACGCTGCTTGCTTTCTTCTGATCGTAACGGATATGCTTGCAGACGTACGCATAGACCGCAGAAACGACACCCAGCCTGTCTGAGCAGGAGGACGCCAGCTCTGCCGCTTTTTTCACGCACGCTGAATCCCCGTCGTATGGGCAGTAATCGCTTGGGCGCAGAAACGGTTGAAACTCGTCAGACAGCAACACGCTGCAATTCGTGAGATAGGCCTGGGCGTATTTGTTGCTCTCGATATTCTCCATGATGCGGAAAGTATAGGCTCCGTCGCCGCATTGGAGAGGAAAAAAGGAGACTTCACCGTCCGAGGAAATGTTGTAGGTGTACGTCCATTCGTCCTTAATGACCTGAAACTTCAGCCGCTTGTCCGATCTCGCCTGAACAGCCACATAACCCTCACTGGCAGCGGAAATGTCTATTTTCATGCTGTTGTTTCCCTCGGCCAGTTCGGAATGAAAAGCCACTGTCGCAAGGGGCGGCGCCTCATAGGGAGTGAACTCTTCGCCAGATACAGAGTCGGCCGCGCTTTGCCGCAGCGGTACGGCCGCCGTCTGAGTCCCTTCCGCGCCGCAGCCGCTCAGCAGCAGGCATACCGCAAGCAGCAGTGGAAAATATCGCGTTTTCAGATGCAAGCGATTCACCTCCTCCGGCCGTTTCTTATCAGCCGGACATCGCCGGTCGGTTACCCGATGCCGGGAACTCTGCTTTTCTTATTCCCGAGCTCCTCTCGGCAGGGAGATTATCTTTCAGTTTGTTCAATCGAGGGAGGGCAGGAGCTGAAAACCCTGCCGCGGCTTCCAATTGTGCAGGCCGCGCCGCCGTCCGCGCGTTTTTCCCCGCCGCGAAGACGCTTTGACAAAGCGCGCAAAGCGGGATCTTTCGTCCGTGTCGACGCTTTTCTATAATGCACCTATTGTATTATACTATGCGCCCGCTTGCTTGTCTACGAAAAAAAAGCCGCGGTTTTTTCCGCGACTCAACGATCTTATATACACTCCCTCGAGTGTTTTTCGTCTTGGGCGTTTTCTCGCCACGCCTCTCTCTTTCATGCCATCCGGCGGTGCGAAAAAAGATTGGGGCTGCTGCGGAAAACCGCGGCAGCCCCGTTCGTTCTCTCTGGCTCTCCCCGTCTCGCATGAGGCGGGGAGAGTTTGTCTTTTTCTGAGGGATTCGCGTTGTCAGCCTTTTCCTTTATCAGGCTTTATCGGCTTCCTTCGCGTCCTCGGGCTTCTTGTTGCGGGTGAGATAAGCCAAGATGCCGTTCACCAGCAGGATGCAGAGCATCGGGATGGTCCACTTGTCGACCATCACCATCGGGTCGTTCATGTTCTCCGTCAGAATGAAGAGCACAACCGATGCCACAGCCGGGATCACGCCGAAGAACTTGCTCTTCTTACCCTTCTGCTCGTCGTCACCGCTCTCCGCGCTCCTTACGGTCTGCTCACCATCGTCCTTCTCCTTCTTCTTGAAGAAAGTGACAATCATGCCGATTGCGGTCAGCACCGTGACGATCGCGGCGAGCAGGTTGATCAGAGCCCAGGCCGACATGTTCGCCAAAGGCGTGTCGGGCTCAAGGATCTTTTCAGGCTCGGGAGTGGGTTCGGGAGTGGGTTCGGGAGTGGGTTCGGGAGTCGGCTCAACGACCTGGTTCGGCTCCCACTGCGCGGTGTAGACGTTGTTGCCCGTCACCGTCGCGGACACCGCGGGCGACCAGCCGGTGAAGGTGTAGCCTTCACGCGTCGGCGTGCCCTTGAATGCAGGCGTAGCTGCACCGATACGCAACGTGTTCGTTACCTGATTCTGGAACACCACCTCGTCGGCCACACCGTCGGTGTAGGTGACCGAATACCACACCATCTGGATCGTCCAGGAGCCGTGGATGGTCTTGTTGGCCGTCACGTCCGCAATATCACCGCTGTTCCAACCGCTGAAGCGGAGGACCGAGATCGGATTGCCGTTATCCGCGAATGCATACGGAATATCCGCGTACTGCTTCGTGCTCACCTTGAAGCTGCCGTGTCTGTTTACCTTGACAGCCGCGGGAGCTGCGGGAGCACCTGCAGGAGCGGTGCCGCCGGGCCAATCAAAGACATAGTTGATGGTGTACTGAACCGTCTTGATCGTCAGCGTGCCGTTCTTATACGTGATCTTGTAGCCGCCGGTGACTTCCACGCCGGCCGCGTTCTTGATCACAGCGTCCTTCGCCACGTTGGGAACGCTGCCGACATCGGTGATCGTGCCGGTGACCGTGATGGAATCAATGGAGTCTCCGCTCAGCAGCTCGCCGCTCGTAAGCGTGTAGCCGTCGTTCGTCAGCGGAGTGCCGTCATAGGTCTTCTGGTCAGAAGCCGCCGTGATCTCGATGGGGATCGGCTCGGTCTGCACCGTCGCGGTGGCACTCTGCTCCTTTCCGGTTCCTTCTGCGAATCTGGCGTTGATAATGACTCTGTTCACGATCTCCGTATTCACCACGTCGCCCGCAGTCACGGTGTCCGCGTAAACGAGAGTCCACGACTCGCCGGGCTGCAGCCGGTCGTCATAGGTTCCGGCAAACTGCAGGGTGCTGTCCGGGTCAATATGGTTCAGAATTGCCTCATCAACATGGAAGCCCGGGCCGGTTGTATACTCGGGAGTTGCGGAGTTGCTGATGATCGTGGGAACGATGCGGTCGGGTCTGAGATGTCCGTAGGTGTCGTCCCCCAAGTCGAACTCAGTGAGCGAAATGTTGCCGGTGTTCGTCACCGTAATGGTGAACTGCACGGTGTCGCCCATCCTGCAGAGCGTTTTATCCGCGGTCTTCGTCACTTCGAAGTCCGGATTCGCGTTCACAGCCACCGACGCAGACGCAGAAACCTCGGCAGGATTATCTCCGCGCACGGCCGTCGCGTTCGCCTTGACGGTGTTCTTGATACCGTCCGCGGTGTTGATGCTGCCCGCATCCATGTCGTCCTGCGTCACCGTATAGGTGTAAGTGAAGGTCGCTTCTTCGTTCGGAGCCAGAGCAAAGGTTTCTCCGCTCAGATCCGCATGATCGTCCTCCAGCTTGCCGTCCTTCACGCTCACGTTGCCCGTGTTCTTCACGACCACCGTGTACGTGATCACTTCGCCGGCATTGTCGACGGAGCTCTTGTCCGCATCCTTCGTGATGCTCAGCGCAGCTGCCGCGTCGGCCGCGGTCACGGTCGCACTGTTCTCGACCTCGTCAGGATCGTCGCCGCGTACAGCGGTCGCAT
Source organism: Oscillospiraceae bacterium (assembly GCA_017447645.1). Taxonomy (GTDB): domain Bacteria; phylum Bacillota; class Clostridia; order Oscillospirales; family Oscillospiraceae; genus Limivicinus. Next base: position 80,280 of record JAFSNA010000142.1, read on the forward strand.
TCGCCTTGACGGTGTTCATGATCTCGCCCGCGTCGAAGTCATCCTGCGTTACGGTGTAGGTGTAGGTGAAGGTCGCATCCTCGTTCGGAGCCAGAGCAAAGGTTTCTCCGCTCAGATCCGCATGGTCGTCCTCCAGCTTGCCGTCCTTCACGCTCACGTTGCCCGTGTTCTTCACGACCACCGTGTAGGTAACCGTGTCGCCGACAGCAACGCCGCTCGTCGGGCTCGCGCTCTTCACGATGCCCAGCTCAGCTGCAGCGGCCACTGTCGTGACCTCGGCGTCGTCAGACGCGGTCACTTTCGCATCCTTCGGATCCTTGCCCGTCGCAGTCGCCGTGTTCTCGATCTTGCCCGCATCCACGTCCGCCTGAGTGACCGTGTAGGTGTAGGTAATCGTCTTTACTCCCGAAGGAGCCAGCGTGAACGCCGCCTCGCTCAGAGTCACCAGGGTGTCTTCCAGAGCGATATCTTTGACCGTCACGTTGCCGCTGTTCGTCACAACTACCGTGTACGTAACCGTGTCGCCGACTGCAACGCCGCTCGTCGGATTGGCGGTCTTCTCAACCGTCAGCTTCGGATCCGCAGCCACTGTCGTGACCTCGGCGTCGTCAGATGCGGTCACTTCCGCATCCTTCGGATCTTTGCCTGTCGCAGTCGCCGTGTTCTCGATCTTGCCCGCATCCACGTCCGCCTGAACGACCGTGTAGGTGTAGGTGATCGTCTTTACTCCCGAAGGAGCCAG
>JAFSNA010000143.1 GCA_017447645.1 Oscillospiraceae bacterium
CCGCTACAGCAGGGATGAATCCCCGGTCGAGGAAGTTTTCTGTGTCGTCTGACCCCGGTAAGCAGTGATGACGGTCCGGTCTCGCGCAACGGAAACCCGTGAACCATGTCAGGCGGGGAACCGAGCAGCATTAAGCGGTGCGTTTCGTGTGCCGCGGGGTTGCCGGATCTGAGCCGGCTGCCGGCGTAACGGGCATAGAAAATGTTTCGGAACCGGGTGTACAGTCTTGTCAAGGGTCACATTTTTCTAAAGGAAAAGGAGGAGAGAGCATGTATCAGGCGCTGTACCGCAAATGGCGGCCGCAGACCTTCGACGACGTCATCGGTCAGAAGCATATCACCGAGACGCTGAAAAACCAGGTCCGCACGGGGCGGCTCTCTCACGCGTATCTTTTCATCGGCACGAGAGGGACCGGCAAGACGACCTGCGCGCGCATCCTCGCCCGCGCGGTCAACTGCGAGCATCCAGTGGACGGCAATCCCTGCGGAAAATGCGCCGCCTGCCGCGGCATCGCCGACGGATCGGTCCTCGACGTGGTCGAGCTGGACGCCGCCTCCAACAACGGCGTGGACAACGTCCGCGCCCTGCGCGAGGAGGCCGTGTTCTCGCCCGCCGCGGTGAAAAAGCGCGTCTATATCATCGACGAGGTGCATATGCTCTCGCTCTCGGCCTTCAACGCCCTGCTCAAGATCATCGAGGAGCCGCCCGAGCATCTTATCTTCATCCTCGCCACGACCGAGCTGCAGAAGGTCCCCGCGACGATCCTCTCGCGCTGCCAGCGCCACAACTTCCGCCGCATCGAGACGGGGGAGCTGGCCGATTACGTCGCGCACATAGCCGAGGAGGAACGGTTCAGGCTGACGCGCGAGGCGGCCGAGCTGATCGCCCGTCTGGCCGAGGGCGGCGTCCGTGACGCGCTGAGCCTGCTTGACCAGTGCTCGGCCCACGAAACGATCGACGTCGACGCGGTCTATTCCACGATGGGGCTTGCGGGAAAGCGGCGCATCGAGGATCTGCTCGAACGCATCATCGAACACGACACCGCCGCCGCGCTCAAGGCCTTTTCCGCCATGTGGATGGAGGGGAAGGACCCCATCGCCGTTCTGGGCGAGCTGTTCACGCTCATGCGCGACACGCTGATGCTGCGCGTGGCGCCCAGGGGCGGGGCCGAGCTGATCTCCGGCGGGCATGAGCTCGCCGCGCTGCGGCGCTTTGCCGAGCGGCTGACGAGCGAGGAGCTGTGCGCCGCCATGGAGACGCTGCAGTCCGCGCTGATCGCGTCCCGCGCGTCGAAAAGCCCGCGCAGCTCGGCGGAGCTGTGCCTGGTCACACTGTGCAGCAGCCTGCTCAAGCAGGATATGCCCGATTTCAACGCCCGCCTCTCCCGCATCGAGGAGCAGCTCGCCCGCGGCGAGTTTTCCGCGTCGGCGGCGCGGCGCGCCCCGATCGCCGAAGAGGAGGACGAGCCGTTTGACGACGAGCCTCCCCGCGAGGACGAGCCTTGTTTCGAGCCGGAGCGCTATGAGCCCGCTCCGCCCTGGGAGCGCCGGGCGGACGAGGCGGAGGAGCCCGATTTCGAGGCCTTCCGCGAAGAGCAGCCCGAGGACGCTTTTCTGACGGCGAAGCGAGCCGAGCCGGAAGAGAAAAAGCCCGAGCCTCCGGCCGCACCGCCCGCGCCCGCGGCGCCGGTCGATGATGGTCAGTTCTGGAAGGAGCTGTGCGGCCGCGTCGTGGCGCGCCTTCCGATCGACATGCGCATCTATCCCGGCGACGGGAGCAAGCTGCGCGGCAGACTGAAAGGGAACGTGCTGACGCTCGAGGCCGAGAGCGGCTTCATCTTCAACCGCTTCAACCGCACGGAGATCCTGCAGAAGTTCTCCGACTGCGCGGCGGAGCTGACGGGACAGCCGGTCAACGCCGTCCTGCGCGAGATGAGCGCGGCGCGCGAGACAAGAAGCCTTGACGAGCTCAGGGCCTTCCCCGAGACGAGAGTGATCGGCTGAGCCGATCCGGAACATAGAATACAGGAGGATCACAACATGGCAAAAGGCGGATTTCGCGGCGGCTACGGCGGCAGCCAGGCCAACATGATGAAGCAGGCCCAGAAGATGCAGCAGGATTTTCTGAAAATGCAGCAGGAGCTGGAGTCGTCCAGATTTGAATTCAGCTCCGGCGGCGGCGCGGTCAAGGCCGTGGTCTCCGGCACGAGAGAGTTCGAGAGCATCACCATCGACCCCGAGGTCGTCGATCCCGACGACGTCGAAATGCTGCAGGATCTGATCCTGGCGGCGGTCAACGGCGCGCTCAAGGCGGCCGACGACAAGACCAGCCAGTCCATGGCGAAGCTGCAGGGCGGCCTGGGAGGGTTCCCCGGACTTTTTTAAGGATCGAAAAGGGCTTTGGCTATGAAAACACCCTGGACCGAAAAACTTGATAAAAGCTGTCCGCTGCCGGAATACCCGCGCCCGCAGATGGTGCGCGAACGCTGGCTGAGCCTCAACGGCGAGTGGGAATACGCCATCAGCGACAGCAAGGTGATCCCCGAGCGCTTCGACGGCACGATCCTTGTGCCCTTTTCCCCGGAGGCGGAGCTCTCCGGCGTGGGGAGAGGGCCGGAACCGGGGCAGTATCTGTGGTATCGGCGCGAGCTGACGCTGCCGGAGGATTTTACCGGGAAAAGGCTGATCCTGCATTTCGGCGCCGTTGATCAGGTCGCGGACCTGTGGGTCAACGCCCAGCACCTCGCCGCGCATGTCGGCGGCTATCTGCCTTTCGAGGCGGAGATCACGTCCGCGCTCGGGGAAGGGCCGCTTTCCCTTGTCGTCCGCGTGACGGACGAGACCGACCGGGGTTTCCATACCCGCGGCAAGCAGAAGACGAAGCGCGGCGGCATCTGGTACACGCCGCAGAGCGGCATCTGGCAGAGCGTCTGGCTTGAGGCCGTTCCCCAGAGCTATATCCGCTCGCTGCGCATCACGCCCTTTTTTGACGACGCCGAGGTCGACGTCTCGGCCGACGTAGTCGGAAGAGAGCGGGCCGTCGCCCACTTCGGCGGCGAGAGCTATGAGCTGCCCGCGCGCATCCCGGTCCCGGGCTTCGAGGCCTGGAGCCCCGAGCATCCCAGACTCTACGATTTCAGCGTCAGCTGCGGCGAGGACGAGGTAAAGAGCTATTTTGCGATGCGCAAGTTCTCTGTCGAAAAGGACGCGGAGGGCGTGCCGCGGCTGTTTCTGAACAACGAGCCGTATTTCCACAACGGTCTGCTCGATCAGGGCTACTGGCCCGACGGGCTCTACACCGCGCCGACGGACGAGGCGCTGCAGCGCGACATCCTCACGGCGAAGGAGAGCGGCTTCAACATGCTGCGCAAGCACATCAAGGTCGAGCCGCTGCGGTGGTATTACCACTGCGACCGTCTCGGCATGCTGGTGTGGCAGGATATGCCCTGCGGCGGCGGGCGTTACAGCCCCGCCGTGGTCTCGGCGCCGCTTGTGACGGGGATCCACCTGCGCGACAACGCCTACGGCCTTTTCGGCCGCGGCGACGAGGCGGGCAGGATGGAATTTCAGAACGAGCTCATCGACATGGTGAATCACCTCTACAACTGCCCCTGCGTTGCGATGTGGGTGATCTTCAACGAGGGCTGGGGCCAGTTCGACGCGAAGAAGATGACCGACGCCGTGCGCTTCATCGACAACACCCGCACGATCGACCACGCCTCCGGCTGGCACGATCAGGGCGTCGGCGACGTGAAGAGCGAGCATGTCTACTTCCGGCCCTACCGCTTCCGGGCGGACAAGAAGGGCCGTGCGGTCGTGCTCAGCGAGTTCGGCGGCTATGCCCGCGCCGTCGAGGGGCATTGCTTCGGAGAGAAAAGCTTCGGATACAAGAAGACCGAGAGCGCGGACAAGCTCGCGCTCGCTCTGGAGGAGCTGTATCAAAAGCAGATCCGCCCGGCGAAGGCGCGCGGCCTCGCCGCCGCCGTTTACACGCAGCTGAGCGACGTCGAGGATGAGATCAACGGCCTCGTGACCTACGACCGGGAGATCGTCAAGACCGAGCCCGAGCGGCTGCGCGCCATCGTGGAGATAAAATAAAGGAAAAACAGGGGCGTGGATACACGCCCCTGTTTGATGAGGAACAGCCATGCTCAAACGAGTTTATCTGGAGATCACAAACGTCTGCAACCTCGCCTGCAGCTTCTGCCCCGGCACAAGGCGCGAAAAGCGCTTCCTGAGCGAGGAGGAGTTTTCCGCGCTCATCGGCAAGCTGCAGGGACAGACGCAGTATCTCTACTTCCACCTGATGGGCGAGCCGCTGCTGCACCCCTCTCTCGGCCGCTTTCTCTCGATCGCGGGAGAAATGGGCTTCCGTGTCATCCTCACGACGAACGGCACGCTGCTGGCTCGGAAAGAAGAGATCCTGCTGGACGCGCCGGCGCTGTATAAGGTCAACCTTTCGCTGCAGTCCTTCGAGGCCAACGAGGGCGGCGAGCTATCAGATTATGTAAACCTCTGCGCCGCTTTTGCCGCCAAGGCCGCCGCCGCGGGAAAGATCTGCGAGCTGCGGCTGTGGAATCGCGGCGGGCGCGAAAGCCTCAATACCGAGATCCTGCGCCTGTTGGAAAAGCAGTTCCCCGCACCGTGGGAGCGGAGCCCCCGCAGCGTCAAGCTGGCCGACAGGGTCTTTCTCGCCGAGGACGACAAATTCGACTGGCCGGAGCTCGACGCGCCCGACAGGGGAGAGCGCTGTTTCTGCTACGGCCTGCGCGACCAGGTCGGCGTGCTCGTCGACGGCACGGTCGTGCCCTGCTGTCTGGACCACGACGGCGAGCTGCCGCTCGGCAACCTTTTTGAGCAGGAACTTAGCGAAATTATGTCAACAGAAAAAGCCCGGCAAATCTACCATGGTTTCTCACAGAAAAGGGCTGTGGAGCCCCTCTGCCGCCGCTGCGGCTATGCCAGAAGATTTACATAAAATAATAAACATAATATTATTAACATAATATAGTTTACGATGATTATTCCGTGAAGAAAGCGTAAACATTTTTCTGAAATATCCTTAATCTTTGCCCCGCTCGCTTTTCTTCCGCTTTTATTTGTGGTAGGATCGACAGCGCGGCGAAGCATCGTTTTGCTGCGCCGCGCTTATCTTTTTTCTCTCCGGAAGGAGGTACGCTGATTGAAAAAGAAATGGATCTCGCTCATACTTGCGCTGTCGCTGCTCCTGTCGCTCGCCGTCCCGGCTTTCGCCGCGAACGAGAGCCGCGTCGTGCTCGGCGCGGATCTGACGGAGGATCAGATCGCGACGGTCTATAAGATCTTCGGCATCGAACGCGGGAGCGTGGAGGAGCTGCTGGTTACCAACGCCGAGGAGCGCCGTTATCTCGAGGGCCTCGTTGAGGAAAAGGTGATCGGCAAATACGCGATCTCCTGTGTATATGTCCAGCTGCTCGAGGAGGGCTCCGGCCTCTCGGTCGAGACCTACAATATCAACTGGTGCACGTCCGAGATGTATAAAAACGCGCTCGTTACGGCCGGCATCACGGACGCAAAGATCATCGTCGCCGCGCCCTTCGAGGTCAGCGGCACGGCCGCGCTGACAGGCATCTACAAGGCCTATGAGCAGATCACCGGCAGCACGCTCGACGAGATCGCCAAGACCGTGGGCACGCAGGAGCTGACCATCACAGGCAAGCTGGCCGAGCAGATCGGCAGCCTCGACGCGACGAAGATCGTCTCCGGCCTCAAGGAGGTTCTCAGCGAGACGGCCAAAATGAGCGACGAGGAGCTTCGCCGGGAGATCGTCCGCATCGCGGACGAGTATCATGTGACGCTCAGCGACAGTCAGATCCGCCAGCTCATCGACCTATGCCGTTCGATGGAAAACCTCAACCCGAGCGAGCTGCGCGAGCGTGTCGAGCAGGCGCAGGAGACGATCCAGCGCATCGGCGAGGCAAAGGACAAGGCCGTGGGCTTTTATGAGAAGCTCAAGGGCTTTCTCGCCCCGCTCTCGGACTTCTTCGAGGGATTGAAGGAGCTGTTCGGCTGAACGGGACGGCAAAAGGCTCGGAAGGTTATGTAAACCTTCCGAGCCTTTTCTTTTTTCGTTGTTTACACGCGCTTCCACTTTGCGCCGTGAGGGATGTCCGTCACTTCGATCCCGGCGGCCTTGAGCTCGTCGCGGATACGGTCGGCCTCGGCGAAGTTTTTGGCCTTCTTCGCGTCCTGGCGGGCGCGGATCTTCGCTTCGATCTCCGGGTCGGACTCGCCGCTCTCGGAGAGGATCGTGAACTCGCCGGCCACGAGGGCTTCCTTTTTCAGCTCCTCGCGTTTTTTCTTTGCCTTGTCGATCAGACTCAGGCTCAGCACCCGGTCGAAGTCGGCGATCGCGGCGAGCTTGGTGAAGTCGTTGGTCTGCACCTTCAGCACGTCGTAGAGCACCGTCACGGCCAGGGAGGTGTTCAGATCGCTGTCGAGCGCCTTGCAGAACTTTTCCTTCATGGCGGCAAAGGCGGCTTCGTCGAGCACGCCGTCGTCCGGCCTGAGCGCGGCGATGCGCGCGATCAGCTTGTTGTAGGCGCGCTGGGCGTTGTCCATGTTCTCCCAGTCGAACACCAGGCTCTTGCGATAG
>JAFSNA010000144.1 GCA_017447645.1 Oscillospiraceae bacterium
CCCTCGAAGTTGAACACGCCGTTGTCGTCCCAGCCGTGCTCGTCGTCGCCGATGAGAAGGCGCTTCGGGTCGGTGGACAGGGTGGTCTTGCCGGTGCCGGACAGGCCGAAGAAGATGGCGGTGTTCTCGCCGTTCATATCGGTGTTGGCCGAGCAGTGCATCGCGGCGATGCCCTTGAGCGGAAGGTAATAGTTCATCATCGAGAACATGCCCTTCTTCATCTCGCCGCCGTACCAGGTGTTGATGATGACCTGCTCACGGCTGGAGATGTTGAAGGCCACGCAGGTCTCGGAGTTGAGGCCCAGCTCCTTATAGTTCTCGACCTTGGCCTTGGAAGCGGTGTAGACCACGAAGTCGGGCTCGAAGCTCTTGAGCTCCTCCTCGGTGGGCTTGATGAACATGTTGCGCACGAAGTGGGCCTGCCAGGCGACCTCCATGATGAAACGGATGGCCATGCGCGTATCGGCATTGGCGCCGCAATAGGCGTCGACGACGAACAGGCGCTTGTTGCACAGCTCCTTCACGGCGATGTCCTTGACGGTCGCCCAGACTTCCTCGCTCATGGGGTGGTTGTCGTTCTTGTACTCGGGCGTGGTCCACCAGACGGTGCCCCTGGAGTTCTCGTCCATGACGATATACTTGTCCTTGGGCGAACGGCCGGTGTAGACGCCGGTCATGACGTTGACGGCGTCCAGTTCGGTGAGCTGTCCGACGTCGAAACCGGTGAGACCGTCGGCCATTTCTTCCTTGAACAGTTCCTCATAGGAGGGGTTGTAGACGATCTCCTTTACGCCGGTGATGCCGTATTTCGCAAGATCCAGTGCCATATTCCATACCTCTTTCCTTTGAATTGAAATTGGTTTTTTCGCTATAAAAGCAGTATAACACAGCCGCCGTCAAATTACCATCAAAAAGAGAGTGATCGCAAAAAAAACTCCTCTCCCTTGACAGGGCGTGCGGCGGCGTGCTATGATGTCCCCGTGAGCAAGGGAGGCCGGAAACATGGAGATCAGAGAAGAAGCGCTCTCGGAAAAGCTTTATGAGGAGCTGATCGCCCTTTCGCGCGACTGGGAGAGCGAGAACAGCTGCCGCGGCTATCGGGAGAACACGCGCGCGGACCTGGAGGGGAGACGCGTTTTTACCGCGCGTGAAAACGGCGCGCTGATCGCGTATCTCTTCGGCGGGATCTGCCGTGAGGAAAAGGGCAGCAGCGTCCTGGAAAAGGACCTGCCGTATTTTGAACTCGAGGAGCTCTACGTTGTGCCGGAGCGGCGCTCGCAGGGGATCGGAAGGGAGCTGTTTTCCTTCGCGGAAAAGACGCTCGGCGGAGAGGCGGCGTATATCCTGCTCAGCACTGCGACGAAGGACTGGCGGAGGATCCTGCATTTCTATCTCGATGAGTTGGGCATGGACTTCTGGTCGGCAAGGCTGTTCAAAAAACTGACAGACTGAAAACGGGCGGTCTGTCAGTTTTCTTTTATGACGCGCCAGGCCTCGGCCAGCTCGTCAAGCGAAAGGGCCGCGTTCGCCGGGCTGGTCGAGGGCAGGCGCCTCGCCTCGCGCCCCGTCATCGGCAGGAGCAGGCGGTCATACAGCTCCTTGGCCTTTACGCCGTTGGTATAGATCGCGCGTATATCCGCGCCCGCGAGGATCGGGCGTATGTCGTTCGGCGCGGCGTTTCGGATCGTGCCGTCCGCCGAGCGGCGGATGTCGCATGCGCGTACCACATCCCACAGAGCCACGCCGTTTTCCAGCAGCAGCGTCTTCTTTTCCTCGGCCGTCCGCGGTTCGGGCGCGTCGAACAGCAGCGCGAGCAGCTTCCAGAAACGGTTTCTGGGATGGCCGTAGTAAAAGTTCTCCTCGCGGGATTTCACGGAGGGCAGCGTGCCCAGCACGAGCACGCGCGAGCGTTCGTCCCAGATCGGATCGAAGCCGTGGACGACGTGATCCCACTGCCCGGATGTCTTTTCGTTCATGCCGCAGCCTCCCTTCCGCCTTTCTATCGTGCGGGAAAAGAGCGGAAAAGTCAAGCGGAAATGGATAAAGTTTTAACGATTACTCCAAAAACTTGAAATATTCCGGCAGGGGAAGTATAATAAGCTCACCACACAGGAAATAAGGTCTTTCTATGGAAGCTTTGAAATATCTTCTGATCGTGGCCGGCGGCTATCTCCTCGGCTCGGTCAGCATTTCGATCATCCTCTCGCGGATGCTGGGCACCGATGTCCGCAAGAAGGGCAGCGGCAACGCGGGGGCGACCAATATGGCCCGCTCCTACGGCCTGCTCGCGGGCTTTGCCACGCTGGCGGGAGATTTCCTCAAGGCCGCGATCGTCATGTATGTCGGCTGGCGTCTCTGCGGAGACTGGGGGCTGATGGCGGGCGGCATGGCCTGCACGACCGGGCATTGCTTCCCGATCTTTTACGATTTCCGCGGCGGGAAGGGCATCTCCGTCGGCGCGGCCATCGGCCTTGCGATCGACTGGCGCGTTTTCATCGGCATCGTGATCGTGTTCCTGATCGCCGCCTTCCTCTCGAAGAAAGCCTCGCTCGGATCGGTCTGCGCTGCGGTCGCCGTCGTGGTCTTCTCTGTTGTTCTCGCCGCGCTCGGCCTGATCGCGCTGCCGCGGCTGCTGCTGGCGATTTACGCCGCCGCGCTCGCGGTCTTCCAGCACCGTTCGAACCTCAAGCGTCTGTCCGAGGGTACCGAGCCCGATTTCAAGGCCGCGGACGTAAAATAACGCCGCCGTGCGAAAAAGGCGCCTTTGGGCGCCTTTTCTTTTGCCCGCGCGCACTTGCAAAGCCCGGCGCTTGATGGTATCATGAGGCAGTGCCGTACGAGCACCCCTTCAGTCGGCCCTGCGGCCGACAGCTCCCCCGGAGGGGGAGCCTGTATGGAAAGGAGATTGAAATGAACGAAGAACTGCGCAGAGACATCGAAGCCTTTGTCTCCGAAAATGAAGAGGCGATCTTCGCGGATATCGCGAAGCTGGTCTCCTTCAACAGCGTGAACGCCCCGGCGCTGCCCGGCAAGCCCTTCGGCGAGGGCGCGGCCGCAGCGCTCGAGGCCGCGCTCGGCATGGCGCGCGGCATGGGCCTTTCGACGGAGAACTGCGAGGGCATGATCGGCTACGCCCAGCTGGGCGAGGGCGGGCGTGACTGCGCCCGGTACCTGGCCACGATCACACACCTCGACGTCGTCCCGGTGGGCGAGGGCTGGAGCACGGATCCCTTCACGATGCGTGAGCGCGACGGATGGATCATCGGCCGCGGCGTCATGGACGACAAAGGGCCGAGCGTGCTGTGCCTCTACGCGCTCAAATATCTCAAAGAGAAGAACGTCCCTCTGAAATATCCAGTGCGCGCGCTGCTGGGCGTGAACGAGGAGATCGGCATGCAGGACGTGGAGTACTATCTCGCGCACTTCCCGGCGCCCCTGTTCTGCTTCAGCCCGGACGCCAATTTCCCGCTGTGCAACGGCGAGAAGGGCATCTACCACGGCTGCATCCGCGCGAACGTGCCCTGCGAGAACATCGTCGCCGTCAGCGGCGGCTTCGCGGCCAACGCCATCCCCGACAAGGCCGAGGCGACCGTGCGGGCGGAGCGTCTGGAGAGCGCGGGCCGCGTCACGGCCGAGAGCGCGGGCGAGGGGCTGTGGAAGCTGACGGCCACGGGCGTGGGCGGCCACGCCTCTATGCCCGAGGGCACGGTCAACGCCATCGGCGAGCTGATCGGCTATCTGCTCGCCAACAGGGTCTGCGGCGGCGAGGAGGAAAAGCTCCTGCGCTTCCTGCAGAGCATCCACGCGAGCAGCGACGGCAGTGCCTGCGGCATTGCGGCGGACGACGGGCTGTTCAAGCCGCTCACCGTCGTCAGCGGCGTGATCGGCCTCAGCGACGGCAGGCTCTTCCAGACGGTCGACAGCCGCTATCCCACGAATATGAGCGGCGAGAAGATCGCCGCGATCCTGCGCGAGCGCGCGCAGGGCCTCGCCGAGGTCACGGTCGAGCGCGACGCACCGCCCTTCTACATGCCGCTCGACAAGCCGGAGGTGCAGATCTGCATCAACGCCTACAACGACTTCACCGGCGAGAACGCCGAGCCCTACACGATCGGCGGCGGCACCTATGCCCGCGATTTCCCCAACGCCGTTTCCTTCGGCCCCGAGCATCCCGAGCGTCCCGCGCCCGCCTTTGCCGGCCCGATCCACGGCGTGGACGAGGCGGCCTGCAAAGCCTGGTTCCTCGAGGCGCTGAAGGTCTACATCCTGGCGCTCATCGAGCTGGAAAAACTGGACTTCTGATATGCGCGTCTGGATCGTCTGCAGCGGAGAGGCCGCGGTCGAATTCCCGCGGCGCTGCACGGCGGAGGAATATCGCGCCCTGCGTGAGAAGGCCCTTGACGGCGGCGCCGGAGCGGGCGGGATCCGCCGCGTCGCGGCGAACGGAAGGCGCGTTTACTGCAGCCCGCGGCTCTCGGCGCGCGAGACGGCGCGCCTGTGCGTCGCGGACGCCGAGGCGGAGCGCGAGGAGCTTCTCGACGAGCTGCCCTGCCCCGCGGACAAAGGCGGCCGCGCACGGCCCCTGTGGATCTGGCGGCTTCTCCTGTGGCTGCGCCGCCTCTTCGGAGCCGACGGCGCGGAGGGACGCCGCCGCGCCGCCGCTCTGATCGACAGGCTGGAGCAGAGGGGAGAGGACTGCATCCTGATCTCCCATCCGGCCGTGATCGAGGCGCTGATCGACGAGCTGCGCCGGCGCGGCTTCTGCGTCCAGCGCACGGGCCTGGGCCGGATCAGACCCGGCGAGCAGATGCTGCTGAGCCGGCGCAGCGAGCACTGCGGCGGCTGTCAGCACAACTGTCTGCTCTCCAATCCCGGCTGCAGCGTCGGACGCGACAAGGCCTCGCGGATGAACAAGCGGTTTCCGGAGCACGGCCGCGGAGGATTTGACAATTCCCGCGCGACGGGTATAATAACAAAGGCAAGCGATAAACATCCTCAAGAAAGGAACTGAACAGATAACATGAGCGAATGTACGCATGATTGCTCCACCTGCTCGGAAAACTGCTCCGAGCGTCAGGCTGATTTCCGCAAAGCTCTGCACGAGGGCGCGTCCGTCAAAAAGGTCATCGCCGTCGTCAGCGGCAAGGGCGGCGTGGGCAAATCCCTCGTCACGGCCCTGCTCGCCAGCGAGATGCAGCGCCGCGGCTACAACGCCGCCGTGCTGGACGCGGACATCACCGGCCCCTCGATCCCGCGCTCCTTCGGCGTGAGCGAACACGCCACCGGCACCAGCGAGGTCCTTTTCCCCGTCTGCACGCACACGGGCCTGCAGATCATGTCCATCAACCTGATCCTTGAGGACGAGACGGCCCCCGTCGTCTGGCGCGGCCCCGTCATCGCCGGCGCGGTGCAGCAGTTCTGGACCGATGTGCTGTGGCAGGACGTGGACTATATGTTCGTCGACATGCCTCCCGGCACGGGCGACGTACCGCTGACGGTGTTCCAGTCTCTGCCCGTGGACGGCGTGATCGTCGTCACCACGCCGCAGGACCTCGTCGGCATGATCGTGGCCAAGGCCGTCAACATGGCGGGGCTGATGAAGAAGCCCGTCATCGGCCTGGTGGAGAACATGTCCTATTACAAGTGCCCCGACTGCGGCAAAGAGCATGAGATCTTCGGCGAGAGCAAGGCTGCGTCCGAAGCGGCCGCCTTCGGCATCAAGACCTGGGCGAGACTGCCCATCGACCCCGTCGTCGCGGCGATGGTCGACGCGGGCGAGGTCGAATCCGTCCCCGCGGAGGGGCTCAAGGCGCTGGCGGACTATATCGAAAAGGAGCTTTAAGATGATCAGGATTGCGGTTTCCTATAAAGACGGCGAGATCTTCGAGCATTTCGGCCACAGCGAGCTTTTCGCGATCTACGAATTTGACGAGCACGACCTGAACAAGTCCACCAAGCGGCTTGTCGACGCCTCCGCGCTGCACGGCCACCAGGACATGGCCGACCTTCTCAAGCGCGAGAAGGCCGACGCGGTCATCTGCGGCCAGATGGGCGACGAGGCGCGCTCGGCGCTGCTCGGCTACGGCATCATCCCGGTCCCCGGCTACTGCGGCGACGCGGACACGGCGGCGGAGCTGCTCGTCACCGGCCAGCTGCCCCCCGTCGGCGGAGGCTGCTGCTCGGGCGACTGCGGCGGCTGCAGCGGCTGCCACGGCGACGAGGACGAGGAAGGCGGCTGCAGCTGCGGCTGCGGGTGCTGATCGCTCCGGACAATAAAAGACCACCCTTCGGCAGCCGAGCCGAAGGGTGGTCTTTTTATTTGCTTATCAGATCATCCGACGCGCGTGAAGAACAGCTCGCCGAGCTCCTGCGCACTGAACTTGAGCGTGTTCTCCGTGAGCTCGTAGGGACTCTTCTCGCCGTTCCCCCAGATCAGGGCGCCGTCCTTGTCCTGGTATTTCCCGGTCTCCGTTTCCGCGGCGGAGGTCATCGCGTCGACGACCGTCTGCGCGTAATCCTCCAGCGGCATGCCGAGAGCCGTTGCGATGAGATCGTCGCTCACCTCAAAGCCGACCTGCTCGTTGATCATGTCGCGCATGTAATTCACGACCGCGGCCTTGAAGCCGGGAAGGTCTCTGCTGATGTCATAGTTGAGCGTGTAGTTGCCGTCCTCCTTCAGCTCCAGGGTCAGATCCCAGGTGAAGCTGCCGAGGTATTCGCCGAAGGACTTCGATCCCTGGACGGACTCGTCCATTCCCTGGATCATCTTGTCGCGCATATCGGCGGAAGCCTGCCATTTGCCGACGACGCTGGGCTTTTTGGCGCCGCAGGCGGCGAGGGCGAAAAGCATGACGAGCGCGAGCGCAAGGGCGATCAGTCTTTTTCTGTTCATTCTGTCTTTCTCCTTTTTTATTTTGAATGTTTTGCGAACGATTTCAGCGTACCACGCGGACGAACTGCAGCTCGCCGAAGCCTTCGACGCTGATGCTCAGCGTGTCGCCGTCGAGCGCGTAGGGAACGGGATCGCTCGCTCCCAGGTACAGCAGGCCCTCGTTCTCCTCATAGGAGCCCTCGACCGGGGAAAAGCTCTCGTCCATACCCGCAATGCTTTGCTCGGCCATCCCCTGGATGGACCCTTCGTCCATCGTTACGCCGCTTTCCTTGAACATCCTGTCGAGATAGCTGCAGAAAAACGCGAACAGGGCTTCTTTTGCCTTGCTCATGTCGGGCGTGAGGATGCAGCTTCCGTCCTCATTGAACTGGAGCGTCATCACAAGAGGGATCGGCTGCTCGAAATCCTCGAGCAGCTGGACGCTTTCCGGATCGCTTGTGCCGAGCTCCGAAGCCAGCAGCTCTTTGAGATCTTTCTCGCATTTCCATGTGCCGACGAGCGTTGGCTCGGCCGCGGGCTCGACAGCGGGCTCGACAGCGGGCTCGGCGGCGGGTTCGGCGGCGGGTTCGACGGCGGGCTCTGCGGCGGGTTCGGTGGCGGGCTGCGCTTCCTCAGCGGTTTTGTCGGCGCCGTCCTTCGGCGCGGCTTCGGAAACGCTTCCGCTCTCACCGCAGGCGGCGAGGGCGAAGAGCATGACGAGCGCCAGCAGCAGGGCGAGGATCTTGTTTCCGTTCATTTCAATTTCCTCCGTTCAGACGTTATGCTCGGATCTCTTTATTTCAGAATAAAACCGCTGCGGCGGCTTGTCAAGAAAAAAAGCCGCCCCCCGCACGGAAAAAGCGGACAAAGGCGGCATAAGCCCGTCCGAAAGCGCATATCCTTCCAGTGGGTGATGATGAAATGAAAAGCGGAAAAATCAAATGGAAGCAGCTGGTGATCTGCATCGCCGCGCCGCTTCTCGTCGGAGCGCTGGCCGCACTCCTGAGCAGGGAAGGCATGGAGTACTATAAGAGCATGTATAAGCCGCTGCTCGCGCCGCCGGGCTGGGTCTTTCCCGTGGTCTGGACGATCCTGTACGTTCTCATGGGCCTCGCGAGCTATCTGGTCTATACCTCGGCGGCCTCGCCGGAGCGCATACGCCGCGCGATGACGGCCTACGTCCTGCAGCTCGCGGCCAACTTCATCTGGCCGCTGATCTTCTTCGTGCTGCAGGCCTATCTCGCCGCCTTCCTGTGGCTGATCCTGCTCTTCGCGCTCGCCCTCGTATGCGCGCTGCGCTTCGGCTATATCGACGCGCGCGCCGGAAAGCTGATGACGCCCTATCTGCTGTGGCTGTTTTTTGCGGCCTATCTCAACCTCGGCGTGTATTTGCTGAATTGACGAAATTTCACGGCCGTTTTTGTGCTGCTTTCACAAAGAAAGCGGCACATTCTTTTTTTGACCCTCAAAACGGCCGAAAAATTATACAAAAACAGGGAAATGTATAAACAGGAAAACGCCGCGCATCCGATTGACATGCCCTGCCGCCGCCGGCGGCGCCGTATGGAAGATCATGGACGCGGCCGCGTTTTCCTTGCATTGGAGGGGGTGGCTGTGGTAAAATAACTGTAATCTGAGATAGTATGCCTGTCAGTATGCCTATCGGAGAAAAAAAGGGGGGAGAAGCGTATGGAGAATAAAGCCAAGATCCTTACGGTAGCAGGCAAAGGCGGCGTCGGGAAGACCTCGATCTGCGCGTGCATCGTGCGGCTTCTTTCGGAGAGATACCCCGACAAGAAGATCCTTGCGATCGACGCTGACCCGGCCGTGGGTCTGTCCGTTGCTCTTGGCGTGGACGTGAAGCTTACGCTCGACGACATTCGTCAAAGCATCGTCGACAGCGTGGAAAACGGCGACACCCGGGAAGCGCTCGAGCTTTTGAGCGAGGCGCGCTTCCGCATGTTCGACGCGCTGGTCGAGATGCCGGGCTTTGCCTTTCTTGCGATCGGCAGACCGGAGAGCTCCGGCTGCTACTGCAAGGTGAACTCCTATCTCAAGGAGGTCATCGGCATCCTCGCGAACAGCTTCGACTATGTGGTGATCGACGGCGAGGCCGGGATCGAGCAGATCCAGCGCCGCGTCATGGAAAAAGTCTCGCATCTGCTGCTGATCACGGATCAGAGCAAGAAGGGCGCCCAGGTCATCACGACGATCAAGCAGGTCGCGGACGAGCTGATCTCCTATGAGAAGATCGGCTGCATCATCAACCGCGTCACCAACCCCGAACTGGTCGGCCTGACCGACAGCCCGGTGGAGATCCTCTCCGCCATCCCCGCGGACGACGCCTTTGCCGCCAACGACATCAAGGGCAAAAGCGTTATGGAGCTGCCCGCGGATTCCGTCATGCTCAAGGGAGTGAAGGAAGCACTCCACAAAATAGAAATTCTTTAGAAGAAGAGGTGTAACATTTGAAAGATCTTAAGCATCTGATCTATTTCGAGAAACTGCTTGAGAACGCCGACAATGAGCTGATCAAACAGGCTCAGGCCGACGGCGGCATCGCCCTCGGCTATACCTGCTTCCACATCCCGGAGGTCCTGCTCAACGTCGACAAATGCTTCTCGACCAGACTTCGCGCCCCGAACACCGGCTCGATCGACATTGCGACCTACTACATGTCGAACTACACCTGCGAGTATGCCCGCGCCCTCGTCGAGCGCGGCATCGAGGGCGGCTACCGCTTCCTCGACGCGGTGATCGGCGTCGACGCCTGCTCCATGATGAACCGCGCGATGGAGCACTTTGAGATCCTGGACGTCAACGAAAAGCCCAACTTCTTCGTCACGCACACCGACATGCCCTTCAAGATCACCGACTACACGCTGGACGGTTATGAGAGGCAGATGCAGGTCCGCGTGCTCGACCGTCTGCACGAGGTCTTCGGCGTCGACGTTTCCGACGCCGCCATCCGCAAGGCCGTCGAGGAGCACAACGAGGTCTGCCGCATCATCTCCGAGATCAGCGAGCTGCGCAAGAAGGACAAGCCCGTCATCACCGGCTATGAGTTCCATGTCATCGACCTGGTCACCTACGTCTGCCCGAAGGCGCTGATCCTGCCCTACCTGCGCGAGACGCTCGAAGAGCTCAAGGCGCGCAAGCCCGACAGGAAGAGCCCCTACCGCGCCCGCGTGGCGATCGTCGGCTCCGAGATCGACGACCCCAGCCTGACCAGACTGATCGAGGACGTCGGCGCGCTGGTCGTGTCCGACCGTTACTGCTTCGGCTCCACGCCGGGCCGCGAGGTCATCGAGCTCCGCGACGACGAGCCCGCCCTGCGCCAGATCTGCCTGCACTACATGCAGGTCTCCGAGTGCGCCCGCTGGATCTCCGACGAGAAGGTGCTGCAGCGCCGCGAGACGGCCGACCGTCTTGCCAAGGAGTTCAAGGCCGAGGGCATCATCTACGAGCAGATGAAGTACTGCGATTACTGGGGCTTTGAGCGCGCCCTGGTCAGCCACATCATGCACGACGAATACGGCTGGCCGGTGCTCTCCATCGACAGACTGTACAACAACGGCAATTCCGGCCAGCTGCGTACCCGCGTCCAGGCCTTTGTCGAGTCGCTGGAGATCAAACGCATCCATAAAGAGGAGGGAAAGAACTAATGGCGAAGGCACAATATCCCAACCCTAAATTCTGGAAAGCCAAAGATAACATTGACTGGAAGAAGCAGGGCGAAAACCTCAAGGAAGTCATGGGCATCTTCGGCGAGCTCCTGAAAGAGACCGATTGGAAGAAATTCGGCAAGGACATGGTCGACGGCATCAAGGCCGACGGACAGCGCGTCAAGGAAGAGTACAACGACTTCATGGCGCTGGACAAGGCCGAGAAGTGGGACCGCGTCGTCAACGGCGAGCGCAGCCTCGGCCGCCTCTACCGCAAGGGCGCGATGGCCACGGTCCGCCGCGAGTGGCGCGGCGTCAAGGACACCGCCTACGATTTCTGGGAATGGGCCCGCATGTGGGGCATGCTGCTCGCCACCTTCTCCAAGGACCTGATCCCCGCCATGAACAGCGCGCTGTGGTATCGCTGGATGATCTCCTACTTCTGCTGCCACGGCTTCATGGACAAGAACATCCTCGGCCTGCGCGGCTCCAACCTGCGCATGAGCCATGAGGTCACCTACCAGATCTTCCGCTACGTGGCGGAGAACCTGGTCTTCCTCTCCAAGGCGGACCGCAAGAACGGCAACAGCGACGAGCTCAACAAGATGCTCTTCACCTTCGACGAAATGACCATGGGCCAGATCGCCGCCGGCTTCCCGGATCTGCTTGCCATCCCGCACCAGCTGCTGCCCATGTTCCTCGTCTCCGAGATCGACCAGCTGGTCTGCATCCCCTATATCGACGCGGTCGAGAGCTACGGCCTGCCGGCCGACACCTGCCCGGTGCCGTCCTCAGAGTGCGGCGCGCTGGTTATCAACGCTCTGCCCGACATGGGCTCGCTGTTCATCTCCAGCTCAATGCCCTGCGACGGCTCCACCATGGCCTCGTCCTACTTCTCCCGCCGCTTCCC
>JAFSNA010000145.1 GCA_017447645.1 Oscillospiraceae bacterium
CCGCGCTCATGAGCATGGCGGGCCAGATGATCGAGTGGAAGCGCACGATCTCCTTGCCGACGACGTGCACGTCCGCCGGCCAGTACTTGTCAAAGTCGTGATAGCGGTCGTTGTACAGGCCCAGCGCCGTGCAGTAGTTGTACAGCGCGTCGACCCAGACGTAGACGACGTGGCCCGGATCGAAGTCCACGGGCACGCCCCAGGTGAAGCCGGTGCGGGAGACGCAGAGATCCTCAAGGCCCGGCTTGATGAAGTTGTTGATCATCTCGTTGACGCGGGAGGCGGGCTCGAGGAAGGTGCCGGTCTCGAGCAGCTCCTGCACGGGCTTGGCGTACTTGGAGAGGCGGAAGAAATAGGCCTCCTCCTCGGCGTCCTGGACGGCGCGGCCGCAGTCGGGGCATTTGCCGTCGACGAGCTGGGTCTCGGTCCAGAAGCTCTCGCAGTCCTTGCAGTATTTGCCGCTGTACTTGCCCTTGTAGATGTCCCCGTTGTCGTACATCTTGCGGAACACGCGCTGGATCGCCTCGACGTGGTAGTCGTCGGTGGTGCGGATGAAGCGGTCGTTGGAGATGTTCATCAGCTTCCACAGATCCTTGATGCCCTTCTCGCCGGTGACGATGCGGTCGACGAATTCCTGGGGGCTGAGCCCGGCGGCCTTCGCCTTGGCCTCGATCTTCTGGCCGTGCTCGTCGGTGCCGGTGAGGAACATCACGTCATAACCGCGCAGACGCTTGTAGCGGGCGATCGCGTCGGTCGCCACGGTGCAGTAGGCGTGCCCGATGTGCAGCTTGTCCGAGGGATAATAGATCGGGGTCGTGATATAAAAGGTCTTCTTTTCCATGTCTCTTTTCTCCTGTTCTCCTGTGCTGTTTCCGGGGGGCTCTCTCAGCCCTCGCCGCCGTCGCCGCCGTCGCCGGATTCTCCGCCGCCTTCAGAACCGCCGGATTCTCCGCCGCCCGTGTCTCCGCCGCCCGCGTCTCCGCCGCCAGACTCACCGCCGGTGTTCCCGCCGGTATCGCCGCCGGTGTTCCCGCCGGTATCGCCGCCGGTGTTCCCGCCGGTATCGCCGCCCGTTTCAGGCGGCGTGCTGGGATCCGGCGTCGGGTCGGGCGTGCTGGGAGGCGGGGTCGGGTCGGGTGTGCTGGGGGTGGGGGTCGGGCTGGGCTTTTCCTCTTCGGGGATGCGCGGCCAGCTGATCTCTTCGTCCGGGATATAGTACCGGCTGTAGACCTTCTCCCCGTCCGTGTAATGGCCGTCGGGATAGTGGATGCGGCGGTAGTTCCAGGCGCCGTAGCCGGTGTGGACCTTCAGGCCGTATTTGTCCTGGTATTCCTCGTCGTAGATCGCCCATTCGCCGCGCATGATCTCGACGGTGATGCCTTCCTTGTTCGTGCCCCAGATCTCGATGGTCACCTTGCGGTTGTTTTCCACATAGGCCTTGATCCGGATCGGGTATTCGCTGTTGTTTGTGAAAACGAAGTCCGCGGCGCCCCAGTCGACCGTGGCGTCCAGACCCGGTCTGAGATAGCCGACGAGCATCGAGTGGCAATGCCGCTCGTTGACCTCTAGGTTGGCGTACTGCACGGCGTTGTACAGCGTGGAGGACACCTGGCAGATGCCGCCGCCGACGCCCATTTCATGGTTCGTGCCGCTGTACACGGGGGCCACCTTGAAGCCGGTCTCCTCCTTGCGCTCGCCGACGACATCGTTGTACGAGAAGCGTTCGCCCGGCGTGAGGACCTTGCCGTCAAAGCGGCTGCAGGCCAGCTTGACGTTGGAGATACGGTTGGGCGAGCTGCCGGCCAGCGAGGTCGTGCAGGAGCCGAGCTTGTCGTGGAAGAGCACCGCCTGCAGGCTCTCGACTGTGATCTCCGGCTCGATGATCTTGATCGGCACGCTGAATTTTTCCAGGATGCCGGCCTGCTTCCACAGCTCGCCGGCCTTCACGGCGTCGAGCTCGACGCCGACGACCTCGGGGATGAACTCGTCCTTCGTCGGGTCGTAGGAGGCGTTGGCGGGCTCTTTGTTGAGATCGGCAGCGATCTTTGCGAAGTCCGGGATCACCGGCGTGCCGGAGATCTCGGTCCAGACCATCTCGCTCTCGCCGGAGAGGAGCTTCGCGCAGGCCTCGTCGCAGATCGCCGTGCGGTCGAGCGTCAGATCGCCCAGGCCCTTGACGACCTCGAGTACGGAGTCCTTCTCGTTGACGGTATAGGGCTCGCCCGAGGTGCGCTCTTCAAATTCGTCCACGGCCTTGTTCACGGCGTCGGAGACATAGCTGCGGTCGATCGTGAACTCGGTGCGGCAGAGATCGACGGGCTCGACCACGCCGCGGACGTAGGTCATGAGGTTTTCGAACATGTCCTCGCCGTGGCCGTAGGCGATGGCGGTCTCGACCGCCTCCTCCTTGGGCTGATAGGCGCCCGCCGTGAGGAAGTCCAGCTCGAAGCTGACGTCCTCGGGCAGCTTGACCTTGAGCGTGCCGCCGCGGGTCTCGTCCCATTTGGCCTCGTCGAGCGCGGCGAGGGTCTGCTCCTTCGTCATGCCGCCGACGTACACGCCGCCGAGATAGACGTTGGGCAGGTTGGTGTCGCTGTTCGTGACGAGATAGGCGAAAACGCCCGTGGCGACCACGAGGATCAGCGCCAGCGAGAACAGGACGATCAGCGCGACCAGGCCCGAGCGGGCGACCTTGCCGCCCTTCTTCTTTTTGCCTTTGGCGGCCTTGCCGTCCTTCGGCGCCGCGGTCTCCTCCGCCTTCATCGGCTTCGGCTCCGCCGGCGCGGCGACAGGCGCGGCGTCCTTTTTGCTCTTCTTTTTCTCCTTTTTCTCCGCGCCGCGTTCGTCGGCGGGAGCCTTCGGAGCCTTGTCGGCGCTCGCTTCGGCGGCCGCACTCTTTTTCTTTTTGGGCTTCGGCTCGTCGGCGCTCTTCTTCGCCTTCTTCACGCCGCTCTTCTCCTCGGTCGGAGCGGGCGCTTTGGGCTTCTTTTTCTTTTTGGGCGCTTCCGTCTGCGGAGCCTCGGCCTTTTCGGGCGCGCTGTCGCCGGGAGCGTCCTGCGCCGCGGCGGAGAAGTCTTCCTCCTTCAGATGCGCGAACAGCTCCTCGTCGAGCCAGGCCGGATAATCTCTGTTTTCGTTGCTCATGCTTTTTCCTCACTGTCGCCGGTTCTCTGCTGATAAAGCTCGGTGAACATTTCTTCCTCGCTCTTGGGGATGCTGATCTTCTCCTCGGCGGCGTAGGCCTCGCCCAGCCAGGGCGTGCCCTCGATCCTGCCGTTCGCCTGCGCCTCGAGCAGCAGGCCGATCAGCGTGTTGGAGATCAGGAAGCCCGGGATCGTAAAATGCCATCTTCCCTCTTCCTCGACTGCCCAGCCCTTCTGCCGGAAGGCCAGCAGCGTCTGATGGACGGGCCGCCAGTCGCATTGGGTGCGGATGCGGTAGTCTCTTTCGGAGATGCCGCGCACCGTGCGCATGCCGAGCATCAGGTATTCCACCGCGCGCTCGAGCGGGTCGATGCGCTGGTACTCGTCGATGATGCTCGTTTTCTTGTCGACGCCGGTGATATATTGCCGCAGATCCTTCACGAAGCTATAGCGGAGCGTCCCCACGCAGGAGTGCGCCCCGGGGCCGAAGCCCATGTAGTCGTCCAGATCCCAGTATTTCAGGTTGTGCCGCGACTCGAAGCCCGGCGCGGCGAAGTTGGACACCTCATACTGCTTGTAGCCGTAGCGCTCGAGCATTTCGGCGGCGTAGCAGTACATGTCCGCCTGCTCGTCATCGTCCGGCAGGATGGGCGATCCGTGGTATTCCTCCCACATCGGCGTGCCCTCCTCGAGACGCAGGCCGTAGCAGGAGATGTGCTCGGGGTGCAGCTCGACGATGCGGGCCAGGCTCTCGGCCCAGTCGCCCTTGGTCTGGCTGGGCAGGCCGTAGATCAGATCGAGGTTGATGTTCTCGAAGCCGGCCTTGCGGGCCTGCTGGACCGTCTGCTGCGCCTGCTGGAAATTGTGGCGCCGTCCGATCAGCTTGAGCAGGTTGTTGTCCGTGGCCTGCACGCCGATGGACAGGCGGTTGACGCCCTCCTCGCGCAGGAGCTTGAGCGCGTTGGGGCTGGTGGAGTCGGGGTTGCACTCGACCGTGACCTCGCTGTCCAGGCGCACGTTGCCGTTGAGCTTCAGGGTGTTGAAGATGTCCGCGATCCGGTCGGCCCCGTAGAAGCTGGGCGTGCCGCCGCCGAAGTAGATGCTGTCCACCTCGTAGGCCTTGATCGACGGCGCCGATTCCTTCAGATGGGCGAGCAGGGCGTTCTGATACTCCGGCATCAGATGCTCGCAGCCGGCGAGCGAATAGAAGTCGCAGTAGCCGCACTTGCTCGCGCAGAAGGGGATATGGATATAGATTCCCAGCCTTTTCGCCATCGGTCAATACTCCAAATCTTTTTTGCTCCGTCCCGTGCCGTCCCGGGCGCTGCGAGGGGTCTCTCCCGATCAAGGGCCCTTCGCGCTCCGGAATGACGGGCGGTTTTTTGATATGATCAGAACAGGTCGCTGACGTTCTTCGCCAGCTCTGCCGGATCGTCGATGTCCGCGCCGGCCATCAGCTCGGCGAGCGTAGCGAGGATCGCGGCGATCTTCCCGGCCTTTTCCCTGTCGTTTTCCCAGGCCTCGCGCAGCGCCTGCACGGGGCGGCTATCGTCGTTGAGCTCCAGCACGCGGCTGGCGCGCACCTTGCGCATCTCCTCGTTCGGGCCGCGGCGGAAGTACTTTTCCATCTCCAGCGTGACGGGGCCCTCGGTGGACATCGCGCAGGGCAGCTCGGAGAGCTTCGAAGAAAACTTCACTTTGCTGAAACGCTCGCCCAGGGACTCCTTCACGAAATCGAGGAAGTCCTTGTTCTCGACGTCGCGCTCCTCGGCGGCCTTCTTCTCCTCGTCGGTGTCGAAGCCGAGATCGTCGGTCACGACGTTGCAGAAGGCCTTGCCGTCCTGGTCGTGCAGGGCCTCGAGCACCATCTCGTCGAGCGGGGAGAGCAGGTAGATCAGCTCATAGCCGCGGCGCTTGACCTCCGCGCACTGCGGCAGGCTCATCGCGTGCCTGAGCGAGTCGGAGGAGGCGAAGTAGATGCTCTTCTGGCTCTCGGGCATGTTCTCGACATACTCCTTGAGCGTCACCTGCTTGTCCTCTCCGGTATGGAAGAGCAGCAGGTCCTTCAAAAAGTCCTTATAGCGGCCGTATTCGTCGCAGACGCCCACCTTCAGGTGGTAGCCGAAGTTCTTGAAGAACTCCTCGTACTTCGGCCGGTCGTCTTTCATCAGCTTTTCCAGCTCGCCCTTGATCTTTTTCTCCAGGTTCTGGCCGATCACGCGCAGCTGGCGGTCGTGCTGGAGGATCTCGCGGGAGATGTTCAGGCTCAGATCCGGGGAGTCGACCACGCCCTTGACGAACTCAAAGTAGTCGTGCAGCAGCTTGTCGCACTTCTCCATGATCATGACGCCGTTGGAATAGAGCGTCACGCCGCTCTTGCTCTCGCCGTAGAAGTCGGCGGCGGTCGCCTCCCCGGGGACGAAGAGCATGGCCTTGTAGGATACGGTGCCCTCGGCGTCCACACGCACGAGCGCGCAGGGATCCTTGCGTTCGCGGTTATGCTCTTTGTAATAGGCGATGCAGTCGTCGTCGGTGACTTCCTTGCGGCTGCGCTGCCAGATCGGGACCATGCTGTTGACGGTCTCGTTTTCCACGACGGTCCTGTACTCGTATTTGGGCGAGCCGTCGTCGTTCTTCTCGCCGGTCTCCACGCGCTCGGAGCGCGGCACGTCCATGCGGATGGGCCAGCGCACATAGTCGGAGTACTTGCGGATCAGGGCCTTGAGCTTCCAGATCTCAAGATAGGTGCCGTACAGCTCCTCGTCCGAGTCCGGCTTGAGGTGCATGATCACGTCGGTGCCGACGCTCTCGCGCTCGCAGGGCGTGACGGTATAGCCGTCCGCGCCGGTGCTCTCCCACTTCACGCCGCTCTCCTCGCCGTACTTGCGGGTGATGACCGTGACCTTGTCCGAGACCATGAAGGCGGAGTAAAAGCCCACGCCGAACTGGCCGATGATGGACAGGTCCTCGCCCTTGCCCTCTTCCATTTCGTTCTTGAAGTTCAGCGAGCCGCTCTTGGCGATCACGCCGAGATTGTTCTCACACTCCTGCCCGCTCATGCCGATGCCGTTGTCGCGCACGGTGATGGTGCGCGCCTCCTTGTCGGGGATCACGTCGATGTGAAAATCGCCGCGGCTCATCCCGACGCCGTCGTCGGTCAGCGAGAGATAGCAGAGCTTGTCGATCGCGTCCGAGGCGTTGGAGATGATCTCGCTCAGGAAGATCTCCTTGTTAGTGTAGATCGAGTTGATCATCAGGTCCAGCAGACGCTTCGACTCAGCCTTGAACTGTTTTTTGGACATCTTTTAGTATTGCCTCCAATTGACATAATTAACTAAAGATACATTATAACACAATAATTTATCTTTTCAACCACCATAAGAATAATTCACAAACAGGAAAAACCGCGGCCGGGAACAGCTCCCGGCCGCGGCATGAACGGACCGTTTCGTTTATCTCTTCTTCCAGGTCGAGGGGATGAAGAGGATCAGCATCGCGTAGATCTCAAGTCTGCCGAAGAGCATCGTGATCGCCATGACGATCTTCGAGAAGCTCGAAAAGATCGCGAAGTTCCCGCTCGGGCCGATCTTCCCGAGGCCCGGGCCGACGTTGGAGATGCACGAGAGCGCCGCGGTGAAGTTCGTGGCGAAGTCGTAGCCGTCGAAGGAAACGAGCGCCGTGCAGCCCAGCAGGATCAGCATGACGAGCGCGACGTAGGCGTAGACCGCCCCCGTCGTCTCCGGCGTGACGCGCTTACCGTCCATTTCCACGCGGTTGACGCGGCGCGGATTGACCACGCGGCCCACGTCCGCCGCCGCGGTGCGGATGAAGAGCATCACGCGCGAGAGCTTCAGGCCGCCGCCCGTCGAGCCCGCGCAGCCGCCGATGAACATCAGCAGGACGATCACCGTCTGCAGGAAGGCCGGCCAGAGCGTATAGTCCACGGTACAGAAGCCCGCCGTCGAGAGCGTCGTCATCGTGATGAAGAAGCCGTTGCGCAGCGCCCGCGGGAAGCCGGTCTGCGATGCGGTCACGACCACGATGAGCGTGATGCACACGGCGATGATCTCGAGATAGCGGTGCAGCTCCTCGCTTCGGAAGGCCTCGCGCACGCGGCCGATCAGCATGAGATAGAACAGGTTGAAGTTCATGCCGAAGAGCACGAGGAAGCCGGCGATCACGCACTCGATATAGCCGCTGTCGAAGGCCGCGATCGACGCGTTGCGCGTGGAAAAGCCGCCCGTTCCGGCCGTGGCGAAGGCGTGCAGCAGCGCCTCGTAAAAGCTCATGCCGCCGAACATCAGAAAGATCGTCTCGGCGACGGTGAAGCCGGTGTAGATGAAGTAGAGGATGCGCGCGGTCTCCTTCGCGCGCGGGACCAGCTTGCCCACGGTGGGGCCCGGCACCTCGGCGCGCATGATGTGCATCGAGCGCTCGCCGCTCATGGGCATGACGGCCATGAGGAAGACCAGCACGCCCATGCCGCCGATCCAGTGCGTGAAGCTGCGCCAGAAAAGACCCGCGCGCGACAGGCTTTCGATGTCGTTCAGGATCGAGGCGCCGGTCGTCGTAAAGCCGGAGACCGTCTCGAAAAAGGCGTCGACGAAGCGGGGGATGTCGCCGCTGATCACAAAGGGCAGCGAGCCGAGCAGCGACATCGCCAGCCAGGAAAGGCCCACGCAGGTGAAGCCCTCTCGCGCGTAGATCTCGCGCGAGCGCGGCCGGAAGAGCAGCAGCACGCCGCCGCACGCCGCCGTGACGAGGATCGTCACGAGGAAGGGCAGCACGCTCTCGCCGTACACCAGCGCCGTCAGCAGCGGCAGGAGCATCAGCGCGGCGAGGATCAGCAGCACCCGGCTGAGGATAAAGGCGATCATTCGATAGTTCATGTTTCGCCGTCCGTCATGTCGTTGATATCCTTGAGCATGCCCGCCGGAGCGACGACCACGGCGTGGTCGCCCTTTTCGATCACGGTCAGGCCGTTAGGTATCAGGGTCTTGCCGCCGCGGACGATCGCGCTGATGAGCACGCCGCGGCGCAGCTTCAGATCACAGAGCGGGATGCCGATGCAGCGCGCGCCCTCGCCCACCTGGAATTCCAGCGCTTCTACCTTGCCGCCCGCCAGCTTGTGCAGCGTCTCGACGCTGCCCCAGTCGGCGGAGTTCGAGATCGCGCGCACGAAGCCCGTGAGCTGCTGGGCGACGATCTCCTTGGGGGCGATCATGCTGTCATTCTCGCCGTCGAGCATGCCGGAGAAGTGGCGCATGTTGACCTTGACCACGGTCTTGGGCACGCCGCAGCGCTTGGCGTACATGGCGGTGACGATGTTGTCGCCGTCGTCGCCCGTGAGCGCCACGAAGGCGTCGGCCGTGCGGATGCCTTCTTCCAGCAGGACCTCGTCCTGGGTGGCGTCGCCGCAGATCACGCGCGCGTGCGGGATCAGGTCGCACAGCTCGTCGCAGCGCTCGCGCGAGCGGTCGATCACCGTGACGGAGATCCCGCTCTCCTCCAGCAGGTCGGCCAGATACACGCAGGCGCGGCTGCCGCCCATGACCATCACGTTCTTGATCCGCAGCTGCTTCCCGCTGACGGCGGAGAAGAAGCGGCGCATCTCTCGGCTCTCGCCCAGGAGGGAGAGCTTGTCGCCGCTGCGCAGCGTGAAATCGCCGTGGGGGATCGAGGCCTCTGTCCCGCGCTCGACGACGGTGACGAGCACCTTCGTATCAAAGCGCTTCGCGACCTCGCGCAGCGTCAGCCCGTTCAGCGGGCTGCCCTCCGGCACGCGGTAGTCGAGGATCTCGACGCTGCCCTTGGAGAAGGTCTCGACGCGCACCGCGCTGGGGAAGCGCAGGATGCGCGAGATCTCCTTGGCAAACTCGTACTCGGGGTTGACGACCAGGGACAGGCCGATCGCCTCGCGCAGGAATCCCGTCTGTGCGAGATATTCCGGGTTGCGGACGCGCGCGACGGTGTACTTTGCGCCGAGGCGGCGCGCGGCCAGCGCGCAGATCATGTTCGCCTCGTCGCTCTCCGTCACGGCCATGAGGATGTCGGCGCTCTCGGCGCCCGCCTCGCGCAGCGTGTCGGGGTTGGTCGCGCTGCCGAGACAGCAGATCACGTCCAGCTCGTTGGCGGCGCGCTCGATCGTGTCGGCGTTGCGGTCGATGAGCGTGATGTCGTGGCCCTCGGCCTCCAGGCTCTCGGCGAGGACGTAGCCGACGCGCCCGGCGCCGGCGATGATGATTTTCATATGGCTCCCACCTTCCCGAAAGGCAGATTGGATTTGGGGAAATTACCGAAACAGGATTATATCATGTTTTTCCCCTCTTGTACAGTAAAAGCGTTTGCGCCGCGCCCGGAACGGTGATAAAATATCCGCAGAGAGAAAAGAGGGAGAAACAGATGTTCAAGGGTTTTTCAAAAGAGACGGCGGACTTTTTCTGGGAGCTGGGCTTCCACAACGAGCGGCCCTGGTTCCTGGCGCACAAGGAACAGTTCGAGCGCGTGCTCAACGAGCCCTTCAAGGCCCTCGCGCACGAGCTCTACGACGAGATGCGCGGGCGTTTCGGCGGCGAGGAATTCACCGTGCACATCTCGCGCATCTACCGAGACGCGCGGCGGCTCTTCGGCCGCGGGCCGTACAAGGACCATCTGTGGTTCACGCTCACGCCCGTCGGCGCGGGGGACTACGGCCCTTCGTTCTGGTTCGAGATCGGCGCGGCGGACTATTCCTACGGGCTCGGGCTCTGGGCTCCGACGGCGCCGACGATGGAGGCCTTCCGCCGCGCGGTCCGGGCCAATCCCGCGGCCTTCGAGCGGCTGATCGCGCCGCTGGGCTCGATGAAAGGCTTCGCCCTGCACGGCGAGGAATACCGCCGCCCCAAGGGCGAGCTGGGCGAGGCGATCGACCCCTGGTACAACCGCAAATATCTCGACTTCGGCACGCGGCGCGACCACGACGCGCTGCTGTATTCTCCCGATCTCGCCCCGGCGATGGCGAAGGACTTTGAAAAGCTCATGCCCTTGTGCCGCTTCATGGCCGGGGCCACGCGGTCCGCGGATTAGCCCGCGGTCTTTACAGGACGGGGAGAGCCCGTGCGGAGCGCTCGCGGCCGGGCGTTCCGAAGCCCCCTTTTATTGACTTCGCCGCGTCGCGGTGATAGAATATTTTTCAGAGAAACGCCCGCCGAAAGCGGGAAAAACAAGGAAATAATTTACAAAAGGAGTGATAAACTTGATCCTGACACCGGAGCAGCAGGCCCTGCTGGACGGCGCCAAGGGAGAGACCATGGCCAAGGTCGCCAAGACGCTCGTCATGTACGGCGACGCCTTCGGCGCCGAGCGGATGGTGCCCGTGACGAGCAAATACGGCCACACGGTCATTTCCTTCGGTCTCAAAGCCATCAAGCCGGTCTATGCGCTGTACGACCAGCTGCTGGAGGCCGGACTGGCAAGCGGCCAGAAGTTCACCGCCGACCCCAGACCGCTCGATCCGAACGTTCCCTCCTCCCTGCTGGAGGACATCGTGTTCAAGAAGATCATGTACACCGACCAGAAGCCCTATGAGGAGCAGCTGCGGCGCCTGGGCATCACCTCCGACGACGGCTATACCTGCACCTGCTATCTCGACGAGGTCGGCAACAAGCCCGCCGAGGGCGACGTGCTCTCCTGGGCCGAGAGCTCGGCCGTCGTGTACGCCAACTCGGTGCTCGGCGCGCGCTGCAACCGCAACTCCGGCATCATCGAGCTGATGGGCTCGATCGCCGGCTTCGTGCCGGAATTCGGCCTGCTCACCGACGAGGGCCGCAAGGCCGGCTGGGTCGTCGAGGTCCGCTGCAGCAAGCGCCCCGAGGCGCAGCTGCTCGGCTCGGCCGTCGGCATGAAGGTCATGGAGGACGTCCCCTACGTCAAGGGGCTCGACCGGTGGCTCGGCACCGAGCTTGACGACGCGGCCTGCGCCTATCTCAAGGACTTCGGCGCTGCCACGGCCTCGAACGGCGCGGTGGGACTCTACCACATCGAGAACCTGACGCCCGAGGCGAAGAAGCAGGGCGAGGCGCTGATCAGGGAGGGCGCGCAGCTCTACGTCATCGACGACGCCGAGCTCGAGCGCGTGAAGCAGAGCTATCCCGTCGTGTGGAAGGATCCCGAGGCGAAGCCGCAGCTGTGCTTCATCGGCTGCCCGCACCTGACGACGTCGCAGCTGATCGCCTGGGCGGACCGGATCGAAGAGGCCCTGCGCGCGAACGGGCTCGACAAGGTCACGGTGCCGACGGTCTTCACGGCCTCGGCGCCCGTGCTCAAGGCGCTGGAAAAGACGGTCTACGCCTCGAAGCTGCGCTCCTACGGCGTGATCCTCAGCTATATCTGCCCGCTGATGTACATGAACAATCCCCTGTGCAAGAAGAAGGCGGTCATCACCTGCTCGAACAAGCTGCGCACTTACACCAGCGCGCGTTACTACACCGAGGATGAGATCCTCGCGATCATCACGGCAAAGGAGGGCAAGGCGAGATGAAGCAGTTCAAAGGACGCGTCATCGTCCCCGGCACCTGCAGCGCCGAGGCGCTCGTCAGCCGCGGCGGCTTCAACACGCTCGCGAGCTATCAGATGGCCCTGATGTTCGGCGACAAGCAGGTCAAATGCGGCGATCAGAACAACCCCGACATTTATAAAAAACCGATGCTGGACAAGGCGCTTTGCCTGCCGATGACCATCGGATCGACGACCGGCGGCATGATCCTCTATGCGGCCTGCTCGATGGGCAAGCAGCCCGCCTGCATGCTCTTCTCCGAGCCGATCGACTCGCTGGCGGCCTCCGGCGCGATCCTCGGCGACGTGTGGACCGAGGCGAAGATGCCCGTCGTCGACAGCCTCGGCGAGGAATTCCTCGACTACGTCCGGACCGGGATGCTCGTCGTCGTCAAGGAAGACGGCGTGGTCGAGGTGGCGTAGGTTCAGATTTTGGTTTTTAGTTTTTAGTTTATTGATGCGAAAGCTCCCCGTTTTCACGGGGAGCTTTCGGCCTGAGGCCGAATCGACGGGAAAGCTTCGACCTGCACGGGGAGAGCGAAGAGAGGGGGCGGGGAGCCCCCTTTCTTCGTGCAATCACAGCAAAAACGGGAGCTCTTCGCGGAGTTCCCGTTTTTGCCTTTCAAGCTGCCGACATGTTGTCGACAGCTTGAAAGCTCCCCGTTTTCACGGGGAGCTTTCGCTTTCTCTTTTTCTTTCACAGCATCACCTGCTGAAGATCCATCCGCTCCAGGTCGAAGCTGTACAGCCGGCCCGGCTCGACGCCGCGGCCGCAGAGGTACCGCGCGCACAGCGCCGCCTGCAGCGCCGCGCCGAGCGAACAGGTGAAGGGAAGGACGCTCCTTTCTTCCTGCGCGTAATCCGGCGGGTAGAGCCTGTCCAGAAAAGCGTCGCCCGGCAGGGACAGCGCCGCCTGCGCGACCCAGCCGCCGACGGCCCCGAAAACATAGGGGATCCCCTGGCGGTCGCACTCCGCCTTCAACAGGCGGCGGCTTTCCACGTCGTCCAGCGCGTCGAGCGCCGCGTCGCAGCCGCGCAGCAGGCCCGGCAGGGCCTTTTCGTCCAAGCGGCAGATGTGTCCCGTGAAACGGCAGTCCGGCGCCACCGCCGCGGCGCGCGCGGCCGCGGCCGCGGCCTTGTACCGGCCGAGGCTTTCCTCCGTACACAGCAGTTGGCGGTTGAGGTTCGTCCGCTCGAAGCGCTCCGGGTCGGCGGCGACGAGCTCGCCGACGCCGAGGCGCAGCAGGTATTCCGCCAGATAACCTCCCAGACCGCCGCAGCCCGCGATCAGCAGCTTTTTGCCCCGCAGCGCGGCAAGCTCTTCTTCCTCCAGCGCGCCGAGAGAGCGCGCAAAGCGTTCGTCCATCCTCCTCGCCTCCTTCCTTTCGCCTGTATTATACGGAGCGCACGGCCGCCGCGTCAAGTTTTCATTTCTTCTGCAAAAAACTTGACGGCATAAGACGGAGGAAGTATAGTTATTTTATACAAAAACAGTACGAACAGGAGGGATCGCTTCCTTGTATGATCTTCTGCTCTCGCCGATGAAGATCGGCAGCATGACCGTCAAAAACCGCACGGTGATGACGGCGGCGGAATTTTCGCTGGGCCAGACGAACGGCAAGCCGACCGAGCGATTGATGGACTACTATGAGGAGCGCGCGAAGGGCGGCGTCGGCATGATCATCCCCGGCATCTGCCGCGTCAACGACATGGGCGGCGCGTCCACCTTCACGCAGCTGGCGATGAGCCACGATTACCACATCGCCCCGATGCACGAGTTCGCCGAGCGGCTGCACCGCCACGGCGCGAAGCTGTGCATCCAGCTGCACCACCCCGGGCGGCAGGGCATGGCCAGCGCGATCAACTCGCTGCCGCTCGTCATCCCGATCGCCGACCGCTTCCCCGGCGTGATGGATCAGGTCTTCAAATGCACGCCGCTGCTGCTGGGGATGGAGGCGAAGGGCATCTGCTTCTCCGTGCAGGCGCCCTCGAAGGTCGAGCTCGCCAAGCACGGCGCGACGCGCATGCACGCGATGTCGAAAAAGGAGATCCGGGACCTCATCGACGACTTCATCGAGGCCGCGGTGCGCTGTCAGAAAGCGGGCGTCGACTGTGTGGAGCTGCACGCCGGCCACGGCTACATCATCCAGCAGTTCCTCTCGCCGCACACGAACCGGCGCACGGACGAGTACGGCGGCAGCTTTGACAAGCGCCTGCGCTTCCTCACCGAGATCATCCAGGGCATCCGCGCGCGCTGCGGACGCGACTATCCGCTGACCGTGCGTTTGACCGCCGACGAGATGTACGCGCGCGTCGGCCGCCCGGGCGTGGGCTACGATCTCGAGACCGGCAAGCAGATCGCCAAACGCCTTGAGGAGCTCACGGTCGACGCGATCAACGTGACCTCCGCCTGCTACGACGCCTACAACTACTGGCTCGAGCCGACCTCCTTCGAGCCCGGCTGGCGCAAATATCTCGCGCGCGAGATCAAGAGCGTCGTGTCCATCCCGGTCATCGCCGCGAACGTCATCCGCACGCCCGAGCAGGCCGAGCGCCAGCTGGAGGAGGGCGATCAGGACTTTGTGGCCTCGGCGCGCACCTTCATCTGCGACCCGCACTGGGTCGAGAAGGCCGCCTCCGGCCATCCGGAGGACATCCGCCGCTGCATCGGCTGTCTCAACTGCATCCGCTCGTTCATGACGAACGCGGGCGTGGGCAGGCCGGGCGAGTGCGCGCTGAACATGTCCGTGGCGCGTGAAAAGGAATATTTCAACATGGCGCGCGACGGCGAGGGGAGAAAGATCCTCGTCATCGGAGCGGGGCCCGCGGGCCTGACCGCGGCGCTTCACCTCGCGATGCGCGGCTTTGACGTGAGCGTGTACGAAAAGGCCGAAAAGGCGGGCGGCCAGGTGATCACCGCCGCGGCCTGCCATCTCAAGGACAAGCTGTACTGGTGCATCGAGGACCTGATGACCGCCGCGAAAAAGGCCGGCGCGCAGATCTTCCTCAGCACGGAGCTCAGCGCGCGGCAGATCGCGGACATGGATCCCTGGGGCGTCGTCGTCGCCACCGGCGGCGAGCCGATCCGTCCCCGCTCGATCGAGGGGCTCGACAGGGAAAACGTCTTTACCGCGCCGCAGATCATCCATCGCGAAACGGTCCTGCGGGATCAGCGGGTCGTCGTCGCCGGCTCCGGCATGACGGGGCTCGAGACCGCGGAGATCCTCTGCGAGACGGGCAATAGCGTCACCGTCATCGAGATGGCCGACGAGATCGCGCCGGGCAACTGGTTCCAGCTCACGGACGACGAGATGGAGCGTCTCGCGAAGACCGACACAAAGTTCCTCACGGGCACGAAGCTGCTCGGCGCGGACGCGGAGGGCGTGACCGTCGAGGACGTGAAGACCGGCGAGCGGAGAAGGCTAGAGGCGGATTCCCTGGTGCTCTCGCTGGGCGTGAAGCCCGCCGGCGATCTCGCGCGGCAGCTCGACCGCCTGAGCGTCCGGCGCATCTGGCGCGTGGGCGACGCGCAGAAGAGCGGCACGATCGCCGACGCCTGCCACAGCGCCTTTGACACCGTGATGAAGATCAAATAATTCTTTTCAATACATCGAACGGAGGGTGAATTTGTCATGGAAAAACATAAAAACGTCGTCGTGACCGGCGCCTCGAGCGGCATCGGCAAGTCCATCATGGAGGAGCTGCTCGCGCAGAACCAGAGCTGCCGCGTGCTGGCCGCCTGCCGCCGCGCCGAGATGATCGCCGACTACGGGGACCGGGTGATCCCCTTCTCCTGCGACCTGAGCACGAAGGAGGGCGTGGACACGCTCTTCGCCAAGGCGGAGGAGGTCTTCGACGGGCACATCGACCTCTTCTTCTGCAACGCGGGCGCCCCGTATTACGAGCGCTTCGACTATGAGGACTGGGACCGCATCAGCCACATCTTCGACCTCAATACCGTGGGCCACATCTACACTTATTCGAAGTACCTCCACCACCTCGACGGGCGCGAGGGCCGCCTGGTCTATACGATCTCGGCCATGGGCGAGATGGCGCTGCCCGGCTACGCGCTCTACGCCGCGACCAAGTTTGCGATGAAAGGCTTCCAGCAGGCCATCCGCGACGAGACGCCGAAAAATCTGCAGATCAGCTGCATCTACCCCGTCTCGACCAGGACCAACTTCTTCAACGTCGGCGGCGGCGGACGCAAGATGGAGCCGCCCTTCCCCGTGCAGGCGCCCGAGGCGGTCGGCAAGGCCGTGGTCAAGGGCATCGAGAAGCTGAAAAAGCACATCTACCCCTGCCCGGTATACCTGCCGAGCAAGGTCCTGATGAAGGCCGTCCCGCCCGTCAAATCGCTGTACGTCATGGCGCAGAAGGGCAAGCTGCGCCGCTTCGTCAAGCGCGTCGAGGAAGAGAAGCGGGGCGTCGTGGAAAACATCAAGCTCGAACACGAGATCAGAAAATAAGGAGGCAGACGTATGGCAAACATTCATGACATCAGCCGCAACGCGTTCATGCTGCGCGGACCGCTGGCCAAAAAGGGCTATGACTGGTGGTGGCACTCCCTGACCGCCGAGAACGCCGAGACCGGCGAAAAGAAACCCTTCTATATCGAGTTCTTCTGCTGCAACCCCGCGCGCGCGGAAGACAAGCCCGTCATCGTCTGGAACGATCCGGAAAAGCAGAGCCGCGGCGTCCTGCCGTCCTATGTGATGGTCAACGTCGGCTTCTGGGGCGAGGATCACGGCCAGCTGCACAACTTCTACGCCTGGAAGGACGTCAGTCTCCATCCCGACGCGCCCTACGCGATCTCCTGCGGCGGCTGCACCTGCTCGGAGACGCATACCGAGGGCCGCGTCTCCGTGACGGAGGAGGAGCGCGACGCGCATCCCGAGTGGATGTGCGACGCCGGCGAGATGAGCTGGAAGCTCGACATCGACAAGAAGATCGCCTTCCACGTCGGCTACGGCGCCGGCAAGTTCTTCCGCGACATCAACGCCTTTGAAATGTTCTGGCACGCCGAGGGCATGAAGACGAAGTACTCCGGCGAGATCACGCTCAACGGCGTGAAATACATCGTCCGGCCCGAGACCTGCAACGGCTACGCCGACAAGAACTGGGGCGGCGACTTCACCTCGCCCTGGGTGTGGCTGTCGAGCAACGAGCTGCGCAGCCGCATCACCGGCAAGAAGCTGGAGAATTCCGTGTTCAACATCGGCGGCGGCCGCCCGAAGGTCGGCCCCGTGGCGCTGGAGCGAAAGCTGCTGGGCGAGTTCTATTATGAGGGCAAGGACTACGAGTTCAACTTCTCGAAGTTCTGGACGCTCTCGGGCACGAAGTTCGACTGCGAAGAGACCGAGGACGAGATCCACTGGCACGTCGTGCAGACCACGGCCGCGGCCAAGCTCGACACCGAGATCCGCTGCAAAAAGAAGGACATGCTGAACATCAACTATGAAGCGCCGACGGGTCTCAAGCGCCACAACCGCCTGTGGAACGGCGGCAACGGCACGGGCGTGCTGAAGCTTTACAAGCGCGGCGCGGGCAAGTGGATCCTCATCGACGAGGTCGAGGCCGTCGGCATCGGCTGCGAGTACGGCGAATACGACCGATAATGAACTCGTTCATGGGCAAGGTCCTGCGCGTGGACCTCTCCGCCGGGACGGCGGAGAGCGTCGAGATCCCCGCGCAGGTCTACGAGGCCGTCCTCGCCGGCAAGGGGCTGGCGGCCTGGTATCTGTACAAGCACATCCCCGCCGGGGCGGACCCGCTCGGCCCGGAGAACATCCTCGCCTTCGCGGCGGGGGCGCTCTGCGGCACGGGCGCCTTTCTGACGGGGCGCTGGACGGTCGCCTGCAAAAGCCCGCTGACCGGCGGCTGGGGCGACGCCAACTGCGGCGGTCTCTTCGCGCCGGCGATCAAGCAGTGCGGCTACGACGCGATCTTCGTCTCCGGGATCGCGGACAGGCCCGTCTACCTCTTCTGCGACGGCAAAACGGCCGAGCTGCGCGACGCCTCGGAATACTGGGGCCTCGATGCGACGGAGGCGGAGAAGGCGCTGCACCGCGATCTTGACGGGCGCTGCCGCAAGAAGCCCTGCGTGGCCGTCATCGGCCCGGCGGGCGAAAAGCTGTCGCTGATCTCGGGCATCTGCAACGAGGGCGGACGCATCGCCGCACGCAGCGGCGTGGGCGCCGTGATGGGCAGCAAGAGACTCAAGGCCGTGGTGCTCGCGGGCACGCGGCCCCTGCCCTGCCACGATCCGGACAAGGTCAAGGCCCTGTCGAAGGAGCTGGGGCACAAGCTGTTGAAAATGACGCTGCCCTCAGGTCTGGGCGTCTTCATCGGCGCGGGCGGCGCGATGATGGGCCACCTGCCCAACATCCCGCTCGACGGCTCGCTGACGGCCTACATGTTCCGCGAATGGGGCACGCAGGCCAACACCTCGCTGGCCATCACCAGCGGCGACGGTCCGATCAAAAACTGGGCGGGCACGCCGCGCGACGTGCGTCTGATGGAGGTCGTCTACAACCCGGAGCAGATCAATAAGATCGAGACGGCGAAGTACCACTGCTATTCCTGTCCCCTGGGCTGCGGCGGCAAGCTGAACATCCGCGGGCGGAAGCACGTCTCCTTCGACGAAACGCACAAGCCCGAGTACGAGACCATCGAGGCCTTCGGCCCGCTGCTGATGAACTGGAGCCTCGATTCGATCTTCCAGCTCAACGAGCTCTTGAACCGCGCGGGCATGGACACGATCAGCGCGGGCAACACCGTCGCCTGGGCGATCGAGAGCTTTGAAAACGGCGTCCTCACGCCGGAGCAGACCGACGGGCTATATCTCACCTGGGGCAACACCGAGGCGATCCTCACGCTGGTGCGGAAGATGATCGCGCGCGAGGGCTTCGGCGACGCGCTCGCCGACGGCGTCAAGCGCGCCTCGGAAAAGTTCGGCGGCAAGGAATATGCGATGCACGTCGGCGGGCAGGAGCCCGGCATGCACGACGCGCGCAACGACCCGCAGCTCGGCGTCCACTTCGTGGCCGAGCCCGCGCCGGGCAAGCACACCGTCGGCATGGCCATCGAATACGGCGCGATGAGCCTGTGCGACATCTGCTCCTGGGCGCCGCCGGCCAAGCCGCACGCCAAGGTGCGCGACCCGGAGGAGGAGCCGGAGGACCTGGCGCTGATCTCCAAGGCCAACGCCTGCTACACGATGCTCACCGACGGCGCGGGCGGCTGCTACTACGGGCAGATGATGGGCGTGCACATGTGGAAGCTCGTGGACTGGCTCAACGCCGCCGAGGGCTGGAGCTGCGACGGCGACCATTATATGGAGATCGGCGAGCGGATCCAGACCCTGCGGCAGCTGTTCAACATCAAGCAGGGCTACGACCCCGCCGCCGTGAAGCTGCCCGACCGCATGCTGGGCGTCCCGCCGCTGCCCCACGGGCCGCTCAAGGGGATCACGCTGAAAAACCGCGAGCAGGTCTCCGCCCACTGGCGCGCCTTCGGCTGGGACGGCGAGAGCGGCGTGCCGCTGCCGGACACGGTGCGGCGGCTCGGCATCGACAAGCTGACGGAGGCGGAGCCATGAAGAAAAAAACGCCCGTATTCGATTATCTTGACTGCGTCAGCTGCGGCATCTGCGCGCAGGCCTGTCCCGTCTCGGCGCTCGGCATGAAAAAGGAGGGCAAGAGCGGCAAATACCGCAACCTCTTCCCGGAGCTCGTGAACGACAGATGCATCGGCTGCGGCGCCTGTGCGCGCGCCTGCCCGATGGAGGTCATCCGCATGGAGGGAGACGGCGATGAGAGTTAAGATCCTCCCGCCGCACGGCAGCGACCGCGGCGCGCTCGACGAGCGCTGCTGGGCGGAGCTGCCCGGGGGCAGCCGCGTGCGCGACGCGCTGCGCCTGATCCGCTGCAGCCCGCTGAAGGCAAAGCTGCTGCTCGTGAGCGTCAACGGCGAGCGCGCGAGCCTCGACCGCGAGCTGCACGACGGCGACATCGTCGGCTTCTTCTTCCCTGTCTCGGGAGGATGACGCAGCAAAAATACAAGGGCCGCCGCATGGACTTTGCGGCAGCCCTTGTTGTTTTGCTGAACGGACGTGCAGGCTTATTCTTTCTCGAGCGCTTTGTAGACAATGGCGGCCAGCGCGGCGCCGACCAGCGGGCCGACGATGAACACCCACAGGCAGGCGAGCGGCGCGGTATTGCCGGTAAAAGCGGCGATCAGCGCCGGGCCGAGGCTGCGGGCCGGGTTGACAGAGGTTCCCGTAAGACCGATGCCCAGGATGTGAACGCCTGTGAGCGTCAGGCCGATGACCAGGCCGCCGAAGGACCCGTGCTTCGCCTTCGGGGACGTCACGCCGAGGATGCACATGAGGAAAATGAAGGTCAGAACGATCTCGACAAGCAGACCGGCAGCAGCGCTGCCGTTCACGCCGGCCAGGCCGTTGCTTCCAAAGCCCCCGGTCATGTCCTTGACGCCGCCGAGCTTGAAGATCAGCGCCAGGATGGCCGCGCCGACAAATGCTCCTGCGCACTGGGCGATCACATAGCCCAAAAAGTCCTTCTTTTCCATACGTCCCGCCAGCAGTACGCCGAGCGAGACCGCCGGGTTGATATGGCAGCCGGAGACATTGCCCACACAGTAGGCCATCGCGACGATGGACAGGCCGAAGGCCAGGGCCGTCAGGATGTAGCCGCAGCCGGCGGCGGCGTCACAGCCGACCAGCATCGCGGTGCCGCAGCCGAGAACGACCAGCGTGCAGGTTCCGATAAACTCAGCAAGGTATTTTTTCATGGGGACAGCCTCCCTTGAATCAAGATAAAAATATTGTAGCATGCTGCCTTGCGCTTTTCAAGCTCTGTCCACTGCGCTTACGGTATTCGGGAAGAAGAGAAGCTCCCTGACGAATATTGCGTGACGTCCATAGAACAAGACAGACGGGCACCCAAGAGGATGCCCGTCTGTCTTATACTTTCCTGTCACACGCACTCGAGCGCGTCTGTGTAGAAGGCGTCCAGCTCCTCCTGCGTGTCGAAAACGGCCAGGAACAGCTGGTCGCCCATGGCCTCGGCCAGAGTCGGGTCCAGCCGCATCATCATGCGCATCTGCGGGGCGTAGCGCGCGGCCAGCTCTTCGTGGCTGAGACGGAAGCGCTTGCCGTCGCGGCGGCCGACGCAGGCGCAGAAGCGGTGCTCGCCCACGGGCATCTCCGAGCGGTCGAAGGCGACCATGTCCGCCCAGATCTTGTAGACGTTGGTGCTGTGGGCAAAGTTGATCATGTCCGGGGTATAGCCGCCGCTGGGGCGCATGTTGACCTCCAGCGCCGCAAGCTGGCCCTTCTTGCCGATATGCTGGTCGCGGCGGAGGCGGAAGAATTCGAAATGCACGAAGCGGCTCGTCACGCCGAAGCTCTTCACCGCGGCGCGGCCGAAGGCGCGCGTGTCCTCCGGCAGCTCCTTGAGGATGTGATAGATCGAGTTGTCGTGGTTGTTGACGATGTCCATGATCGCGATGCCGGTGATGTTGCCCGTCTCGAACAGCGGCTCGCCGCGGGAATCGATGATCGCGTCGTAGGAGTTGATCTGTCCGTCGATGAATTCCTCCATGATATAGGGGAAGCGGCCGTCGCGCTCGGCGAGGAAGGAGCTGAGCTGCTCGTCGTTTTCCAGCTTGTAGGTGGCCGCGGCGCCCACGCCGTTGTCCGGCTTGACGATGACCGGCCAGCCGACCTCGTCGATGAAGGCGCGGCAGCCCTCCGCGTCGCCCACCATGTGGAAGCGCGCGGTGGGGATCCCGGCGCGGCGGTAGTA
>JAFSNA010000146.1 GCA_017447645.1 Oscillospiraceae bacterium
AACTCATTCTGGTTCAGACCGGCATAAAGCGCCTTTTTGTCAAACCCGTCCGCGGCGATCTTCTCAAGCGTCGCGCCGAGAACGGCCGTGTGATCGAGCCCGATGTTCATGATGACGCTGCACTCCGGCGCGTCGATCGCGTTCGTGGCGTCGAAGCGGCCGCCCAGGCCGGCCTCCAGCACGACGACGTCGCAGTTTTCCTGTAAAAACCACAGCAGGGCGACGGCGGTGATCAGCTCGAACTGCGTGGGATGCTCGGCCATCTTCCCGGCCTTTTCCCGCACGGCCTCGACGCAGCGCACGAGCGCGTCGTTTTTGATCTGTCCGCCGTTGATCTGCATGCGCTCGGAAAAGCGGAAGAGATAGGGCGAGGTATACAGCCCCGTGCGGTATCCGGCCGCGCGCAGCACGGAAGCGAGCATGGCCGCGCAGCTGCCCTTGCCGTTCGTGCCGGCGATGTGGACGAATTTCAGCCCCTTCTGCGGGTCGCCGAGCCGGGAGAGCAGTTCCCGGATCCGGCGGAGCGAGGGCTCGGCGCCCTGCCAGCGCGTCCCGTCGAGATAAGCGAGCGCTTCGGTATATTCCATTATCGGCCCTCCGTCTGCGCCTCGGCCGCTTCAACGACGTGCGAGGCGAGGATCGTCGAGGTCACGGCGCCGATCCCGCCCGGAACGGCGCTGATGCAGCGCACGATCCGTTCGGCGGCCTCGTGGTCGACGTCGCCGCAGAGCCTGCCGCGCTTCTCGTCATAGGTCAGGCCGATGTCGATCACGATCTGACCGGGGCGCAGATGCTCCTCCGTCAGGGTGTTGATGCAGCCCGTCGCGGTCACGACGAGCTCAGCCTCGGAGACGATGCGCTGGAGATCCTGTGTGCGCGTGTGGCAGACCGTGACGGTCGCGTGCTCGCGCAGGAGCAGCAGGGCGGCGGGGCGGCCGGTGACGAGGCTGCGTCCGACGACGACGGCGCGCTTGCCGCAGATCGGCAGAGCGTAATACCGCAGCATCTCGATCACAGCCTGCGCGGTGCAGGGGAAAAAGCCGTGCTCAAGCCCCGCGTAAACGGCGGCCATAGAGCCGGAGCCAATGCCGTCGACGTCCTTCTCGGGGGCGATGGCGTCGCCCACCAGACGCGGGTCCATGCCCTCCGGCAGCGGGCGGAAAAACAGAATGCCGTGGACCGAGCGGTCGCGGTTCATCGCGTCGATCGCGGCCAGCAGCTCATCCTGCGTGACCTCCGCGTCCAGCACGACCTTGCGCAGCGCGATCCCGAGAGCTTCGCAGCGCCTGGAGGCGCTGCGCTCGTAGGACAGATCGCCCTCGCGCTCTCCGATGCGGATCATCCCCAGGCAGGGGGTCACGCCTTTTGAAGCAAGCGCGGCTATCCGCGTTTTCAGTTGTTCGCTCAGCGCCTCGGCGACGGGCGCGCCTTTCAGGATCTCAGCGGGCATATCCTTCACCTTCCGAGGCGGCCCGCAGGCCGCCGTGTTCTCAAATCACAAGTATAAAGTATATCATAGTTTTTCGGGGAAAGGCAAGAAAAAAGCGGCATGCACATGCATGCCGCTTTTGTTCATTCCTCAGCGCGCTCTTTTTTCGCCAGATCGTTGGTGTCGATCGAATCGCGAAAGACATAAAAGCGCTGATAAAGGAATTCCGTGATCAGATTGAGCGCCATATTGATGAAGGTGACCAGATAGCCGTTCCAGCCCAGCGTGTCCGCAAGGAAGCGCTCCAGCAGGGTGCTCAGAGGCGTGAACACGGCGTAGTAGCACGCCACCTTGAACATGGCGACGGGCACGTTGTTCGCGGATTTGAAGGTGAATTTGCGGTTGAGCGTGAAGTTCCACAGCACCGACAGCACCAGCGCCAGCAGATAACTCAGCCAGTTCGTCCAGCCCAGCAATTCCTTGAACAGCGCAAAGCTGCTCATCTGGATCAGCCCCGCCGAGATCGAAAAGAGCAGGAACTTGATCGAGCGGATCAGCTCTTTTTTCTTTTCCGTGTTATCCATAAATGTTTCCTCGCAAAAGATAAAGCAGGATAAAAACCCTGCTTTATTATATCAAATATTTGAAGTATGTCAAGCTGATCAGAGCTCGGCAATGACCTCGCACTCAAGCAGCACGTC
Source organism: Oscillospiraceae bacterium (assembly GCA_017447645.1). Classification (GTDB taxonomy): domain Bacteria; phylum Bacillota; class Clostridia; order Oscillospirales; family Oscillospiraceae; genus Limivicinus. The sequence continues at coordinate 2,131 of JAFSNA010000146.1, forward strand.
CTTGGGCAGGCGCGCGACCTCGACGCAGGAGCGGGCGGGGAAGGGCGCGGTGAAGTACTGCGCGTAGATCTCGTTGATCTTGCCGAAGTCGTTCATGTTCTTGATGAACACGGTGGTCTTTACCGCTTTGGAAATATCGCTGCCCGCGGCGGAGAGGAGCGCGGTGATGTTTTTGAACACCTGATGCGCCTGGGCCTCCAGCTCCTCGGCGAGGGCGCCCGTTTCGGGGATGATCGGGATCTGGCCCGAGGCGAAAACGAAGCCTCCGGAAATCTGGGCCTGGGAATAGGGGCCGATGGCGGCCGGTGCTTTTTCGGTGGAAACTGCTTTCATGGTTTATCCTCCTTAAAGATCGCTTTCAACTATATAGCCTTTCTCTCTCAGCGCGGCGATCACGGCGTCGCCGTGCTCCTCGCCGCCGACCTCGAGAGAAACGTGTACGTTGGTCTCGTTGGGGTTGAGCCCCTCGCTGAGCTTGTCGTGCTCGATCTGCAGGATGTTCGCGCCGGCAGAGGAGATCACGCCGAGCATCTGCATCAGGCTGCCCGGACGGTCAAGCAGCGTGACGACGAACTTGATCCGGCGGTGACGGGCGACGAGGCCGCGCTCGATGATGCTCTGGATAAAGCTGACGTCGATGTTGCCGCCGGAGAGCACGCAGACCACGCGCTTGCCCTTTACGTCCAGCGCCCCGCTGAGCACGGCGGCCAGAGGCGTCGCGCCCGCGGGCTCGACCACCTGCTTGCAGCGCTCGAGCAGCAGCAGGATCGCGTCGGCGATGGCGGTATCGGACACGGTAAGCACGCCGTCGGCGTAGCGGCGAATCAGCTCGACCGTGATGTCGCCCGGGGCCTTGACGGCGATGCCGTCGGCGATCGTGGAGGCCGTCTCGGTCGTGACGAGCCTGCCCTCGCGGAAGCTGCGCGCGATGGCGTCCGCCCCCTCGGCCTGCACGCCGTAGACCTTCACGCGCGGGTTGAGCTGCTTGATCGCGGCGGCCACCCCGGCAAGCAGTCCGCCGCCTCCGGCCGGGACGATCACAACGTCCACCGAGGGCAGATCGCCCAGGATCTCCAGCCCCAGCGTGCCCTGGCCGGCAATGACCTCCAGGTCGTTGTAGGGGTGCAGGAAGGCCGCGCCCTCCTCGCGGCAGATCTCGCAGGCGCGCGCATAGGCGTCATCATAGCAGTCGCCCGCGAGCACGACCTTGGCGCCGTAGCCCTCGGTCGCCTGCGCCTTGGCGATCGGCGCGGCCTTGGGCATGACGATGGTCGCCGGGATGCCGAATTTCTTTGCGGCATAGGCCACGCCCTGCGCGTGGTTGCCGGCGGAGGAGGCGACGACGGGGCATCTCTCGCCCCGCTCGATCATCGCGGCGATCTTGTTGGACGCGCCGCGGATCTTGAACGAGCCGGTCTTCTGCCGGTTCTCGCATTTGAGATAGATCTTGCCGCCCGTCATGGCGGAAAAGGTGGAGGACAGGTCCAGCTCGGTGTGGTGCAGGATGGGCCGCAGCCTCTCCTGCGCAAGCTCGAAATCTTTCAGCTCGATGTCCATAGAGAAACCTCCCGGTACAGGATTATCCGAAAAGATTGTACTCTCTCCGCGGGGGAAAAGCAACCGAGAGAAACAAAAACCGTCATGCCTCACAAATGAAGCTGACGGTTTTTATTCATCTTTTCAGTTTATCTCCGGGGGATGATCTCGATCCAGTAGCCGTCCGGATCCTCGATGAAGTAGATGCCCATCGCGGGGTTTTCAAAGCAGATGCAGCCCATCTTCGCGTGCTTTTCGTGAGCGGCGGTCATATCCTCGGTCATGAAGGCGAGATGGAATTCCTGCTCGCCGAGATCATAGGGCTCGGTCCGGTCACGCAGCCAGGTCAGCTCCAGCGTGAAATCGCTGACGCCGTCGCCGAGGAAGTTCAGGATAAAGCTGCCGTCGGCGGCCTTTTTCTCACGCACGACCTTCAGCCCTAGCGCCTCGTCGTAGAATTTCTGCGAGCGCTCGAGATCGAGGACGTTGAAGTTGAAGTGATTGAATACAAAGGACATGTCATGATCTCCTTCCGGTCGGTTTGATCTGATTATAGCATGCCGCGGCGTCTCCTACAAGAGGATCTCGGCACGCCTTTCCTCGCGGTCTCCCTTCTTCCAAAGACAAATCAATCTTATCAAGGCGTATCCGCCTTGTCAAGAAAGCGCGGCGGTGGTATAGTGAAGGCAAGGGGTGATCGTGCATGAACAAAGATATAGACAACATGAACGAACGCGAGCTTCTCGCCGAGCTGGTACGGCAGGGAAGACGTACCGAAAGAGCGGAAAAGATCAAGATCTGCGTGCTGGCGGCGCTGCTGCTGACGGTCATCGTGCTGGCGCTGATCTGCATCCCGAAGGTCCTGGCGCCGATCCGCTCGATCAGCCGGAGCATGGGCGAGATCGAGCAGAGCTTTGATGAGATGAAGCAGGTCCTCTCGCGCTTCGACGAGGACACCATCGACCAGTTCAAGGAGACGATGGAAAGCCTCGGCGAGACCTCGCAGCAGGCGAGAGCCTTTATGGACAAGCTCAAGGACAGCGGACTGGACAAGCTGCAGGAGACCATCGAGGGTCTGAATAAATCACTTGGCTCGCTCGGCTCGTTCATGAATTTTTTCGGCGGCTGATACAAGCGCATCAGAAAACGCGCCTTCTGTTTCAAGAAGGCGCGTTTTTTCTTATTCTCCCTGCGGGTCGACGAGATCCAGCAGCCTTTGCGTGAAGCCGTAGCGCTCGGCCAGCTCGCGGCAGCGCAGGATGTTCTTCCGGCGCGGCGCGTGCTTTTTTTCCGCGCGGATCATCAGGTTCTTCGGAGAATGGGACAGATCGACGAACTCGATCAGATCCACCTCATAACCCATGTCCTCCAGGATCCCGGCGCGGATCGTGTCGGTCAGCAGGGCGGAGACACGCTCGCGCACGATGCCGTAGCGCAGCAGGATGTCAAGATCTCCGCCGCGGGAGATGCTGCGGTCGATCTCGTGCTGACAGCAGGGAACGGAGAAGATGCGCTTCGCGCCGTGCCGCACAGCGTAGTCGAGCGCGTAGTCCGTCGCCATGTCGCAGGCGTGAAGCGTGACGAGCAGGTCGATCTCCTTGTCCGGCAGCGTGTCCTTCGACACGTCCGCGACCTCGAAGCGCAGTCCGTCATAGCCGTACTTTCCGGCGATCTCGCCGCAGCGCGCGACGACGTCGGCCTTGAGATCGTAGCCGATCATTTCCACGTCGAAGCCCCGCTTGACGGCAAAGTAATAGTAGAGGATAAAGGTCAGATACGACTTGCCGCAGCCGAAGTCCATCACGGTCAGCGGTCCGGGCTCGACGGAGGAAAAGGCGTCGTCGATCAGCTCGACAAAGCGGTTGATCTGGCGGTACTTGTCATAGCGGGACTTGACGATCCGCAGCTCGGGCGTGAATACGCCCAGATCGACGAGCGCGGGGATGTCCTCGCCCTCGGCGAGCAGATACCGCTTTTCCCGGTCATGTGCGGGCGCTCCGCCGCCGGGGAGCGGGACGGAGCTTTTCGCGCTTTTTCGGTATCCTCCGTCGCGCCGCAGGACATACTGCGCGGCGCCGTCCGCTGTCATGATCAGCACCTGGCGGTAGCGGCCGGCAAGCTCCTCATCCGCGGCGAGAAGACAGTCCTCCTGCGTGAGATTACGGTGGAAGGCCTTGTTGTCGCGAAAGCATTCCAGCTGGAAGAGCGGGCGGCCCTTGATCGTGACGGGACGCAGCGCGGCCTTCTGATACGCGGCGCCCTCGACCGGCTGGGAAAAGACCGCCTTTTGCAGCCGCGGCAGCGCGGCGGCAAGTTCCGTTTTCAAATCAGCCATCAGATCAGCCTCTTGAGATTCAGCAGAGCGGCCTTGAGCTCGTTCTTGCTGTATGAATTATTCTCATCTGCGAGCACCGCGGCCACAGCGTCCCTGCCGGAAACGCCCCGCGCGACCATCGCGTCGACGAGCATGGCCTCGGCCGAGACCGTGTGCTCGGTCTTGGTGAAAAGGTAATCCTCCCGGATCTCGACGACGACGGCGTACTCGCCCTTGTCGTAATTGCCCTTGGCCAGCAGCTTGTCCTTCACCTCGGCGGGGCTGCCGCGGAAGCTCATCTCGTGCAGCTTGGTCATGTCGTTGCACAGACAAAGGTTCACGCCCGCCTCGCTGTCGATGAAGAAATCCACCAGCTCCATGATGCGCTTGGGGCTTTCGTAAAAGACGAAGGTGCGGGTGTCGCCGCGGCGCAGCTTTTCCAGCGTTTTCCGCCGCTCGGCGTTCTCCCGCGGGAAAAAGCCGCAGAAGAGGAAGCTGGACAGATCGAAGCCCGACACGGACAGTGCCGTGACCGCCGCGCAGCAGCCCGGCACGCCGACGACGTCGATCCCGGCCTCGACCGCCGCGCGGATCAATTCGTTGCCCGGGTCGGAGATACAGGGCGTTCCGGCGTCGGTGATGACCGCGACGCTTTTTCCCGCGAGCATCTCGTCGACAAACCAGCGCGCCTTGCCGTATTCGTTGAATTTGTGGTTGGAGACCAGACGGTTGCGGATCTCCAGCTTGCCCAGCAGCACCATCGAGCGGCGCGTGTCCTCCGCGGCGATGATGTCGACTTTTTCCAGGATCTCGCGCCCGCGCGGAGACATGTCGCGCGAGTTGCCGATGGGCGTGGCGACGATGTAGAGTTTTCCCTTCTCGTTCTGTTCCATGTCAAAACTCGTCCTTGTATTTTTTCGCGCGCTTCGGCGCGGTCAGGTCGTAGCTGTCGCGGATCATCTTCTCGATCACGTCCTCGTCCACGCTGCCGTCGAGGATGATGCTGCTCCAGTGCAGCTTGTTCATGTGATAGGCCGGCACGATCGAGGCGAATTCGCGGCGCCAGAAATCCCCCCAGCCGGGCTCGTTTTTGACGCTGATCCAGATCTGCCCCTCGCGCTCGAAGATCAGCGCGAAGATCTTTTTATTCGAGCGGTGGCGCATGCAGCTCCAGTTGCCGTCGTCGAAGGGATAGTCCTCATAGACGCCGTTCAGGGAGAGGCAGGCGTCGATCGCCTCCCGGCGTGTCCTCACGCGGATCACCTCGCAGTTTTCTGTCGTCTTCAGTATATCACGCCTTTTCGCACTTGTCACCCGAAAAGAAACGCGCCAGCTTTTTACGAAAGGGCTTGCAATCTTTTTTGCGGTAAATTATTATAAGGGCAAATCGGTAAAGGGAGGCCTGCATATGGACTTCAACGTCAACAGCCCCGTCCTCTTCGTCGTGGCCGGGATCGCCGTGGCGATCGTGCTGGCGCAGTCGGTCTTTTTCTTGCTCAAGGCCTGGCGGCGCGGCGTCGCGATCGGCATGGACAGGCAGAAGCTCCGGCGCACGGCGCGCACGGCGGCGGTCTTTACGATCGCGCCGGCGGCGGCCATCGTCATCAGCGTGATCACGCTCTCCAAGGATCTGGGCGTACCGCTGCCCTGGCTGAGGCTGAGCGTCGTGGGCAATCTGTCCTATGAAACGATCGCCGCGACCAACGCCGAGAGCGCCATGGGCCTGACCTTCGGCCGCGTCAGCGCGCTGACGGCTCAGCAGTATGTGACGATCGCGGCCGTCATGACCATCAGCATCATGGTCGGCATCTGGCTGGTGCCGCTGATCGGCGAGCGGCTGCTCAACGGGGTCATCAACCTGGAAAACCGCGACAAAAAATGGGGCGAGATCTTCTCAGCCTCGATGTTCATCGGCATGATCTCGGCCTTTATTGGCTATGTGTTCTGCGATTTCTCCGGCGTTTTCCACGGCGAGACCGCGGGGCTCGTCCCCGTGCTGGTGATGCTCGTCTCGGCGCTGGCGATCACGGTCCTCGGCGTCGCCTCCAGGAAAAAGGGGCTGCGCGTACTGGCGGACTACGCTTTGCCGCTGAGTCTCATTGCCGGCATGGCGGCCGCCATCCCGCTGACGAAGTGGCTGGGCTGAAGGGAGGGGGAGAAACATGGATAACAGAAAAAGCTATCTCAAGTCCGTCCACCGGGATGGACGGATCTGGAATATTTCCGTGGCGGTCATCCTCATGCTCGTCCCGATCGTGATCGGACTGATCTATCACACCCTGCCGGACTGGAACGGCTTTCTGATGGGCCTCATCGCCACGGCCCCGATGTACTGGGCCGTCGGCGCGATCGAGACCGTGACCTACGTGCCGATGCTCGGCGCGGGAGGCTCGTATCTGTCCTTCGTCACGGGCAACATCTCCAACCTCAAGCTGCCCGTCGCGCTCAACGCGCTCGAGCAGGCGGAGGTCGGCATCAGCTCCGAAGAGGGGGAGATCGTTTCGACGATCGCGATCGCGGTGTCGAGCATCGTCACCACGCTGATCATCATCCTCGGCGTGCTGCTCATCACGCCGCTTACGCCGCTGCTGGACTCGCCCGCGCTCGCTCCCGCCTTCGCGCAGATCCTGCCGGCGCTCTTCGGCGCGCTCGGCGTGGTGTTCATCTCAAAGAACTGGAAGATCGCCGTCGCGCCCGTGCTGCTGATGCTCGTCCTCTTCATCGCCGTCCCCGCGCTCAACGCCTCGACGGTGGGCATCATGGTGCCCGTGGGCGTGCTCTTCACGCTCGGCGTGTCGCGTATCCTGTATAAGAAGGGGGTGCTGGGATGATAGCCTGGATCATTTTGGCCGTCCTCGCCGTTCTGATCGCGCTGATCCTGATCCGCACGGCGCTCTTTCGCCCGAAAGAGGAGAAAGAGGCCGCATACGAAGAGATAAGCTTCGATCGCGAAGCGGCGCTGAGCGCGCTGGCCGCGCTGGTGCGCTGCCGCACGGTGTCGAGCGAGGACCACGCGAAAGAGGACGACGCGGAGTTTGAAAAGCTCGTCGCGCTGCTGCCCGCGCTTTATCCGAACGTGTTCGAGACCTGCACGTTGCAGCGTCTTCCGGACCGCGCCCTGCTCTTCACCTGGAAGGGAAGCGAGCCGGGCAAGCCCGCCGTGCTGATGGCGCACTACGACGTGGTCCCCGTCGAGGAGGAGAACTGGGAGGTCCCGCCCTTTGAGGCGCTCATCCGCGACGGCGCGATGTGGGGCCGCGGCACGCTGGACACGAAGTCCACCTTCAACGGCATCCTCTCCGCGGCGGAGAACCTGATCGCGCAGGGCTTCACGCCGCTTCACGATATCTATTTCGCCTTTTCCGGCGGCGAGGAGGTAAACGGGCTCGGCGCGGTGCATATCGTGGAATATTTCACCGAGCGCGGCATCGAGCCCGAGCTGGTGCTCGACGAGGGCGGCGCCGTCGTGGAGAACGTATTCCCCGGAGTGAGCAAGCCCTGCGGGCTTGTCGGCATCGCGGAAAAAGGCATGATGAATCTGGAATTTTCGGTGAAGTCGTCGGGCGGCCACGCCTCTGCCCCCGCGCCGCATACGCCGATCGGAAAGCTCTCGGCGGCCTGCACGCGTGTGGAAAACCGGCCCTTCCGCGCGCACTTCACCAGGCCCGCGCTGGAAATGTTCGACACGCTCGGACGGAATTCAAGCTTTGTCTATCGGATGATCTTCGCCAATCTCTGGGCCTTCGGCTGGATCCTGGATCTGATCTGCAGAAAAAGCGGCGGCGAGCTCAACGCGCTGCTGCGTACGACCGTGGCCTTCACGCAGATGCAGGGCAGCAAGGCGCCGAACGTCCTCCCTCCCTCGGCCTCGATGGTGGCGAACCTGCGCCTCAACCCGCAGGACAGCGTCCGCGGCGCGCTCGGCAGGATCCGCGCCGTCGTCAAGGACCCGGACGTGGAGCTGAAGGTGCTGCGTTCCTTCGAGCCGAGCCCGATCTCCCGCACCGACTGCGAGGGCTGGCGGCGCGTCTCGAGCGCGGTCTCGGGGACCTGGCGGGGCTGCCTCGTCGCGCCCTATCTGATGGTCCAGTGCTCCGACAGCCGCCACTACCGCAAGCTCTCCGACAAGGTCTACCGCTTCTCGGCCATGGATCTGACGAAGGAGGAGCGCGCCTCGATCCACGGCAACAACGAACACATCCGCCTCGATACGGCCTGCCGCGCGGTCGAGTTCTTCATCCGCGTGATGAAGCAGTGCTGATGGAGCGTAATAACCCGAGACCGTCCGCAACGCGGACAGCCTCGGGTTGCTTTACAGACTTTTTTAAGACGCGAAGCCCAAGCATGGTTTAAAACGAAAACGCTCCGAAGGCGTTTGCCTCCGGAGCGTTTTTCGTTTGCCCATTCCGCTCTTGACGGCCGGCCGTACAGATTCATTCCAGAACGGCGCGGTAGCCGTTAATCCTGTCTCCTTCGATCCGGAGGGAGACGATCTCACCGTAGGGGGAGGTAAACGAAAGCGGCTCCAGCGGGATCATGGTCTCCTCGGGATAGATGTTATCGTAGTTCGGGTCGGCATATTCCGTTACGACAGTAAAGCGAACGGTCACCTCGGCGGTCTCGGCCGCGTCGCCCGGATCCTTCTCAAACGACCAGTACAGCACGTCGTCGCGCCTGAGCATGCTCTTGTCGGCATTGGAGATGCCGCCGCTGCCTTCCTTTCCGTCGACACGATGGTCGATCACCAGCAGACCGATGTCCTCCTTCAGATCCAGTCGGATCTTCAGAAGGACCTCATTTTCGGCGGCTTGAGGCGGCCTGGCGAAGCAGCCGGCTCCGTACAGCACGATTGCAAGGAGCAAGACGGCGAGCAAGACGAACAGGGGGAGCTTCTTTTTCATACGATATTCCTTTCCGCACGTTTTTCTGTATCAGCTTTTGCCGCAGATAAAAAGCACTCAAGACGTTGGCGGGAGATAGTCCGCCTGCTCGAGAAGTCGGTCGGCCCGGCGGGAGGAGAGAGTCTGCCGCCAGAAATCGGTCTCCCAGACGGCGCGCCGGTCCAGATCGCGCCGAAGCCGGATGCGATCCGCCTCGTCCGCCGCTCCGCCGCTCTGTTCCCAGCAGCGGTCGAGACGCAGCATCTCCGCTATCGCGTCGTCTCCGAGCGAAGCGAGCAGATCGACGTCGATCCGGTCCGTTTCGCCCGAGAGATACCGCTCCACGTTGTAATGGGCGATCCGGGCGTTGGGCCCGGAGAGCGCGAGCAGCAGATAGAGCGCGACCGTCACCGCCATGCACAGCGGCAGCGCCTTGATGCGGGGGAAAAACTGCGCGAGCAGCACGATCAGGAACAGGACCGTGAGCAGTCCCATGAACCAGGCGGCATATACGCGGTCGGGCGTGAGATCGTAGTTCCCGATGTAGAGCAGCAGCTTGGAGACGGCCGTCGCGATCAGCACGAGCGAAAAGACCGCGAGGATCACGCACAGGGCGCGGCGGAAGCGCTCGCCCTCGCGCCGGACATAGCGGCTGAGACAGATCACGGCGAGGAAGTTGATGCAGCTTACGGCGCAGAGCTCGAAAAAGCCGCTGCGCGCGTATGCGGCATAGCTCAGATCTGCGGGCAGCACGCCCGTAAAGGCCGAGGTATAATAGGCCCATTGAGAGAAAAAGAAGATTATGTAAACTAAATGCAATGGGATCACGGCGGCCGCCGCGGTCACGAGCGGGACAAAGCGGCGCTTCTCCTCCCGCGCGCGGGCCTTTTGGGCCGCGGCGTCCCGCGAGGAAGAACGCAGGGCGGAGGAGGCATACAGCCCGAAGAGAAACATCGCGACGGGCAGCGTGAAGAGGATCCGTGCGATCTGAATGCCCAGATCGTCACCCCTGAAGCGGAAGAGCCCGTCTACGATCGAGCGGAAGCCGCTGTCGTAGGAAAGGAGCAGCAGCGCCGCGGCGGTGGGGATCACGGCGATCAGCAGTCCGAGCAGGATCTTGAGCAGCAGCTTGCCGACACCCTGCTTTTCCCGCGAGGCGAGCGAGGGAAAGATCCTGCCTAAGGAAGAGAAGGGAAAAACGAAGAGCGCGCGGACAAGATCGGCTCCGACAAGCGCGCTCAGCCCCTCCTCCAGACAGTTCCCGTTTGCGGCGTAGACGAGATAGGCGTAAGCCGTCAGCACGTAGAGACAGCAGAGGAAAGCGTTGCCGGTATCATCCCAAAGCAGGGGCGGGATCAGCGCGAGCGCCGCCGAGAGCAGCACCAGCTTCTGCACGAGGCCGAAGCGGGCCCGTCCCCGCAGAAGGACGGGAAAGCTCAGGGCATAGAGGGTGATGAGAAACAGCACCGCGAGCAGAGGCTGCTTCGACATCGGAAAGGCGCAGCAGAAAAAGTAGCCCAGGGCGAGAAAAAGCCAGGCGGCCAGATTCGCGCGCGGGATCAGGCGCGGCGCGTCGGGCGCCGCGGGGACGACGGGAGGGGACAGCGGTCTTTTCTCGTCCATCATTCGGCCTCCTTGTATTCGAGAATATCCTCCACGCGGCAGCCGAGCGCTTTGCAGATCGCGTCGAGCGTGGAGAAGCGGATGGCCTTGGCCTTATTGTTTTTCAGGATCGAGAGATTGGCCAGCGTGATGCCCACCTTTTCGGACAGCTCGCCGAGGGACATTTTTCTTTTGGCCATCATCACGTCGAGATTGATCACGATCATCACGCCACCTCAGACCGTCAGGTCGTTTTCGGCCTTGATGGCCGTGGCTTCTTCGATGACGTTTTTCACCACGCGCAGGCACAGCCCCAGCAGCACGGCCGTGAAGGCGAGCGCGAGGGCGATCAGATAGTAGCGCGCCGCGACAAGGAACAGCAGGCTGATGCCGATCGCGCACCAGCTCACGCCCCGGATCAGCGCGACGCTGCGCGCGGTAAAGACCTCGCCCGCGCGGACAAGGAGCAGGAGCCGGAACAGCAGGATGTCTGCCAGCATCGCAAGCGAGATCACACCATAGCCCACCGCGGTGATCAGCACGGCGTCGCCCGTCATGACCGCGTGCATCGAGACGGGCAGGATCAGCCGGACGAAGCCGGGCAGGATGAACAGACAGGAGATGAGAACGGCGAAAAATACGCCCGTCAGGATCAGCGAGATCGTGACGGAGGCGTTTTTGGAAATACGCAGCATGGGACAGCCTCCTTTCGCTTTCAGGCAGAGCATAGCACAGAATATATTGAAAGTCAACTAAAATTTATCGAAACTCGATAAAAAACGCTGTCGCGCTGCTTCGGAGACGGGAGAAAAGGGCCGGACGGCACGGGGTCCGCCGCGTACGGAAGGGCGGGAAAGATCGGGCCGCGTGCGAAAGAGACTTTGATTTTCACGAAAAAGGTGTATAATACTACCGAAAGGGGATCAAAAATGGACGAAAACCGTTACGCCGAATGCTGCGAGAGCAGGGAAGTGCACGAGGATCTGCTGAAGCTCGTGGACGAGAGCCTGCCGGAAGAAGAAAAGCTGCTCGATCTCGCGGAGCTGTTCAAGGTCTTCGGAGATTCTAGCCGTATCCGCATCCTTTTCGTACTCTTCGAGGCGGAGGTATGCGTGTGCGATCTGGCCGAGGCGCTGGGCATGACGCAGTCGGCCGTGTCCCACCAGCTGGGGATCCTGAAGCGCAGCAGGCTTGTCAAGAGCAGGCGCGAGGGGAAGAGCGTGTTCTATTCGCTTGCCGACGACCATGTCCGCACGATCATCTCGCAGGGCATGGAGCACCTCAGCGAGCTGTAAGGAGAGATCGCAGAAGGGCGGGGCCTGCGCCGCGCCCTTTTTTTCCTGCGGGGGGGGGAGCTGTGGAAAAGAAATACCCGAAAATTCAAAGAGGGATCTGCGCCGCCGGCTTGACCGTGCTGGCGCTGCTTTTCCTGTTCTGGCTCGGAGACGGGAACGGCGGCAGCGCCCCGGAATTCCTTGCGGCGCTGCTGAGCCTGCTGCTTTTCGCGGCGCTGTGTCTTCGCTTTGTCCCGTGCTGGTTTGCCCTCTGGTTCGGCGAGGAAGAGCCCGCCGCGGAGAGAAGGGGCCTTCCGATGACGATGATCTTCGCCCTCGGCCTGGGCTGCGCCTTCGTGCATATCGCGCTGATCTGGGTGATATTGCATTATGTAAACCACGATATGACGCCGCGGCAGTTCGCAGACTTCTGGCTGAGCGCGGACGCCTATCATTATCTGTGCATCGCGCGCGACTGGTATATCCCGCAGGGAGATATTGACCGCGTCGTTCAGTTGGTCTTTCTGCCCGGATACCCCATCGCCGTGCGTCTGACGGCCGTTCTCGCGCGCGATTATATCCTCTCCGGCATGCTCGTCTCGATCCTGTCCTTTGCAGGGGCGCTGTGCGTGGTCTACCGGCTCGTCCTGCTCGATCATGACGAAAAGACGGCGCTGCGCACGGTGATCTTCCTGTGTCTGATGCCGGGCGCGTTTTTCTTCACCGCGCCCATGAGCGAGAGCTTCTTTCTGCTGCTCTCCGCCGCCTGCCTGTACAGCGCAAGAAAAGGAAAATGGCTGCTTGCCGGGCTCTTCGGCGCGCTCGCGTCCTTTACGCGCTCGCTGGGACTGATGCTCTTCGTGCCGCTGTTCATGGAGATCGCCGCAGAGCTGCTGCACGGCAGAAGGAGAGCCCGGCGCGGTCTGGCCGCGCTCGCGCTCGTCCCGCTGGGCTTCGGGATGTATTGTCTTGTCAATTATTTCGTCTCGGGCGACCCATTCCGCTTCCTCTACTATCAGCGCACACACTGGTATCAGGAGCTGGGGCTGTTTTTCAACACCGCCGCCTATCAGACGCGCTATGCGCTGGGCGCGGACAAGCATACGCTGATGGGGCTGTGGATTCCGAATCTCGTTGCTCAGTTTGCATCTCTCGGCATCCTGACAGCGGGGGCGAAAAGACTGCGCGCCAGCTATACGCTGTGGGCCATCGCCTACTACGTCGTCGCGATCGGCGCGACCTGGCTGCTCAGCGCGCCGCGCTATCTGGCCGTGCTGCTGCCGATCCCGCTGTCGCTCGCCCTGCTGGGGGAGAAAAGAGCGCCCCGGATCGCGCTTTACGCCCTGCTTGCGGCGGGAGAGCTGTATTATATCGTTATGTTCGCGCTGCGGCGCAGCGTATGGTAATGCCCGGGCACGGAGGGACGCTCTCCGCGGCCGGGCATTTCCGCATTGACAAGGCCCGACAAAAAGAATAAAATAGTAAAAGAATTTGAAGAAATTCGAGGTACACGACTATGACCGGACAACTGAGCTTTTGGGACGTTGAGGTGTGGTCCTTCGTCGTCACGCTGGCGATCCTCTTCGGCGCGATGCTGCTGGCGAACGCGCTGCGCCGCCAGATCCCTTTCCTGCGCCGCAGCCTGATCCCAAGCTCGGTTCTCGGCGGTTTTCTGGTGCTGGCGGCCGACGCGGCCTTCAAGGCGATCTTCGGTCACTCGATGTTCACGACTTCCACGCTCGAAGCGCTGACCTTCCACGGCCTCGGCCTCGGCTTCGTGGCGATGGCGCTGCGTCATACGGAAAAGATCAAGGGCAAAAAGGCGCGGCGCGACGTATTCGCCACCAGTACGGTGGTCGTCGGCTCGTATCTGCTGCAGGCCCTGCTCGGCCTGGCGGTCACGGTCGTGCTGTTCTATCTGATCGGCAGCTATGCCGCCGGCGGCGTGCTGCTGCCGATGGGCTACGGCCAGGGCCCCGGACAGGCCTATAACTGGGGCAGCATTTATCAGAACTATACCGACTATCCCGCTTTCCGCAACGGCGCGAGCTTCGGTCTGACCATCGCGGCGATGGGCTTCGTCTCCGCCTCCGTCGGCGGCGTATACTACCTCAACAAGCTGCGCCGCGCGGGCGACAAGCGCGCGCAGGTCGTCAACGCCGAGGAGATCGAGGACCTGTCCGCCGAAATGGTGACGGGCAAGGAGGAGATCCCGCTGAGCGAGTCGCTCGACAAGCTGACGGTGCAGCTGGGCCTGGTATTCGTCTCCTACTTCCTCGCCTACGCGGCGATGGCCGGCGTGACCGTGCTGCTCGACCGGGCGGGCGGCTTTGCCGTCAACACGGTCAAGCCTTTGATCTGGGGCTTCAACTTCCTGATCGGCACGGTGTTCGCGATCCTTGTGCGTACCTTCCTGGAAAAACTGAAGGCGAAGGGCGTGGCCAAGCGCGAGTATATCAACAACTTCATGCTCAACCGCATTTCCGGCACGATGTTCGACATCATGGTCGTGGCCTCGATCGCGGCGATCAATCTATCCGCTTTCCGCTACAAGGAGTTCTGGGTGCCGCTGATCCTGCTGTGCGTCATCGGCGCGCTGGCGACCTATTTCTACAACTTCCGTATCTGCCGCAAGCTGTTCCCGGATTATGCGGACGAGGCTTTCCTCTCGCTCTACGGCATGCTGACCGGAACGGCCAGCACGGGCGTGATTTTGCTGCGCGAGATCGACCCGCTGTACGAGACCCCAGCCTCGCACAACCTGATCTATCAGAACCTGTGGGCGATCGTGCTCGGCGCGCCGATGCTGCTGCTGCTCGGTTTCGTGGCGCGCAGCATGAGCTGGACCTTCATCGGCATGGGCATCATCGCGGCCCTCTTTGCCCTGATGCTGGGGATCCAGGCGCTGCTGATCCGCCGGGCAAAGAAAAAGAAATAAAAAACAAAAACAAAATACGGACCGGATATCCGGTCCGTTTTTATCATTCCATTTTGAAATCGGGGAAGTATTTCTCGACGAAGTCGATCTTCTCCGCACGGAACGCACGTCCTTTGAGATAATTGAGTATCCCCGCGTCGGTGGGGAAGTCGAAGACGAGACGGTAGGAATAGAGCGCCTGTCCCTTTTCGTCGAAGCCCTTGTTGAAGCGCTCGCTGCCGTATTTGCCGTCGCCCAGCAGAGGCCAGCCCGCATAGGCCATCTGCGCGCGGATCTGATGGGTGCGCCCGGTCAGCAGCCTGCACTCGACCAGCGAGAGCGCGCCCGAGGAGCAGAGCGTGCGGTATTCCGTCACGGCGCTGCGGGCGCCGGGCTCGCTTTTCTGTTTTATGTAAACCTGATTGCGGCTCGCGTCCTTGAAAAGAAAGTTTTCCAGCCTCCCGCTCGCGGGCTTCGGCCGGCCCTGCACGGCGCAGAGATAGTACTTTTCAATCTCGCGGCCGCGGATCTTTTCGTTGAGGATCCGCAGCGCCTCGGCGTTTTTCGCCGCGATGACGATGCCGCCGGTGTTTCGGTCGATGCGGTTGCAGAGCGCGGGGGCGAAGGCGTTTTCCTCACGCGGGCGCCACTCGCCCTTCTGCGCGAGGTAGGCCTGGATATTGGCGATGAGCGTGTTATAGTCCCAGACGCCCGCGCTGTGGCACAGCACGCCCGGCTTTTTGTCGGCAAGAAGGATGTTCTCGTCCTCGTACACGATCGCAAGGCGCGGCGTGCCGACCTTGAGATAGGCGTTCTCCTCGCGCGGCTTTTCAAAAAACTCGTCGTTGATATACAGCTGCAGCACGTCGCCCGCGTTCAGACGGACGTCCCGTTTGGCGCCCCTGCCGTTGAGTTTGATGCGCTTGAGACGTATATACTTCTGCAGCAGCGCTTCCGGCAGCAGGGGAACGGCTTTCCCGACAAATCGGTCGAGCCGCTGGCCGGCGTCGTTGTTCCTGACTGTTAGCTCTTTCATGGCATGACCGCCCGCTTAAAAGTTTTTCACTTTTGGCATTATACAATACAAAAATATGGTTGACAAGTCCCGAACTCTCAACTATAATATCAAGGCTGACGTTCTCCGCCGCATTTTCACGGCGGGAACTGGGCACGCGGCCATGTGAGGTGCTGTATGAAACTCTCTCTGCGCGAGATCATCGAGATCCCCGGCAGCGGCGTGGATTTTTCCTGCGAGCTGGATACGGAGGATCTTGTCTTCCCCTCGATCGTGCGATACCTTTCCGCTCCCCATGCCGAGGGGCGGGTGTTCAACGAGGCGGGCGTCCTCCGGATGGAGGGCGAGATCAGAACGGAGCTGCTCTGTGTCTGCGACCGCTGCGCGGGCGAATTCAAAAGCACCAAAACGACGCCGCTTTCCGCGGTCATCGTCGAGAAAAACGATGACAACGCCGACGATCCCGAGCTGTTCTATCTCGACGGCGACGAGATCGACCTGAGCGAGATCCTCTCCACGCTTTTCATCCTGGACATGGACACGAAGTTCCTCTGCCGGGAGGACTGCAAAGGGCTGTGCCCCAAGTGCGGGAGGAATCTCAACCTGGGTCCGTGCGGCTGCGGAAAAGAGCTCGATCCAAGATTTGCTGTGCTTGAGCAGCTTTTGGATAAAGACTGAGGCAAAATAAAAACATAGCTGCTCAAAACAGCTGCAAGCAGGAGGTGTCAACATGGCAGTCCCGAAAGGAAAAGTATCGCGTCAGAGACGTGACAAGAGACGTTCTTCCCACTGGAAGCTCACGCCCCCCAGCATCGTCAAGTGCCCCAACTGCGGCGCGTTCTGCATGCCCCATCATGCGTGCAAGGCCTGCGGACAGTACAAGGGCCGTACGGTCATCAATGTTGAGGAAAGCAAGTAAGACTTTGTGAAACGAGGAGAGGGCGACCTTTCCTCGTTTTGCATATTTTCGCAAGGGCAGGTGAGCAAAACGGAAAACCGCATCAAGTCGATCGACTCCACAAGCCCGCTGCGGGGCAAGGCCGCGGTCGGCGACAGCCTGCTGTCCATCAACGGCAGCCGGATCGTCGACGTGCTGGATTATAAGTTCTTTGCCTATGATCCCGCTCTGACGGTCGTGCTGCGCCGCCCCGACGGCAGCGAATACAGCGTGCATGTGCACAAAGCCGAGGGCGGCGACCTGGGGCTGGAGTTCGAGAGCTATCTGATGGACCGCGCGCGCTCCTGCGCCAACAATTGCGTGTTCTGTTTCATCGACCAGCTGCCTCCCGGCATGCGGCCGACGATGTATTTCAAGGACGACGACGCGCGGCTGAGCTTCCTGCTGGGCAACTATATCACGCTCACCAATCTCTCCCGACGCGAGATCCGGCGCATCATCGACCTGCATATCAGCCCGATCAACGTCTCCGTGCACACGACGGACCCGGAGCTGCGCTGCAGAATGCTGCGCAATCCCCGCGCGGGCGAGAGCATCGAGACCATGCGCCTCTTCGCCGAAAGCGGCATCGTGATGAACTGCCAGATCGTCTGCTGCCCCGGCTTGAACGACGGCGCTGCCCTCGATCGGACGATGCGCGATCTCGAGCAGATGTATCCCGGCGTGCACAGTGTGTCCATCGTTCCCGTGGGACTGACGAAGTTCCGCGAGGGGCTCTATCCGCTGACGCCCTTCACGAGCGAGCACGCGGCGGAAACGATCCGCCAGGTCACCGCCTTCGGCGAGTACTGCCTGAAAAAACACGGCACGCGCATTTTCTTCTGCGGCGACGAAATGTATCTCAAGGCCGGGATCGAGCTGCCGGAGGACGAGTTCTATGAGGAACACACGCAGCTGGAAAACGGCGTGGGCATGATCCGCCTGCTCGAGACCGAGTTCCGCTCGGCGCTGCGGCTTTCGGACGGCGTGGACGGCGTTCCCTTCTCCATCGCCTGCGGGACCTCGGTCGCGCCTTTTTTCGAGAAGCTCGTCGCGCTTGCGAAAGAAAAATACCCGAAGCTGGACGGCCGGGTATACGCGATCGAGAACGACTTCTTCGGCCGCAGCATCAACGTCTCCGGACTTGTCACCGGCGGGGATCTGATCGCGCAGCTCAAGGGCAGGGAGCTCGGGCAGAGGCTGTTGATCTCGCAAAACATGCTGCGCCGCGAGGAGATGGATTTCCTCGACGACGTGAAGCTGTCGGAAGCCTCCGCGGCGCTCGGCGTGCCGATCCTGCCCGTGGAGCAGGACGGCTTTGCGCTCTTCGACGCGATGGCGGGCGAGCTGCCCGCGATCCGACAGCCGCATGAGAGCGCCGCGGCCGGAGAGTTCTATTCATACAATCAAAACAGATAAGGAGGAGAGGAAATTGTCGAAACCTTTGGTTGCGATCGTCGGACGCCCGAACGTGGGCAAGTCGATGCTCTTCAATCGCCTGGTGGGTAAGCGCCTCTCCATTGTGGAGGATACGCCGGGCGTCACCCGTGACCGGCTCTATGCCGAATGCGAGTGGTGCGGCAGAAAATTCGATATGGTCGACACCGGCGGCATCGAACCGAGCACGGACAGCGAGATCCTTCTGTTCATGCGCGAGCAGGCGCAGATCGCCATCAACGCCGCGGACGTGATCGTGCTGGTCACGGATCTCCGCACGGGCGTGACCGCCGCGGACAAGGAAGTGGCCAACATGCTGCTGCGCTCGAAAAAACCCGTGATCCTGGCCGTCAACAAGGCCGACTCCACCGGCGCGGAGGATCCGGGAGTGTATGAGTTCTACGAGCTGGGACTCGGCGACCCGATCTCCGTATCCGCCATCCACGGACACGGAACGGGCGAGCTGCTGGACGCCTGCGTCGCCCATTTCCCGCCGCAGGAGGAAGAGGAGGAAGAGGACGAGAGCATCAAGGTGGCCGTGATCGGCAAGCCGAACGTGGGAAAATCCTCTCTCATCAACCGCATCCTCGGCGAAAAGCGCGTGATCGTCAGCGATATGGCCGGAACGACGCGCGACGCGGTGGACACGCCCTTTGAAAACGAAAAGGGCAAGTACGTCTTCATCGACACCGCAGGCATCCGCCGCCGCTCCAAGGTGGACGAGCGGGTGGAGAAATTCTCCGTCATGCGCGCGCAGCTCGCCATCGAACGGGCGGACGTGTGCGTGATCATGATCGACGCGCGGGACGGCGTGACCGATCAGGACACGAAGATCGCGGGACTGGCGCACGAGGCCGGCAAGGCCAGCATCATCGTCGTGAACAAGTGGGATATGGTCGAAAAGGAGACCGGCACGATGGAGAAGATGCGCAAAGACGTCATGCGCGACCTCTCCTTCATGAGCTATGCGCCCGTGCTCTTCATCTCGGCTATGACCGGACAGCGCACGGACAGGCTTTTCGAGCTGATCAACTTCGTCAACGATCAGAGCAGCATGCGCATCTCCACCGGCATGCTCAACGATGTGCTCGCCGACGCGCAGGCGCGCGTGCAGCCGCCCACGGACAAGGGCAGACGGCTGAAGATCTACTATATGAC
>JAFSNA010000015.1 GCA_017447645.1 Oscillospiraceae bacterium
GCGGCCCAGCTGGCCGAGGTCGCCATCGAGACCGCCAAGACCGCCAAAGTCTTCGGCATCGACCCGAAGGTCGCCATGCTCAGCTACTCCACCAAGGGCTCCGGCAAGGGCCCCGGCCCCGAGCTCATGCGCAACGCCACCGCCATCGTCAAGGAGACGCATCCGGAGCTCGCCTGCGACGGTGAGATGCAGTTCGACGCCGCCGTCTCCCCGACGGTCGGCCAGCTCAAGTTCCCCGGCAGCACGGTCGCCGGCTACGCCAACACCTTCATCTTCCCTGAGATCCAGTCCGGCAACATCGGCTACAAGATCGCCCAGCGTCTCGGCGGCTACGAGGCCTACGGCCCCATCCTGCAGGGTCTGAACGCCCCCATCAACGACCTCTCCCGCGGCTGCAACGCCGAAGAGGTCTACAAGATGAGCCTCATCACCGCCGCGCTCGTCTGAGTCGATTGAATGGCAAAGCCATTCAATCGAGATTGCAGCCCTCTGCGTGCACTCGCTTGCGGGAGACGCTCGAACACATGAGGGCTGAGAGGTGTATTTTGCCACGTACACGCCGCGGCAAAATACGGATTGAAATCATAAGGCCGCCGTTTCCGGCGGCCTTATACCATAAATCCACACACCACACTCCACACTCCACACTGACCGGAGGTGTCCCCATGACCGAACGCGAAACGTACATGTCCCTCGCCCTCGCCCTCGCGCGGGAAGCCGCGGAAAACGGCGAGGTGCCGGTGGGCGCGGTCGTCGTCGACGCGGAGGGGCGCGTGATCGGCTCCGGACGCAACCGGCGCGAGGAGACCGGCGACGCCACCGCACATGCGGAGCTTGAGGCCATCCGCGAAGCCTGCCGAACCCTCGGTGACTGGCGGCTGGAGGGCTGCGCGCTCTATGTCACGCTGGAGCCCTGCCCCATGTGCGCCGGGGCGATCATCAACGCCCGCGTCCCCGTCGTGGTCTACGGCGCACGGGAAAAGCTTTCCGGCTCCTGCGGCAGCGTCGTCGACCTGTTTTTTGAACGCTACGGCCACCGCCCGGCGGTCTATGCCGGGGTAATGGCGGAGGACTGCGCCGCCCTGCTGCGGGCGTTCTTCCGTGAAAAACGCGGATAATACGGATCTTCCATAAAACAATTGCTTTTCAAGCGTATTTCGAGAAAGGAAAATTGAAATGAAAAAGGCACTCATCATCGGTTTCATTGTGATTCTTGCCGCGGCGCTGCTTGTCGGGTTTTTCCTCTGGCGCAATGCCGCCGGGCGCATCGGGAGCGACCGGGCTCTGGAGATCGCGCTGAACGACGCGGGCCTCGCCCGCAATGACGTCCACGACGTGGAGATAGACCTGGAGCGGGAGCGCGGCAGAACCTGGTACGAAATCACCTTCGACCAGGGCCTTCAGGAATACGAATACGCCGTCGACGCCAGGACCGGCGAGATCATGTACGGCGGCCGCGATCACTGATCAAAGGCAGCTTCACCCTCTTTTTTGATAAACCTGCACATTTCCTCTTGCAAAACGCGCGGGAATACTGTAAAATTTTATAGTAAGGCATTACTCATTTCCCCACTCTCATTCTGGAGGAAACATTATGAAACACAATCTTGAAAAAAGATTCAGCACGTTCGACCTGATCCTGGTTCTGGCCCTGATCGCCGTCCTGTTGATCAACATCGCCGTGATCGGCAGCCTTCCGGCCAAGGGCATGCGCAAGGCCTCCAAGGACGCGGTCACCGTCACCGGCGCCGCCCCCGGCAAGGTCGGCGATGTAACGGTCGAGATCGTGGCCGATGCGGACAACATCTACTCCGTCACCGTTGTTGAGCAGAACGAGACCCCAGGCATCGGCTCCCTTGCGGTGGAGCAGCTGCCCGCCGCCATCGGCACGGCCAACTCCCTCGCGGTGGATGGCATCGCCACCGCCACCGTGACCAGCGACGCCATCAAGGCCGCCATCGCCAACGCCCTCACCGAAGCGGGCTTCGACCCCGCGAACTTCGGCTATGTCGCTCCCGAACCGGAGCCTGAGGTCGAGCTGGCCGGCCCCGTCGCCTCCGAGGACGGCAAGGTTACCGTCCAGGGCAAGGGCACGGGCATCGGCGGCGACGTGATCGTCGAGATCGTGGCCGACGAGAATACCATCTATGAGGTCACTATTCTTGAGCAGAACGAGACCCCGGGCATCGGCTCCGTCGCCGCGGAACAGCTCCCTGGCACGATTGTCGAGACCAACTCCATCGCCTTCGACGCCGTCACCGGCGCAACCGTGACGAGTACCGCCATCCGGACCGCCATCACCGAGGCCCTGACCTCCGCGGGCTTTGATCCCGCCAACTTCGGCGGTACAGCGCCCGCCGCTGCCGCTGAGGAAGCTGCGCCTGTTGAAGCGGCCGCCCCCGCTGAGATTCCCGCCGACGCTGTCACCGTGACCGGCAAGGGCGCGGGCATCGGCGGCGACGTGGTGGTCGAGGTCGTCACCGACGGAGAAAACATTTACGCGGTCACCGTGGTCGAGCAGAACGAGACCCCGGGCATCGGCTCCGTTGCTGCGGAGAAGCTGCCGGGCGCGATCGTCGAGGCCAACAGCATCGACGTCGACGGCATCACCGGCGCGACCGTGACCAGCACCGCCATCAAGACTGCCATCACCGAGGCCCTTGCGAGCCTGAACGCCGCGCCCGCCGAATGGGAAGCCACACCCGCTGAGGAAGAGGCTCCCGCTGAGGAACCCGCCCCCGTGAAGGAGGCTGCCCTGGCCGAGCCTGTCACCGTACAGGCCGTGGCCGAGGGCAAGAACGGCCCCATCGTGGTCGAGGTCACCACCGACGGCAGCAACATCCTTGACGTGAAGGTACTGGAGAGCAGCGAGACCGTCGGCGTCGGCGCTGTCGCCGTCGACTGGCTCCCCGCCCGTATCGTCGAGGCAAACTCCGTCGAAGTCGACGGCATTTCCGGCGCGACGATCACCTCCGACGCGATCAAGGCCGCTGTCGTCCAGGCCGTTGAGAACGCGCTGAACGGCGAGACCGGCGGTGCGCCCATCGGCTCGGCCCATGTGCAGGCCAACGTCGAGGGCAAGAACGGCCCGATGGTCGTGGATGTCAAAGTTGTTGACGGCGTCATCACCGATGTGAACGTACTTGAAAACAGCGAGACCCAGGGCGTCGGCTCCGTCGCTGTCGAATGGCTCCCTGCCCGCATCGTTGAGGCCAACTCCGTCGAAGTCGACGGCATCTCCGGCGCGACCGTTACCTCCGACGCGATCAAGGCCGCCGTCGTGAGCGCGATCGAGGCCGCGAAGAGCGGCGCGCCCGCCGCGCCTGTCACCGTGACCGCCGAGGCCGCGGGCAAGAACGGCCCCATCGTGGTCGAGGTCACCACCGACGGAAAGAACGTCACCGACGTCAAGGTGCTGGAGAGCAGCGAGACCCAGGGCGTCGGCTCCGTCGCTGTCGAATGGCTCCCCGCCCGCATCGTCGAGGCAAATTCCGTCGACGTTGACGGCGTCACCGGCGCGACGGTCACCTCCGACGCGATCAAGACCGCCGTCCGCGAGGCCATGGACAAGGCGGCGTAAGAAACCCCATACAGGCTTTCGATTCCCGGCAGTCTTCACGACTGCCGGGCGTTTTTTTCGGGAATTTTTTGAGCAGAATGACAGGATTCTCAATTGACGACAATCGTCAGAGATGATATACTTTTCACAGAATACCTGTGGGCGATTCGCCCCGGTAAACGGAAGCCCCATTATAATAAGGAGGAAGCATATGAAGAAAGCATTATCCCTGATTCTGGCCCTGATGATGCTCCTGTCCCTCGTGGTTCCGGCTTACGCGGACGACGCGCAGACCGCGCAGGGCAGCGGCAACGGCATTGACGGCAAGATCGTCGTCGAGGTCAAGGCCGACGCGAACACCATCTATGAGGTCAACATCCTTGAGCAGAACGAGACCCCGGGCATCGGCTCCGTCGCCGTGGAAAAGCTCCCCGGCGCGATCGTCGAGGCAAACTCCCTTGAGGTCGACGGCATCACCGGCGCGACCGTCTCCTCCACCGCCATCAAGGCCGCCGTCACCGAGGCCCTGACCGCGATGGGCTTTGATCCCGCCTCCTATGCGGGCGCTGCCTCCGGCGAGGCCGCCCCCAAGGAGAAAGAGGAAGTCACCCTTGACTGCGACGTGGTCGTGGTCGGCGCCGGCGGCGCGGGCCTGACTGCCTCCGTCATGGCGACCCAGCAGGGCATGAAGGTCATCCTGCTCGAGAAGATGCCCTTCGTCGGCGGCAACAGCCTCCGCGCCGAGGGCGGCATGAACGCGGCCGACACCAAGGTGCAGGCCGAGCTCGGCCTCGAAGGCAACACCGTCGACAACTTTGTGGACGATACCCTCCGTCTCGGCCACGATCTGGCCAACCCCGACCTGGTTCGCACCCTGGCTGAGAACAGCGCCGAAGCGGTCGACTGGCTCTTCTCCATCGACGCGCCTCTGGCCAAGGTCAAGGCCACCGGCGGCACCCAGCACCAGTACCTGCACCAGCCCGCTGACGGCCAGGCCGTCGGCAGCTACCTCGTCGCCAAGCTCTCCGCCAAGGCTGAGGAGCTCGGCATCGACGTGCGCGTCAACACCAAGGCCACCGAGATCCTGCTGGACGACAACGGCCAGGCCGTCGGCGTCAAGGCCGAGGATGACGACCACCTCTACACCATCAACGCCAAATCCGTCGTTCTCGCGACCGGCGGCTTCGGCGCGAACTTCGACCTGATGGCGAGCTATGATCCCTCTCTCGCCAATGCGGTCACCACCAACCACGCCGGCGCCCAGGGCGACGGCATCAAGATGGCCCAGGCCATCGGCGCGGATACGGTCGACATGGAGCAGATCCAGCTCCACCCGACGGTCATCCAGTCCAACGGCCTGCTGGTCTCCGAGTCCCTGCGCAGCTACGGCGCTGTCATCGTCAACACCGAAGGCAAGCGCTTCGTCAACGACCTGGCCGGCCGCGACGTGGTCTCCCAGGCCGAGCTCAAGCAGCCGGACGGCTACTGCTTTATCATCTTCGACCAGAACATGGTCGACCATCTGGCCCTGACCAAGAAGTTCATCGACGGCGGCTACGCGCTGACCGGCGACACCTATGTGGCCCTGGCCAAGGAGATGGGCCTGGAGGGCGACGCGGTTGAGAACTTCGTCAACACCATGGTCGCCTGGAACGAGTCCTGCGCCAAGGGCGTGGACGAGGAATGGGGCCGCAACAACGGCATGGAGGCGCAGAGTACCGCGCCGTTCTACGCCATCAAGATCGCCCCGGGCATCCACCACACCATGGGCGGCATCAAGATCGACACCAAGGCCGAAGTCATTGATACCGACGGCAACGTGATCCCCGGCCTCTTCGCCTGCGGCGAGACCACCGGCGGCATCCACGGCGGCAACCGCGTGGGCGGCAACGCCGTCTGCGACTTCATCGTCTTCGGCCGCATCGCCGGCATGAGCGCCAGCAACTTTGCCAAGGGCGGCGCTTCTGAGGAAGCCGCGCCCGCCGAGGCCGCTGAGGAGCCTGCCGACGTTGCCTCCGCCACCGCCAAGGCCACCGGCATCGGCGGCGACGTGGTGGTCGAGGTCAAGGCCGACGCCTCCACCATCTACGAGGTCAACGTGCTCGAGCAGAATGAGACCCCGGGCATCGGCTCCGTGGCCGCTGAGAAGCTGCCCGCCGAGATGGTCGCGGGCAACACCGTCGACGTCGACGCCATCACCGGCGCGACCGTGACGAGCACCGCCATCAAGACTGCCGTCGCCGAGGCTCTGACCTCCCTGGGCTTCGACCCCGCCGCTTACGCCGGCGCTCCCGCCGAGGAAGCGGCCCCCGCCGAGAAGGCGGAGGAGACCCTTGACTGCGACGTCGTTGTTGTCGGCGCGGGCGGCGCGGGCATGACCGCCGCCATCACCGCCGCCGACGCTGGCAAGAACGTCATCGTCCTGGAGAGCACTGCCTTCCCCGGCGGCAACTCCGTCCGCTCCACCGGCGGCATGAACGCCGCCCCGACCGAGTGGCAGCAGGCCAACACCTTCGGTGAGAGCGCGGGCGTGGAGGCCACCCTCAAGAAGGTCGCCAACTACCCCGACAACGCGCGCATTCAGGAGCTCGGCAAGATCGTCGCCGAGCAGTGGGCCGCCTACCAGGCCAAACCCGAAGGCTACTTTGACAGCGCGGAGCTCTTCCAGCTTGACACCCTCATCGGCGGCGGCGGCAAGAACGATCCCGCCCTGGTCAAGAAACTGGTCGAGAGCAGCGAGAGCGCCATCGGCTGGCTCGATTCCCTTGATCCTGCGATCATCCTCCACAACGTCGCGGCCTTCGGCGGCGCCTCCGTCAAGCGCATCCACCGCCCGGTGGACGAGAACGGCAAGGTCATCTCCGTCGGCGCGTACGTCGTCCCCCTGCTCCAGCAGAACCTTGAAAACCGCGGCATCACCCTCATGACCGATACCCCCGCCGTTGAGATCCTGATGGACGGCGGTCAGGCCGTCGGCGTGAAGGCCGAGGGCGCGGACAAGACTTACACCATCAACGCCAAGGCGGTCGTGATCACCACCGGCGGCTTCGGCGCGAACAACGACATGATCAAGGCCGTCCGTCCCGAGCTTGACGGCTTCATCACCACCAACGCCCCCGGCATCCAGGGCCAGGGCATTCAGATGGCTCAGGCCGTCGGCGCGGACACCGTCGACATGGCGGAGATCCAGCTCCACCCGACCGTCCACGTCGAGGGCACCAGCGCAAACCTCATCACCGAGGGTCTGCGCGGCGACGGCGCGATCCTGGTCAACCAGGAGGGCAAGCGCTTCTTCGATGAGGTCTCCACCCGCGACAAGGTCTCTGCTGCCGAGTTCGACCAGACCGGCGGCTACGCCTGGCTCATTGTCGACAGCCGCATGAGCGACGCTTCCAACGTCATCCAGGGCTACATCAAGAAGGGCTTTGCCGAGACCGGCGAGACCTGGGAGGAGCTGGCCAAGGCGATCGGCGCGCCCGCCGACGTGCTGGCCGAAACCATGGCCGCGTGGAACGCCTGCGTGGAAGCCAAGGAGGATCCCGACTTTGGCCGCGTCTCCTTTGCCAATCCCCTCGATCAGGCTCCCTTCTACGCCATCAAGGTGCAGCCCGGCGTCCACCACACCATGGGCGGCATTAAGATCAACGACAACGCCGAGGTCATCAGCACCGGCGGCGACGTGATCCCCGGCCTCTTTGCTGCGGGCGAGACCACCGGCGGCGTACACGGCAACAACCGTCTTGGCGGCAACGCCGTGGCCGACTTCACCATCTTCGGCCGCATCGCCGGACAGAGCGCCGCGGACTTTGCCGCTTCTTCCGAGCTGGCCAACGCCGCGTAATTTGATACCAACCCAACAAAAAACCAGATCCGCGAAATGCGGATCTGGTTTTTTGTTCGTCTTGGGAAATCTTGCGCCATCCTGAGTGCGCAAAGGATGCTTTCGTGAATCCGGAAAGGCAGAGAGCACCGCGGCTTTGCAGTCCGGCTCAGACGGTCATGCTGCCCAGATATTGGGCAGCGGCGTAAGCTGCGGCCAGAATGACGACGAGCAGGAAAAAGCGCAGGAAGCATTTCACAAGCTCGGCCCGCTTGAATTTGGCAGCCGTGCCATCGGTGACCTTGAAGCAGGCCGTCCAGATCAGGTCTGCCAGAAATGTGAGCCCGCCGACGCCCGCGACCACCAGCATCCACGCGTAGATCATATATTTGAGAAGTTCGCCGTCCATGTTATTTCCTCGCAATCATTTATACTGTCCGTATCATAATATAGCTTTGCCGTGTTGTCAACCGCCCATAATGCGGAAAAAACAGAAGGGGCGCGGTTTTTCGCACCGCGGCGATTTGCTTTGTGCAATGTTCCCTCCTGCGTCATTGCGAACCAGTGACCGACGTCACTGGTGCGGCAATCCGTTTTCCTTCCGGTCACGCTGGTGATTTACAGATTTCAAATCGGAGCTGGCCGCTGGGAGATACGGATTGCCACGTCGCTTTGCTCCTCGCAATGACAGAATTGGAGCGTCTGCAAAATACAGAAGAGGCGCAGTTTTTTGCGCCTCTTCCCTGCGTCCGCTTCTCAGCAGAGCTGTGCGCCGGCGGGGACGGCGTCGTCGAGCATGATAAGATGCAGCTCCTCCTTGCCGTCGACCTCGCGCACGGCGGAGAGCAGCATGCCGTTGGACATCTGGCCCATCATCTTGCGCGGGGGCAGGTTCAGGATGGCAACGACCGTCTTGCCGACAAGCTGCTCGGGCTCGTAGAACTTGCGGATGCCGGAGAGGATCTGGCGGGGCGTGCCGCTGCCGTCGTCGAGCTGGAATTTCAATAACTTATCGCTCTTCTTGACGGCCTCGCAGGCCAGAACCTTGCATACGCGCATGTCGCATTTGGCAAACTCGTCGATGCTCACATCGGGCAGGACGGGGTTGACCTTGACCTTCGGACCGTTGGCGGCCTTCTCGGCCTGCTCCAGCTCCTCAAGCATCTTCTGCGCGTCGATGCGGGGGAAGAGGGTCTCGCCCTTGTGCACCTCCACATCCGCGGGCAGGGCGCCGTAAACGAGGGCGGCGTCCCAGGTCTGAACGGAAGCGTCCGCGCCGATCTGCCGGAAGGCCTTGGCGCAGCTTTCGGGGATGAAGGGCGTGAGCAGGATGAGCGAGACGCGCAGGGCCTCGAGCAGGTTGTACATCACGGAGGCGAGGCGGGCCTTCTTGCTCTCATCCTTCGCCAGCGCCCAGGGCATGGTCTCGTCGATATACTTGTTGGCGCGCTGGATGAGCTTGAAAACCTCGTCCAGGGCGAGATGGGGCTGGTAATTGTCCATCTGCGCGGCGTACTTCTCGGGCGCGGCCTTGATGAGAGAAATCAGCTCGTCGTCCAGGGCGTCATATTCGCGCTCCGCCGGGAGCCTGCCGCCGAAGTACTTCTCGACCATGGCGGCGGTGCGGGAGACGAGGTTGCCGAGGTCGTTTGCAAGATCGGTATTGATGGTGGAGATCAGGAGCTCATTGGAGAAGTTGCCGTCCGAGCCGAAGGGGAAGGTGCGCAGCAGGAAGAAGCGCAGCGCGTCCACGCCGAACTTGTCGGCCAGCACATAGGGATCGACCACGTTGCCCTTGGACTTGGACATCTTGCCACCGTCGATGACAAGCCAGCCGTGACCGTAGACCTTCTTCGGCATGGGCAGGCCGAGACTCATGAGCATGGCGGGCCAGATGATGGAGTGGAAGCGGACGATCTCCTTGCCGACGATATGCACGGCGGGCCAGTACTTTTCGAAATCATCGTAGCGGTCGTTGTCGTAGCCGAGAGCGGTGATGTAGTTCGACAGCGCGTCGACCCAGACATAC
>JAFSNA010000147.1 GCA_017447645.1 Oscillospiraceae bacterium
ACGGTGATGCGCTTTTGCTCGTCGTCCTTCTCGATCGACGCGGCGGAGAGATCCACGCCCGCGCGCACGACGCCGTCGTAGCTCACGAGATAGCTCGATTCCGTCAGCGGAAGCTCGATCTTCCACAGTGTTTTGACGCTAGAATAGCTGACCACCTCGGTAAAGTAATACTCGTCGGTGATGAGCAGGCCCAGCTCGCGCACGCCGTCGCTGAGGATGGCGGAGGTGATCTCCTTTTCCACCGTGACGATCTTTTCCACTTCCTTCTCACGCACGACGACCTCCTGCGAGGGACGCGGCGTCACCGTGAGCGGCGCGGGCGTTTCCTTTGCGCTCCTGACGGCGTGGACGATGAACAGCACGGCGATCGCCGCGAGCACCAGCACGATCAGCCCCGAAAGCAGCTTGATCTTCTTTTTTTCCGTGACCATGGCGCGACCTCCCCGGAGAAAAACTGATACGGTTATCCTATCACACGACTTGTTTTTCGACAAGAAGAACTATATAATGGGAACAGGCAAAACCCGGAAAAACCGCAACCGGAAAAGGAGGGATACGCCATCATGGAAAAGCATTTGCTCTCCGGCAACGAGGCGATCGCACGGGGAGCGTACGAGGCGGGCGTCAAGGTATGCTCCGCCTATCCCGGCACCCCCAGCACGGAGATCTTTGAATCTCTGCCGCAGTACGGCGGCGAACTGTACTGCGAATGGGCGCCGAACGAAAAGGTAGCTACCGAGGTGGCCTACGGCGCGTCGATCGGCGGCGTGAGGAGTCTGTGCGCGATGAAGCACGTGGGGCTCAACGTCGCGGCCGACCCGCTCTTCACCGCAGCCTACAACGGCGTGCGCGGCGGCTTTGTGATCGTCACGGCCGACGACCCGAGCATGCACTCGTCCCAGAACGAGCAGGACAACCGCTATTACGCGAAGAGCGCGAAGGTCGCCCTCGTCGAGCCGAGCGACTCGCAGGAGTGCATCGACTTTATGAAGGAGGCCTATCACATCTCCGAGGCCTTCGACATGCCCGTGATCTTCCGCACGACGACGAATATCTCCCACTCGAAGAGCCTTGTGAGCTTTTCCGACCGGGAAGAGCACAGCTGCGAACCCTATGTGCGCAACCAGCGCAAATTCAACTGCTCGCCGGCCAACGCCTACCGCAACCACCCGAAGGTGGAGGCAAATCTCAAAGCCCTCGCGGAATACGGCGCGACCTGCCCGATCAACAGGCTCGAGCTGCGCGGGAGCAAGATCGGCGTCGTCACGGCCTCGATCGCCTATCAGTACGCCAGGGACGTTTTTCCGGAGGACACGTCCTTCCTCAAGCTGGGGCTGACGAACCCCCTGCCGATGGACCTCATCCGCGATTTCGCCGCGAAGGTCGACAAGCTCTATGTCATCGAAGAGCTCGAGGGCTTCATGGAGGAGCAGATCAAGGCCGCGGGCATCCCCTGCGTGGGCAAGGAATTGGTAAGCAATCTCTATGAGCTCAATCCCGAGCGTCTGCGCGAGATGCTCTTCGGCGTCAAGCCCGTGACGAAAGAGCTTCCTGTCAAGGCTGTGCCGCGCCCGCCCGTTCTCTGTCCGGGCTGTCCGCACCGCGGCTTTTTCTATACGATGTCGAAGGGCAGGGACTTCGTGATTGCAGGCGATATCGGCTGCTACACGCTCGGCGGCGCGGCGCCGCAGGATGCGATGGACACCTGCGTGTGCATGGGAGGCGGCTTCTCGATCGCGATGGGCATGTCCAAGGCCTTTGCCGCCACGGGTGAGAAAAAGAAGATTTTCGGCGTGGTGGGCGATTCCACCTTCTTCCACAGCGGCATGACCGGCGCGGCCGAGATCATGTACAACAAGGGCGGCGTCATCCCCGTCGTGCTCGACAACCACATCACCGGCATGACCGGGCACCAGGACAACCCCGGCTCGGGCTACACGCTGCAGGGCGAGGTCGCCGCCGCCATCAGGATCGAAGACGTGCTGCGCGCCTACGGCTATGAGAACGTGATGATCGTCGATCCGCAGGATCTCACCGCCATGCAGAAGGCCGTGGACGACGCGCTCGCCTCGTCCGTCCCCGCGGCGATCATCTGCCGCCGCCCCTGCCTGCTCATCAAGCGCATCCGTCACGAAAAGGGCCTTTGCGTCGTCGACCGTGACAAATGCATCGGGTGCAGAAAGTGCCTCCGGGTCGGCTGTCCGGCCGTGATGATCAGGGACGGGAAGTCCTCGATCGATCCCAACCAGTGCGTAGGCTGCACGCTCTGCGCGCAGGTCTGCCCCGTCGGGGCGATCGCGAGAAAGGAGGGCAAGTGATGGCCGTCAAGCATGCGATATTGGTCGGCGTCGGCGGTCAGGGCGCGATCCTGACGGCAAAGGTGCTGGTCAACGGCCTCATGAAGGCCGGCTATGACGTCAAGATGTCCGAGGTGCACGGCATGAGCCAGCGCGGCGGCAGCGTTTCGACCCAGGTGCACTGGGGCGAGAAGGTCTACTCCCCGCTCATCGGCCCGGGCGCGGCGGATATCCTCGTGGCCTTTGAAAAGATGGAGGCCGTGCGCTACGCCCATTTCCTCAAGCCGGAAGGCGTGGCCGTCATCAACGACTACGAACAGCCCTCCGCGACAACCGCCGCGGGCCTGGCCGCCTACCCCGAGGGCTGCCTCGAAGCGATGGAGGCGAATTTCAAGTGCTACACGCTCGACGCGGCGGGGATAGCCGAAGAGCTGGGCAATCCCAAATGCATGAACATCGTGCTCTTCGGCGCGCTGACACATGCGCTGGGGCTGGAGGAGATCGACTGGGAGGAGATCATTCGCGAGACCGTCCCGCCGAAATTCCTCGAACTCAACCTTGCGGCCTATCGCGCCGGACGCGACGCCGCCGCGCAATAAAATGCATAAGCACATAAGCAGAAGAGGGAAGTCAAAAGACTTCCCTCTTCTGCTGTGGATCGCAGGGGTCGGCGCTCCCGGCGGCCTGTTTTCCCTTATTCGTCCTTCGTCGGGAAGAAGCCCTCGACGGCGAGCTGGCCTTCCTGCTCGCGGATCTTCTGTTTCCAGCAGCGGTGGCACATGGCGACGTAGCTGTCGTTGCCGCCGAGCAGGATCTGCCCGCCGCTCGTGACGATGCGGCCCGAGCCGTCGATGCGGGCGTTCACCGTGGCTTTGCGCCCGCAGGCGCAGACGGTCTTGATCTCGGTGATCGAGTCCGCCAGCTCCATCAGACGCTGCGAGCCGGGGAAGAAGCGCGTGAGGAAATCGGTGCGCAGCCCGAAGCAAAGCACGGGGATATCCTCCTCGTCGACAATGGCGCGCAGCTGGTCGATCTGCGCGGGGGTGAAGAACTGGGCCTCGTCGGTGATGATCACGTCGTGCCGGCCCTCGCGCCGATACTCCTCGGCGATGTTCTGCCCGGGCGTGATGACGCGCGCATGGGCCTCGAGCCCGATGCGGCTGCGGATCAGGTCGGCGCCGTCACGCGTGTCCACGCTGGGCTTGATGAGCCAGACGCTCATGCCTTTTTCTTCGTAATTGAATTTGGTGATCAGCGCCTGGGCGGACTTGGAAGAGCCCATCGCGCCGTATTTGAAATAGAGCTTGGCCACTTCCGCTTACCCCTCTTCGTCGAAGATATGGGCGCGCACGCGCTCGACGACCATGCGCATGGCGACCTGATTGTGCCCGCCCTCGGGAATGATCAGGTCGGCATAGCGTTTGCTGGGCTCGACGAACTGTTCATGCATGGGCTTGACCGTGGTAAGATACTGGTCGATCACGCTCTCGAGACTGCGGCCGCGGTCGCGTACGTCACGGCGGATGCGGCGCAGAATGCGCACGTCAGCGTCGGTGTCGACATAGAGCTTGATGTCCATCAGCTCGCGCAGCTCCGGCACGGCGTAGATGAGGATGCCCTCGACGATCACGACCTTCGCGCTTTTTACGATCACGGTCTTGTCGCTGCGGTCGTGGATCGAATAGTCGTAGATCGGGCAGACGACGTCCTTCCCCGCCTTGAGGTCGCGCACGGCCTGGACGAACAGCTCGTTGTCGAAGGCGTCGGGGTG
>JAFSNA010000148.1 GCA_017447645.1 Oscillospiraceae bacterium
AGGTCGGCGAGACCGAGCTCACGCTTGTCTCCGTAGACGGCTACCGACTCGCCAAGCGCGTCGAAAAGCTCGACAGAACCGGCAGCAAACCCTGCAGCTTCGTCGTTCCGGGCAGCGCCCTGAACGATATCGAACGCATCTGCGCCGAAACGGAGGAGCCTGTCGGCATCTCCGTCGGCAAAAAGCATATCTCCTTTGCCATCGGCGACACCGTGGTCGTCACCCGGCGCCTGGAGGGCGAATTTCTGAATTACCGTAAATCCATTCCCGAAAACTTCCGCCACATCCTGACGGTGAAGCGCACCGATTTCATGGCCGTGATCGACCGCGTTTCCCTGATTGTCAGCGAGAAGAACAGCTCCCCCGTGCATCTTTTCCTGCAGGAAGGCGCGATCGAGTGCTTCTGCGTCACGCCGGTCGGCAAGGCGGAGGATCAGTGCCTCTGCGACGGCAGCGGAGAAGGTCTGGAGATCGGCTTCAACGACCGTTATCTCATGGACGCGCTCAAGGCCGCCGGAAAGGACAAGCTCTTCTTCTGTGTGAATACCGCCTCCTCGCCCTGCGTGCTCAAGGCCGCCGACGGGAGCGATAACTTTACCTATATGATTCTGCCGGTAAGACTCCGTGCCAGCGACTGACGGGCGCGCGGCAGATCCGCCGCGGCTCCGGCAATACCGTTTCAGGGGAACAGAAAATGGAAAAAATAGCAATTGAAACCGAATATATCAAGCTCGACGCGCTGCTCAAGTTCGCGGCGCTGGTCGGTACCGGGGGCGAGGCAAAAATGGTCGTCGCCGATGGGCTGGTGAAGGTCAACGGCGAGGTATGCACGATGCGCGGCAAAAAGATCCGCCCGGGCGATACCGTGAGCTTTGACCGCTTCACGATCGAAGTCGTCCCGGCATGAGGATCGACCGGATCGCACTCAACGGCTTTCGCAACTACGAGTGGGAGACGGTGCGCTTCGCGCCGGACACCAACGTGATCGCGGGGCCGAACGCCCAGGGCAAAACCAATCTGCTCGAGGCGGTGTATCTCCTCTCCTGCGCCCGCAGCTTCCGCACACGCTTCGACAGGGAGCTGGTCGGCTTCGCGTTTTCCGAGGCCGAGCTGCTTGCGGAGATATGGAGCCATGAGAGGGCGCATACGGTGAAGATCCGTCTGCACCCGGGTCAGACCAAGCGCATCACGGTCAATGGCGTAAAGAAAAACGCCTCCGAGCTCTCGGAGCTGCTGAATGTTGTGCTCTTCTGCCCGGACGACTTGAATCTCATCAAGGAGGGGGCCGCGGTACGGCGGCGGCTGCTCGACAACGCGATCAGCCAGATCCGCCCGCGCTACGCGGCGTATCTCTCGGAGTTCAACCGCCTGTATGAGCACAAGACCCGCATTCTGAAGGACTGGCGGGAAAAGCCCTCCCTGCTGGAGACGCTCGACGAGTTCTCCGACGGCATGTGTCGGGCCTCGGCACAGCTCATCCGCTATCGCGCGGCCTATACCGCGCGGCTCAACGAGACGGCGCCGCCCATCCACCGGGAGTTTTCCGGAGACGGCGAGGAGCTGACGATCCGGTATAAGACGGTCAGCACCGTGCGCGATCCCTTTGCCTCGGCAAAGGAGATCTATTACGATCTCTGCGACCATCAGGAGAGCCACCGCCGCGCCGAGCTGGAGAGCGCCCAGTGCCTTTCCGGCGCGCACAAGGACGACCTGGAGATCTTCATCAACGGCCGCGCCGCCAGGAGCTATGCCTCCCAGGGACAGACGCGCACGGCCGCGCTCTCCCTCAAGCTCGCCGAGCGGGATATCCTGCTCACGGAGACCGGGGAATACCCGATCCTGCTGCTCGACGACGTGCTCTCCGAGCTCGACAGCCGCCGGCAGGAGTTCGTACTCAACCGCATCGGCGGCGGACAGACGCTGATTACCTGCTGTGAGGACGACGCGATCTCCGAACGCACGGGCGGTCAGGTGCTCTTTGTAAACGGAGGACACATCCGGTGAGAACGCTGCATCTCGGAAAGGGAAAGCTGGTGGACACCGATTCCCTCATCGGCGTCTTTGACCTCGATATCACCTCCCAGTCCCACCTTACCCGGCACTTTCTGCGTGAGAGCGAGCGGGCCGGCCTCGTTGTGAACGCGGCCGAGGACATTCCCAAGT
Organism: Oscillospiraceae bacterium; assembly: GCA_017447645.1. Taxonomy (GTDB): domain Bacteria; phylum Bacillota; class Clostridia; order Oscillospirales; family Oscillospiraceae; genus Limivicinus. The sequence goes on from JAFSNA010000148.1 coordinate 2,164, forward strand.
CCTTTGTCGTCTGTCGGGAGGGAGAAAAAAACATCGTATATTTAAGCCAGATGGCTACCGCGACGCTGTTGAAGCGCGCGGAGGCCGATTGGCTGTTGGAATAATGAAAAAAGTAAAATTTATAATGAAAAATTAAAAATGAAAAATTACAAAGTGTCCTTCGGGACACGGGCATGATTCGTCGGCGCAGCCGACACCATACTTTTTCATTTTTACTCTTTCATTTCTATGGAGGAAGCTATGGCGGAACTCAACGAAAAGGTCATACAGGAATACGACGCAAGTCAGATTCAGGTTCTGGAAGGTCTGGAGGCCGTGCGCAAACGGCCCGGCATGTACATCGGCTCGACCTCGTCTTCGGGCCTGCACCATCTTGTCTATGAGAT
>JAFSNA010000016.1 GCA_017447645.1 Oscillospiraceae bacterium
GCCCGCCGCCGAAGCCCTCCTGTCCGCCGGGCCCGCCGCCGAAGCCGCCGGGGCCGCCGCCCATGAACTGGTGGGGGATCGAGCTGACCTGCTGGCCGTTGACATAGACCGTGCCGCCGGTGAAGGTCGCGGTGCCGTCATAGTCGAAAGAGGATTGGCCGTTTACCGAGACCGTGCCGCCGGTGATGATGACGTCCCCGTTGGAGTCGACGCCGTCGGTATCGCCCGCGCCCATCGTGATGGAAAGCGTGCCGCCGGTGATCTCCACGGTCGGCGTGTACGCGGAGGACTTGCGCGCCGCGTTGACGCCGTCGTCCGAGGCCGCGATCGTGACGTCGCCGCCGCTGATGAGCACATAGGTGGCCTCGATCCCCTCGGACGCCGTGACGGAAAGCGTGCCGCCGGCGATCTCGGCCTTTTCGTTCGCGTGGACGCCGTCGTCCCGGCTCTGCAGCGTGAACGCGCCGTCACAGATCAGGATCGAGCCGTTGGTGTGGATCGCGTCGTCAAGGGCGTCGATGGCATAGACGCCGCCGTTGATCGTGATCGAGACGCCCGCCTTGATACCCTTATAGGATTCCGAAGCGTCGGCGCTCCATGCGCCGCTGCCGCCGCCGGAGGTGATGCTGACCTTGGCGTTTTCAGCCGTGAACACCGTCTCGGCCTGAATACCGTCCTTGCCGGACACGATCGTGAGCGTGGAATCGACGAGAGAGACATAGCCTTTTTCCGCATCCGAGCCGTTGTCCGAGCGGACGCCGTCGCTGCCCGCCGTGATGCTGACCGTCGCCTCCGAGAGCCTGACGGAGTCCTTGCCGTTCAGGCCGACGTTCTGCGCGTTCACGCTCAGATCCTTCGCGGTGATCACGAGATCGTCCCTGCAGACGACCGCGTGCTTGTAATTGCCGTTGATCGTCAGCTTGCCGGAGCCGTTGATCGTGAGATCGTCCCGGCTGAACACGGCCGCGTCCAGCGCGGTGTCGCCGTCGGCAAGCGTGTAATCCGAGCCGTCGGAGATCGTGTTGACCGTGCCCTCCGCCGCGGTGAGAAAGACCTTGTCCGCGCTGCGGACGTAGATCGCGGGGCCGCTCTCATTGCTGATCGCGGCGTTGGCCAGCACGAGCTGGACCTTGTCCTCCTCGCCGACCTCGATGACGATCATGCCCTTGTATTCGCCGGAGAGGATGTAGGTGCCGGCCTCGGTGATCGTCAGATCGCCGTCCGGGGCGAGCGCTGCGGCTTCGGAGGCGTCGTACTCGCCCGAGGCGTCGCGCTTGGAAACGTCGGTATCCGGGTCGGAAGCGGTCTGCGCGGCGCTCAGCACAGTCCCCGTAGAGGAATATGCCGCGGAAAGGCTTTCCGCCGAGCTTGCGGGGGCGGCCGCGCAGCCTGCCAGCAGAAAGAGCGCAAGCGCGCTGACGAGCGTGATTTTCAATGACTTTTTCATAATTCTTCTCCTCCTTCGGTATCGTTCAGAATCGCGATCTCGAGGTTCCCGTTCCGGCAGCGCAGGGCGTCGAGAAATTCCTGCAGCCGGTCGGGGTCCTTCATTTCGATCTTGTAATCCAGCTTATACAGACTTCCCATGTTGGAGGTCTTCGCCTTGACGAGCTTCCGCCCTCTTGTGTACTCGTCGAAGAGATCGTCGAAGGCGTTTGCGAAATGCACGGATTCCGGCACGGTGATGTGCAGCGCCGCGAAGCGCTCGCAGCTCATCGGGACGCGGGAGAGCAGCAGGATCAGGCCGGACGCGATCAGCGTGAAGAGCAGCGCGATCGCGACGTAGCCCGCCGCGCAGGCGAGGCCCGCGGCCATCACGAGGAAGATCGCGGAGATGTCCCGCGCCCTGCCCGCCGCCGAGCGGAAGCGCACCAGCGAGAAGGCGCCCGCCACGGCGATGCCCGTGCCCACGCTGCCGTTGACCATCAGGATCACCGTGGCGACGATGATCGGCAGCACGACCAGAGAGATCAGAAAGCTGCGGCTCGACGTGCTCTCGCGGCCGAGCGTCAGCGCCGCGATCGCGCCGCATAGCCCGGCGAAGAGCAGGCAGAGCAGATATTGGCCGACCGAGAAGCTCCCGGTCAGGATCGAACTAAAGATTGACGACATGTCTTTCTCCTCCTTCTGTGATGGGAACAGGGCGCTTTTTTGCTTCCAGCGTCCGCAGATAGGCCTCTCCGTATTTGGAGAAGCTGCCCGGCAGGATCCCCTCCGCGTCCAGCGCGTCCGCCAGCCACAGGGGCATGGCGCCCGCCGTTTTGATCTCGAGCAGCACCGTGTCTCCCGGCAGCAGCGCGGTCCCCGCGGAGCCGCGGTCGAGGCGCAGCTCGTTTTCTCTGTACCGGATATTCCGGTCGAAGGTCAGGCGGAGGTCGGGTTGCGCCCCGTCGAACCAGGCCTCGCGCTCGCAGGCGATCAGCATCGCGGCTTTCGGTCTTCCGTAGAGCCGCATGGCCCAGTCGAGCTCGGACATGATCTGGCTCTCGAAGGGCTTGATCCCCATGCGCAGATAGCGCTCCGCTTCCTTCAGCGTCATGGCCGCGCGGCGCTTGTACACCACGCCGCCGTATTTCTTCTTGAGCTCGAGGAACACGGTGGAATCCGCTCTCGCCGTGCCGTAGCTGCGCAGGCGGAGCTTTTCCTTGTAATCCGCCGCCTCGATGGAGTTGCGGATGATGCGGTGATCGGGAGTGTCCAGATAGAGGCTCAGCACCGTGCTGCGGCCGAAGGCGTCCGGCCTCAGATGCGCGCCGATCCTTTGAAACAGCGCCTCCTGCTGCGCCTCGGAGAGCAGATACTTCTTCTCGATCCTCTTGAAAATACAGGTCGCGTCCATTTGTCATGACCTCCTTCCTCGTTTCTGAGGCCAGAATAGCGCGCGAACCTAAAAGGAAGCTTAATGCCGGAAAAGATCTCCCCGTTTTTTGATCGC
>JAFSNA010000017.1 GCA_017447645.1 Oscillospiraceae bacterium
GAGGTCGCGGTGGGCAATCCCGGCTACCGCTACGTGCTGGGCAGCGTGCTCAACCAGGTGCTGCTGCACCAGAGCGTGATCGGTCTCGAGGCCAAAACGGCGCTGGACAAATACGGCGTGCGGCCCGACATCGTCATCGGCTGCGCCGGCGGCGGCTCGAACCTCGGCGGCCTGATCAGCCCCTTCATGGGCGAGAAGCTGCGCGGCGAGGCGGATTACCGCTTCATCGCCGTCGAGCCCGCCTCCTGTCCGAGCTTCACGCGCGGCCGCTTCGCCTACGACTTCTGCGACACGGGCATGATCTGCCCGCTGGCGAAGATGTACACCCTCGGCAGCGGCTTCATCCCCTCGCCCAACCACGCCGGCGGCCTGCGCTTCCACGGCATGTCCCCGACGCTCTCGCAGCTCTACGCCGACGGGCTGATGGAGGCCCGCGCCGTCGAGCAGACGGCCGTGTTCGAGGCGGCGGAGCTCTTCGCCCGCGTCGAGGGCATCCTGCCCGCGCCCGAGAGCGCGCACGCGATCCGCGTGGCGATCGACGAGGCGATGGCATGCAAGGAGACCGGCGAGGCCAAGGACATCCTCTTCGGCCTGACCGGCACGGGCTACTTTGACCTGGTCGCCTATCAGAAGTTCAACGACGGGCAGATGAGCGACTACATCCCCACGGACGAGGATCTCGCGCGCGGCTTCGCCGGCCTGCCGCAGGTACCGGGGCTCGGCTGAGCTTCCGCCCCTCCGCGGGAGAAGCGTGAGAGAACAAAAAACCTGTGAAAACCATCGTTTTCACAGGTTTTTGTTTTGCTATGCTTCTTCGGAGATCCGCGCCTGATGCGCCGCCGGGGCGCCGAGGAATTTTTCCATCACCCGGTACAGCGGCCGGTAGAGCGCCAGCGTGAAGACAAAATTGCTCACGCAGTGCGCCAGGTCGAAGGGGATGCCGGCGACCCACATGGCGAAGAAGCCGTTCCAGGCCCCGTTGACCGCGAAGTACGTCAGGTACATCAGCGGGCCGAAGGCCAGGCCGTAGACCGCGGCGATCACCGCCCAGATCAGGGCCGAGTCGTTTCTGCGGAAGATCATGCAGATCGCGACGAGCAGCGGCCAGATGTACAGATAGCTGAACCACCACAGGAAAATGCTGTTGCCACCGTACACCAGGCCCTCGAGCATGACGTAGATGCCCACGGCATACAGCGCCCGCCAGCCGAAAAAGACCGTCGCGAGGATGATCAGCACCGCGTTGAGGTTGACGTTCGGGATCGAGGAAAAGGCGACCTTCGTCGCGAAGATCAGCGCGCCCATCAGCGCGAGGACGCAGAGCTCCTTTGCGCCGAGCTTACCAGCCGGTCGTGAGGGTGATCTCATAGTGCTCGCCGTCCGCGATGGGAGTCGTGTCGACGCCGGTCATGAGCATCTCGCCGCCCTTGGTGAAGCACCACCACTGCTGCAGGTCTCCGTCTGCCGTCTCGCCGTCAACGGCGGTGACGAACAGGCCGTACTCGCTTTCGGAGCCCTCGATCAGCTTCTGCTCTTCGAGCGCGCCGCGCAGGAATTCCGCGTCGGTGGCGATCGGGAAATCCTTGCTGGAGCCGTCGCCGTGTACGACGGTGACGACAAGCTTCTTCCCGCCCTCCTGCGCCGCGGGTTTGAAATGCTGCCACACGAGCAGCGCGCCGATGACGAGTACAAGCAAAACCGCCACGGCAATGATGATGTTTCTGGTCTTTCTGTTCGTAAACCATCTCTCCTTTCTTTTTTTGGCAATCAACAGACGGTCCTGCGATTGCCCTGAATCGAAGATCACACAAGGAAAAAAGAGAGAAGACGGGACATCTGACCACAGTCCCGAATTCGTCCGGAAGTCCGCGGATCCTTGTGCGACGCCGCATCCCTTTGAGATGCGGCACGGGCAGGTCTTCTGACTTCGGTGCGGACGCAGGTCTGCACGCTTCACAGTGACGGCCTCGCGCGGGAATCTCACCCGCATTCCCCTGTTGACCGCGGCCCGATCCCCGTTTTGCGGGTACGGCGCGGATCCCGTTTCGATCGCTTGCGTGGAAAAGTATAGCACGCCGCCGGGGCAAGAACAAGCCCCGGCGGCACTTTGCTTATTTGCAATTACAGATCCACTTTTTCGAAGATCGCCTCCGCGCGGCGGACGCCGAGCGCCGTCAGCAGCGCGAAGAGCACGGCGCCGGCAAAGAACACGATCAGCTTCGCGCCCAGGTGCTGCGGGTCGGGCGTATCCAGCACGTCCCGGAAGAAGGGCACGACAAAGCAGCATGCCTCGGCCGCGAGGATATAGACGAAGACCCAGATCATGACGATCAGGAAGGGCTTGCCGACCGACGTCGGGTTTTTGTACAGCCGCGGCAGGAACAGGCAGTTGAACAGACCCAGCAGAACAAGCCCGAGGCCGAAGAGCGCGATGTTCACGTCCATGCCCGCGCCGTTCGGCCCGATCTTCAGCACATAGCGCAGGATCGCGAAGGGCACGCAGCAGAGCAGCTGCAGCAGCTCCGTCAGCGCGAAATACAGCCCCCGCGCGCGGACCGCGTCGCGCTTGCGCACGGGCAGCAGCAGCGTGTAGTACAGGTCGTTGTTCTCGCGCGCGGAAAGGCAGGCATAGAAAAGCCCCAGCGTCGCCCAGAAGAGCACCACGTACATCGGATAGCCCGGAATGAGCATCATCGCCCCGAAGGCCAGGAACATCCAGCTGGTCGGATGCGTGAAGAGCTTGAATTCCTTTTTCAGCAGCTTAGCCATCGTCTCTCGCCTCCCTGTCCAGATGGACCATGATCTCCTCGAGCCCCGCGGCCCGGCCGGGCAGCTCGTCGACGAGCGCGCCGCGCTCGACGAGGGCCGTGAAGCCATCCTTGGCGCGCTTGCAGCCGATCAGGCTGTCCCGATATTGCTCCGCCTGTCCGGCCGTGACGGCGACCGCGCGGTATTTCTCCCGCAGCGCGGCCAGCGGCATCGAGAAGATGATCTCGCCTTCGCGGATGTAGGTGACGTCGTCGGCGCACTTGTCGAGGTCGTCGGTGATGTGCGTGGAGAAGAGGATGCTCACGCCCTCGTCGGCGAGAGAGAGGAACACGTCCACCAGCTCGTCGCGCGAGACGGGGTCGAGCCCGCTCGTCGGCTCGTCGAGGATCAGCAGCTCCGCCCCGTGGCTGAGCGCGAGGGCCAGCGCGTACTTGACCTGCATGCCGGCCGAGAGCTGCTTGGCCGTTTTGGACTCGTCCAGGGAAAAGAGCTGCAGATAGCGGCGGTAGGCGCTCTCGTTCCAGTGCTCGTAAAAGCTGCGCGTCACGGCCGTGATCACCGAGAGCTTCCGGTTGGGATAATAGTTCGCCCCGCCGGAGACGAAGGCGATGCGGCGCTTGATCTCCAGCTCGTTTTCGGTGAAATCGAGCCCGAAATAGCGCAGCTCGCCCGCCGAGGGGTGCACGATGTTCAGCGCGCTTTTGAGCGTCGTGGTCTTGCCGGCGCCGTTGCGGCCGATGAAGCCCATGATGCGCCCGCGCTCGAGCGAAAAGCTCACGTCCTTCAGGTGAAAAGCGGGGTAGTCCTTGCACAGGCCGCGGATCTCCAGGATCTTCTCAGCCATCGTCCTCACCGTCCTCCATCAGATTGTTCACCTTCTCGATGAAGGCGTTGAACAGGCTCTTGGGCGGGATCGCGATGCCGCGCTTCTCGTCCGCCAGCAGGACGATCGTGTCCCCCGGCTTGATCGAAAACATCTCGCGCATCTCCTTGGGGATGACGATCTGTCCCTTCTCGCCGACCTTGGCCGATGCGGCCAGCTTATCCTTCGGCTGCTTCATAGCCGTGCTCCTTTCGTGTGAAAAGTATGATTTGTTATACTAGTTATACTATATACCCGAAATTAAGAATTGTCAAGATTTTCCGACGGTGTTTTTCACTTGCGAACAGACGCGTCGAATGGTATGATAGATTGATGTATTATGCAGATAAAGGATGGCTTATGAAGTATAAGTGCCTGGTATTCGACCATGATGACACCGTCGTGAACAGCACCGCGACGATCCACCACCCCTGCTTTCAGCTGTTTCTGGACAGGTATTGCCCGGGGCGGAGCTGCTCGCTGGAGCACTATTTTCTGAAGAACTTCTCCCCCGGCTTTCTGGAGATGTGCCGGGAGGAGTACGGCATGGACGAGGCGACGATCGCCCGGGAGGGCCGCTTCTGGCTCGACTACGTCGAGAGCCACATCCCCACGGCCTACGAGGGCATCCGCGCCGTCATGGAGCGGCAGAAGGCCGCGGGCGGGCTCGTCACGGCGGTGTCCCACTCGCACATCACGAACATCCTGCGCGACTGGGAGGCGAACGGCCTGCCCGCCCCCGACGCCGTCTACGGATGGGAGCGGCCGGAGGACGAGCGCAAGCCCTCCGTTTTCCCGCTGCGGGACATCATGCGCCGCTTTTCTCTCGCGCCCTCCGATCTGCTGGTGATCGACGATCTCAAGCCCGGCTACGACATGGCCCGCGCGGCGGGCGTCGACTTCGCCGCCGCCGGCTGGGCCAACGACATCCCGGAGATCGAGCGCTTCATGCGCGCCAACTGCGCGAATTATTTCAAGACCGTGGACGAGCTGGACGCCTTTTTGAGATAAAAACACTTTTCTGGTGGACTGTTGGATATGAGATTTTTGAAAAAAAGCCTGATACTGCTGCTTCTGCTGGCGCTGCTGCTGCCGCTCGCGCCCCGCGCCGCGGCGGACGCCGAGCTCGGGGACGGGCGCTTTGCGGGCAAGTCCTGGCAGGAGATCGTCGAGGATTTTCTTGAGGAACACGGCGCCAATCCCGCCCGGGTCGCCTGCGGCTGGTGCAACACCGTCACGGGAGAGGAGCAGTATTTCAACGGCGACCAGTACATGATCTCAGGCAGCATGTACAAGGTGCCGATGAACATGATCTTCGCCGAAAAGGTACATAACGGCGAGATCTCCTGGACGACCTTCGTGGGCGCCTACCGCTACGAGTACGCGCAGCACGCGACGATCGTGGAATCGAACAACGACGTCGCCCGCAGCATGTGGGAATATCTCGGCGGCTACCAGCCCTACCGGCATCTGCTGGCCCCCTACATGGGCGAGGATCCCGACACCGTGGACGAGAAGTTCTACGAGAACAACTTCTCCACGCCGCGGCAGAACATCTACGCCCTGAAGCTGCTGCAGACCGAGTCCGAGCGCTTCCCGCGCGTGATCGACAAGATGCTCGAGGCCGAGCCGCACAAGTATTTCAAGGCCCATGAGCACACGATCGACATCGCGCACAAGTACGGTTACTATGCCGAGGGCTCGCGGCTCTATCTCAACGACTGCGCGATCCTCTACACCGAGGAGCCGTGCTGCATCGTGCTCTTCACCGACACGGTGCCGGAGCCGTACAAGCTGCTGGCGGACTTCTGCGATCTGATGATCGATTACAGCGCATACTCCACCGCCGCGCGCCGCGAGGCAGAGCGCATCGCCGCCGAGGAGGCGGCCATCGCCGCGCACAACCGCCCCGCGCCCGTCCCGGCGGAGACGGGCGCGCCCCTTCCCGGGGGCGATCCGGGCGCCGTCGCGCCCACGGCCGCGCCGCTGCCCGGCGACTCTCCCGCGGCGGAGAACAGCACGGGGAGCGCCTTCGGCCGCGTCCTGCTGCTGATCCTGGCCGCGAGCGCGGCCGTATACGCCGCGCTCGCCGCGCTCCGGCTCTCCCGCAGGGGAAAGCTGCGCCTCGTCCCGGCGCTGGTCGCCATCCTGCTCGCCGCCGCGGCGCTCGTGCTCTGCATCTGCCCGCAGCGCGGCGCCGCCGAAAAGCCCGCCGAGGAAAAGACCGCCGCGCTCAAGGGCGATCCGCAGGGGACCGTGACGGCCTTCTTCGACGCGTTCTGCGCGGGCGACTACGCGGCCGCTTATGAAAAGCTCTCCGGCGTGTCGACGCTGGGGCTGGAAAACGCCCCGCCGGCGGAGGACGCCGCCGCGATCTGGCGCGCGATGGAGGAAAACCGCGAATATCGTCTTTACGGCGCGTGCACGGCCGTCCAGGGCGGCGCCGTGCAGCAGCTCGTCTTTACCACGCTTGATCTCAAGGCCCTCTCCGAGGCCGTGAAGACTGCCACGGAGGCGAAGATCGAGAGCCTTGCCACCGAGCTGGCCCCCGCGAGGGTCTACGACGACGAGGGCGGCTATCAGAGCAGCTTCACCGAGCTCGCCTATTCCGAGGCGCTCGCGGAGGTGCTCGCGCATGCCGCGGACTACCGCACGACGGTGGGTCTGAACGTCCGTCTCGTCCGCAGCGGGGACGACTGGCTGATCGAGCCCGACAGCGCGCTCTACAGCGCCCTGACGGGCGGCGCGGTCAAGTGAAGGGAGGAAGATGACCATGCGTTTCGACAAAGAAGCGCGCCCCGCGCGGGCCGCGCATGAATCTCCCGCCCCCGTCCGGACGCGCGAGGCGGGCGGCGAGAGCTCTTCCTCTCTCTGGAAGCTGATCGGCGCGGCGCTGGCGCTGCTCGCGCTGCTGCTGATCGTCTGGGTGGCGGGACACGTGCATCCCGAGATCACGTCCGTCTCCGCCGCGCCCGTTTCCCAGCCGCTGCCCGGCGTGGGCGATCCCGTCGTGACCGGGACGGCGCAGGCGCTGAACGACCGCTTCGCGCTCTTCGTGGAGAACGAGGTGCACATTTCCGCGCTGGAGGACATCACCTTCATCCGCCGCCGCTATTCCATCCCCGAGAGCGCGCTCGTCGCGCCGCGGCCCGATCCCGCCCTCTTCGGCGAGACGGACGACCCCGAAGTCGTCCAGGCCGTGGTCGACTCCGCGGCCGAGCTGCTGGACGGCCAGACCCTGGCCTGGAACAAGGACATCGCCTTCATGCCCGGCAGCACGATCCGATACTACTGCGACGAGACGATCCTCGCGATCGCGTGGAAGGAGGCGCTCGGCAACTCCGCGGTCTCCTTCGGCGAGATCAAAACGGCCGACGGCTCGCAGATCCGGCGCTACATCGCCAACAACAGCTACGGCTCGGACGTGCAGCTCTACGCCTCCGACATGGCGCGCGACGTCAACGCCGTCATCGCCCTCAACGGCGACTTTTACGCCTTCCGCAAGATGGGCGTCACGGTCTATCAGCGCCGGCTCTACCGCAACGAGGGCAAGAACCTCGACACCTGCTTCATCTCTTCCAACGGCGACCTCGTCTTCGCCCACCGCGGCGAGCTGCAGTCCGACGCGGACACGAAGCGCTTCATGGATGAGCACGACGTGGTCTTTTCGCTGTCCTTCGGGCCGATCCTGGTCGAAAACGGCGTGCTGCTGGGTCCCGAGACCTACGGCAGCTATCCCATCGGCGAGATCAACAACATCTATTCGCGCTCCGGCATCGGCCAGCTGGGCGAGCGGCATTATCTGATCGCCACGCTCGGCGAGCAGGGGCCCTACAACACCCGCGCGCAGCTCTACACCTTTGCCGGCTATCTCGCCGCCAAGGGCTGTGTGAGCGCCTATACGCTCGACGGCGGGCAGACCGCCGTGATGATCTTTGACGGCAAGCCCTTCAACCGCGTGGACTGGGACAGCGAGCGCACGATGAGCGACATCGTCTATTTCGCCACCTCGAAGGACGCCGGAGAGGGGGCGGGAGCATGAACAACGCCATGCTGATCCTCGGCGGTCTCGAACTGTACCGGAGCGCGCTCATCATCGCGCTCGGCGCGGCGGCCTGCTTCGTTTTGACGGCCGCGCTCTATCCCCGCGGCGGCCTGGGCGCGGCTTTGGGGCTTTTCGCCTGCGCCGACCTCGTCCTGACCGTGCTGTTCTGCCGCTTTCTGCACTACTACTGCCACAGCGAGCAATACGCCTCCTTCTGGCGGGCCATGACGGACTATTCCGTCGGCGGCTACGTGCTGGTCGGCGCGGTGCCCGCGGCGCTCGCGGCGGGATGGATCACGAAGGCGGCGGGCCTGACGCAGAATCCCGCGCGCCTGCTCGACTGCTTTGCGCCCGGCGCGGTGCTCGCCGCGGCCTTCATCCGTCTTTCCGCGCTGTACAACAGCACCTGCCGCGGCAAGATCGCCGTGAAGTCGGCGCTGCTGCGCCGCCTCCCGATCGCCTCGCCGGTGCTCTCCTCCTCAGGCGCGGAGGACTGGCGCTTTGCGACATTCTTTGTGGAATTCCTGCTGCTCGGCGCCGTGTTCGTCCTGGTGCTTCGCTTCTTTTTCCGCCGCCGCCGCCAGGCGATGAAGGCCGGGCAGAAGAAGGACGGCAACGTCGCGCTTTACGCGCTGCTGCTCGCCTCCGCGGTCGAGCTGCTGTGCGACAGCACGCGCTACGATTCGAGCTTCATGCACTTCAACGGCTTCGTCTCGATCTCGCAGATCGTCTGCGCGGTATGCATCCTTGCGGTGCTCGTCGTATGGTCGCTCCGCTCGGTCCGCGCCAACGGCCGCAGCGCCTTTCACTGGGCGGTCTGGGTCGGCTGGTTCTTCTCGCTCGCCGGCGCGGGCGTGTGCGAGTATCTCGTGCAGCGCCACGGCGACTGGTATTTGAGCTGCTATCTCGCGATGGCCGTCTGCTGCTGCTTCATGGCCCGTCTGCCCTGTGCGATGTACCGCAGCGTCTGCGCAAAAAAGAAACGCGCGCGCAAAGAGGTCTGATACCTGAACAACCCATAGAGGAGTGATCGACATGAAAAAGTTTCTTGCCGCGGCGCTGGCGCTCGTCTGCGTATTCCTGCTGGCGGGCTGCGGCGCGAAGAGCGCGCCCGAAGTGAAGATCGATTACGGCAACTCTGCGATCTATTCCCGGGAGGACATGGACGCGGCGATCGCCGTGATCCGGGAGCTGTTCGGCACCTGGGAGGGCTGCGAGCTCCACAGCATCGTCTACGGCTCGGACGAGGCGTGCAGCGCCGAAAACCTTGCCTGGATGAACGCGCTGGAGGCGGCCAACGACGCGAAGGAGACCTTCACGGAGTGCATCATGTTCAAAAGCGATTTCCACTCGCCCAAAAACGGAGGCGGGGCCTGGAACCCCGATCAGGAGTACACCGATTGGAGCTGGTGGCTGGCCCGCTCCGAGGGCGGGCCCTGGAAGCTGATGACCTTCGGATACTGAGCGCAGAAAAAGCGGACCCCGGGTCGAATGACCCGGGGTCCTTTTTGAAAGCGTGTGATCGGCGCCGCTCCGCTCATTCTGCGTTCCCGTCGCTCTCGCCCGCCTTGGCGAGATAGCGGCGGATCGTCTCGACCATTTTTTTGCTGCGGAAGCCCGCTTCGATCTCGTCCATTTCGACGGTCCGGCCGGAGAGGATCCCCTGGATCAGCACCTCCGCATAGAGCACCTCGCGCGCCCCGGGGTCCTTCAGACAGCCCAGCAGGTCGATGTTCATTTTCTCGTTGATCCCTTCGACCATTCCGGTGAAAAAGGTGCTGTCCTCGCCGAAAAGCTTCCCGATGTCCTCCATGTATCGAAAACCGGTGATCACGTCCTCCAGACGCATCAGCGTGCGCTCGCGCGCCGCGAGCGCCCCGCCGTTGAGCAGCTTGTCCGCCGTCGTGTTCAGCGTGTCGCACAGCTCCAGCAGGAGCCCCGTGTCGGGGAGCGTATCGCCTCTCTCCCATTTGGAGACGGCCTGGAAGGAGATGTTCAGCTTCTCCGCCAGCTCCTTCTGCGTCATGCCGGCCTTCTTCCGCAAATGCTGGATATAACGCCCGATCTTCAGCGTGTCCATATCGATCTCTCCTTTGAAAAAGTGTCCTTTGCAGCCTGCATACGCATCATACTCCCAACGCCGCCGTTCGTAAATAACTGGAAATTTGAGAAAATTCTATTTTAAGTTGAATTTTCCGGCAAAAGGCGATCCCCGGATCCTGTGATCCGGGGATCGCTCTGCGCAAGCTGACGCGGGACGTCGGGGACGCCGTCTCCTACTGCTCCCGCACGTCCAGCGTCAGACGGCTGCGCTCGACCACCGCGTGCTCGACGTCGAGCACGTAGTCGACGACCATGCTGCCGCCGCGCTCGTTGAAATCGTGGCGGATGCGTTTGGTGTCCATGCCCATCGTCGCCATGCCGTAGGGCGTTTCGTACTGGAAGCGGTTCTTCTCGCCGCGGCGGAAGACCATGCGGCTGGTGATCCCGCCCCGGCGGTCGACCACGACCTCGTCGGGCCGGATCTCCATGCAGGTCTCCGTGCCGGGCAGGCCGGTGACCTCGCTCTCGAGATAGCTCAGATACCCGGTGCCGTCCTCGTAGTGATAGAGTCCGTCGGTGGTGAACTCGATGCGGTCCTCGTCCTCCTCGCCGAGGGCGTGGATGCTGCGGATACTGATGACAACGTCTTTCACTGTCTACACCTCCATCTCATCCACATGCTCCACCGCGCCGTGCGCCGTGCGGCCGAGAAAGACGGCCGAGAGGCGCTCGAAGTCCTCCGCGCTGCCGGAGGTGAAGAAGCGCTCCTCCCCCGTGCCGCCGCAGAGCTCTTCCTTCCGCAGCCAGAGCGCCAGCTCGCGCGCGGCGCACTCGGCCGCCTCGATCGTGCGCAGCCCCGGCCCCATGAAGCCGCAGATCGCCTCTTCGATCAGGCCGTAGTGTGTGCAGCCGAGGATCAGCGAGCCGACCCCCTTTTCGCGCAGCGGGGCGAGATACTCCGCCACGGCGGCGCGCAGCGCCGCGTCGCCGCTTTCGTAGTGCCCGCTTTCGATCAGCGGGACGAAGGCCGGGCAGGCGACCGCGACGACCTCCGTCTCCGGGCAGGCGGCCGCGAGCGCGCGCTGGAAGGCGCCGCTTGCGATGCAGGCGGCGGTGGCGATCACGCCGATGGGGCCGCTCGCGCCGCGCGCGGCCTCACGCACGGTGGACGAGAGCACGTCGAAGGTCCGCACGGGATAGGCCGCGAGGACGTCGGGCGCGGTGGAGGACACCGTGCCGCAGGCGGCGAGGACGGCCTTCACGCCCCGGGAGGCGACGAAGTCCAGGTCCTGCCGCGCCATGACGCGCAGCTGCGCAGCCGGACGCGCGCCGTAGGGCATGCGCGCCGTGTCGCCGAAGTATAGGATATTTTCATCCGGCAGGATCCTCCGCAGCGCGCGCACGGCGGTCAGCCCGCCGAGGCCGGAGTCGAAGAAGCCGATCGGTCTGTTGTCCATAGATCGCTCCGAGAAAAGTTTTTCTGCCGTAATAATATAGCGCATCGGCGCGGATATGACAAGGGGGTTTTTCCCCGTTCAAAGCGCGAGTGGAAAAAGAGCTTGTACTTTGCTATAATAGGTATATAATAAACAACACCCCATGCCCCAAAGGAGGGATCTCTTTGAATATCGACCTGACCGAAAAGGAATTCCGCCGGCTGCTGGACCTGGTCTACATCGGCAACTGGATCCTGAACTCCGGCCGCGGGACGGATCGCTTTGAGGATTACGACCTGCTGCAGGAAAAGCTCTTCGCCCTGTGCCCGCACGCGGGCATGCGCTCTCTGGCCGAGAGCTGGCAGGGCCATGTCTTCCCCTCGAAGGCCTATACCGACGGCGGCATCCACGAGGCGATCGCCGATTACGAGGACGCCGTGTTCTTCGACATCCTGGCCGAGGAGCTGGCGCGCCGCGACCTCGGGCTGGAGGACAGCGAGCCGGAGGATTATACCGAGCTGCAGGACCGCATGGACGATTATCTCGACGAGTTCGACAAGAACGGTCTCGCCGCGGTCAGCGTGGATCTGTGAGGGCGGGGCCATGCACGATGAACTGACGCGCGAGGACATCCGCAAGATGCAGGAGGAACTGGACTACCGGCGGCTGGAGCTGCACCCCGGCATCCTCGAGGAGGTCAAGCGCACCCGCGCCTTCGGCGATCTCAGCGAAAATTACGAGTATAAGGCCGCCAAGCAGGCCCAGCGTGAGAACATGAGCCGCATGCGCTATCTCGAGGGCATGATCAAGTCCGCCCGCGTGATCGACGACCGCTCCGGCGAGGACGAGGTCGGGCTTTTCGACCGGGTGGAGATCTTTCTGCCGGAGGACAACGAGACCGACGTGATCCGTGTCGTGACCACGGTGCGCTGCGACCCGCGGCAGGGGCTGATCAGCAAGGAATCTCCCTTCGGCCGGGCCGTGCTGGGCAAAAAGGTGGGCGATCACATCACCGTACAGGTCAGCGAAAGCTACTCCTACGAGGCCGTGATCCGCTCCATCACCAAGGACAGCGACGACGGCTCCGTTCCGCTGATGGGACACTGAGCCCGTTTTTCAGGAAGCCCGGGCGGCCGCAGGGCCGCCCGGGCTTCCGTTATCGCCGCGGGCCGCGTCCCCGGCGCCCCGCCGTCCTTCGCCCCCCCTTTTTTGTCATTCTGAGCGCAGCGAAGAGTCTTTTTCCCTCCGCGCGCTTCCGCTGGCAGATCCTTCGTCGCTTTGCTCCTCAGGATGACAGGAAAACGCAGGATCTCCGCTTTCTCTCTGAAAAGCAATCAAAAAGCACCCTGACGGGAAACCGTCAGGGTGCTTTTGGGTTTAGTTGGGTTTTTGCGTACGGGTCGGCGTTTGCCGAGGTGAACGGCGATCCCTGCGGCGAGAGCGGATCGCGAGAGATTTTGTGTTCTGACGATGACGCTTTTTCGCGGGAACACTATGTGTATTTCAAGAAAAAGCGGTGAAGGCAGAGCGCAAATTATCCGCAAGACGCCGATGGCGCAAGGGTCGGCGTTTGCCTCTTACTCGTACAGGCCTTTGAGCTTCATCAGGTGCTCGTAGCGGGCCTTGGCGTTCTCCTCGGAGGCCACGAACAGGGTCTCGGCTCTGTTCGGGAACTCGCGGGTCAGACGGCTGTAGCGCGCCTCGTTCATGAGGAACTCGCGGTAGCCGCCGGCCGGCTCCTTGCTGTCGAGCGTGAAGGGCTTCTCGGCCGCCGGGTTGTAGCGGAAGAGGTTCCAGTAGCCGCACTTGACGGCCTTGTCCATCTCCTTCTGGCAGTTCTCCATGCCGCCCTTGATCGAGTGCATCTCGCAGGGAGCGTAGGCGATGATCAGAGACGGTCCCTTGTAGGCCTCGGCCTCGACGATGGCCTTGAGGGCCTTCATCTTGTTCTCGCCCATCGCGACCTGCGCGACGTAGACGTAGCCGTAGGTCATGGCCATCTCGGCAAGGCTCTTGGACTTGATCTCCTTGCCGGCGGAGGCGAACTGCGCCACCTGGCCGATGTTGGAGGCCTTGGAGGCCTGGCCGCCGGTGTTGGAGTACACCTCGGTGTTGAAGACGAAGACGTTGACGTCCTCGTTGGAGGCAAGGACGTGGTCCACGCCGCCGTAGCCGATGTCGAAGGCCCA
>JAFSNA010000002.1 GCA_017447645.1 Oscillospiraceae bacterium
CGCCGTTCAGGTCGCGCTGATGGACAACGATCCGAAGATGGCCGCGAAGCCCCAGGCGATCAAGGAAAAGATCGCCGCCGGCAAGATCAACGCCTTCTACAAGGAAAACTGCCTGCTCCAGCAGGAGTTCGTCCGCTCCGACCTCTTCTCCGGCGACGTGGCCGGCTATATCGCCGACGCCGCGAAGAAGCTCGGCGGCAAGGTGAAGTTCGTCGACGCCGTGCACTACGTCAAGGGCGAGGGCATCGAGAAGAAGGAATCCGACTTCGCAGCCGAAGTCGCCGCCCAGATGAACATGGGCAAGTAAGATCCTTCGGATCGCAAAAAAGACAGGAAAGCATCCGCTTTCCTGTCTTTTTTATTGCCGGCTTTCTAACGCCGGACGTCAGAATCTCCGTGCCCGCTTGCGGCGGCGGAATTCCTCCTTGCAGTCCACCAGGATGATGTCGCGCCCCAGGCGCACGATGCTCTCCCAGGGCAGGATGTAGTCGTCCTCACGGCCGAGCAGGCCGAAGAATTTCGCCTTGCCGGGCGTGATCAGCGAGCGGAGCTTCCCTTCCGTGTCGTCGAATTCCGCGTCGCAGATGTAGCCGAGCCGAAAGCCGGTGTGGATGTCGATGACCTCGCGGTAGCGCAGGTCGGAAAAATAGCTGAGCACAGGCACCACCTCGTCTATAAGATACGACGGAAAACGCGCCGATATGCCTCCGTCCGGCATTTCTCCGCGCGCCGTCTCCGCCCGGAGGGGGGGCGCCGGCATAAAGGGCCGCCCGTCCTCATAGGGATAGGATGAAAACCTTCCCGGGAGGCTGCGGATGAAAAAGCTCTTTGTTCCCCTTCTGCTGGTCCTGTCGCTGCTGCTGGGCGGCTGCACGAATAAAAACGAGGCGCGCTTCCGCGTCTTTTCCGAGGAGCTGCGCGCACGGAGCGACGTCGACCTGACGGCGGCGGTGCGCGCCGAGTACGACGACCGCAGCTGCTCCTTCACGCTGCGCTGTACCGAGGACGGCGAGGGCTGCACCGTGGAGGTGCTCGAGCCCGAGCTCATCCGCGGCGTACGGGCGCGCGTGAGCGCCGACGGGACGAGGCTGCTCTATGACAGCGTGAGCGTGGACACCGGCGGCGACGGAGGCAGCTCGCTCTCGCCGATGGGGGCGCTGCCGCTGCTGCTGCGCGCGCTGCGCGAGGGGGCGCTCGACTCCGCCTGGAAGGAGGAGGGCTGTCCGGCCGTGCGGCTCGTCCCGGAGGACGGGGTCGGCGTGACGGTGCTCTTCGACGCCGACATGACGCCGACTTACGCCGAGATCGACCGCGGCGGAAAAACCTTCCTTTTCGTCGACGTGACGGACTTCACATGAAAAAGCTCTCCCCTCCTGCCGGAGGGGAGAGTTTTTGTATCTTGCCGTATTTCGCTGTGTCCTGTGCGTCGTCTCAGCCTTCGATCCAATCCATGGCGATCAGGTAGCTGCGGACCAGCTCGGCCAGCTCGCCGCGGCTCATCCCGCCTTCCTCCGCGCGGACGGAGGAGGGGCATTTCGTACCGAGCAGCAACGTGAACTGACGCAGCGCCTGCATGGCCTTCTCGCCGCCGAGCGGATCGCCGGCCGCGCCCGCATCGGTCAGCAGGCCGAACTGGCTGAGCGTGTCGAGCGCCTCCTGAGGATCGGAAACGTCGCCGATGCCCAGCGCGTGGAGCACGATGGCCATGTCGCCGACGGTCGCCGGCTCGTCCACGCCGAAGCGCGTCCCCTCCGCGGGGAGCATGATCCGGTTCTCGAACACGAGACGCACGGCGTCATAGTGTTCGCTGCCCTCGGGCACGTCATCCAGCTCGATCTCGGTGATGTCCACCGCGCCGAAGGGATTGAGGATCGTGTCGTAGAGCTCGGCGTTTTCGTTGATGGCGCCCGCTCCGCCGGCCGTGAAGCGCAGGCCTTCCTTGACCAGCTTGTCGTACACCTCGGAATAGCCCTTCACCGTATCGGGCGTGAGCGCCTTGAGGTCGCGCATGTAGCCGAGATTGAGATCCTGCGGCTCGCCGGTGAGACGGCAGATCGCGGCGTCCTTCGCGCCGGCAAGCGCACCCTCGCCCTTGGCGTAGTAGGAATAGGACGAGAGGATGTAGCCGTCGAGCTCAGATTGATCCTGCTTGTGGTTGCGGAAGAAAACGGGGATGCGCTCATAGACCTGGAAGCTCTCCTTGACGTTGGGGTCGCGGTAGGAGACCACGTAGCAGCCGGCGTCCTCCACGAAGCCGGTCATGACGCCGTAGGCGCCGTATTTGTCGCGCAGCTGCGGGTAGAGGAAGCCGTCGCTGAGCAGCGAGGAGACCGCGTCGAGGTCGCCGCTGTAGCCTTCCAGACCCAGCGTCTCATAGTCCGCGACGATGCCGTTGTACTGCACGGTGCTGTCGATGATCAGCGCCTCGCTGCCCTCGCAGCCGGGGAGCTCGTAGACAGCGGGCGTGATCGGCGCGGCGTCCAGCTTCTCCATGAAGCCGGCGGCGAGCGGCGCGTTGATCTCGATGCCCTCCCTGCTGCCGGCATAGACGGCCGCGGCGTTCGTGCGGTTGCGGAA
Source organism: Oscillospiraceae bacterium (assembly GCA_017447645.1). GTDB lineage: Bacteria > Bacillota > Clostridia > Oscillospirales > Oscillospiraceae > Limivicinus. Next base: position 2,578 of record JAFSNA010000002.1, read on the forward strand.
GTAGTCGCGGATGCTCTCGAGCTTGCGGCAGACGGCCTCGGGATCGCTCTGCGCGAGCTGCTCGGCCTGCTCGAGGAAGCTGTAGAAGTCGATGCCGTTGAAATAGCTGTAATAGCGGTAGAGCGGGATGTAGCTGCCGAGCGCGCGGTAGAGCATCGTCGAATAGGGGCTGGCGGTGATGCTGCTCTTGAGCGCGGCCTTGTTCTGGCCGATCAGGCCCGCAAGGGTCTCGGTGTCGGAGAAGTCCGTTTCATAGAGCAGCTCGTATATCAGCTCGTAGCCCTTTTCCAGATCCCCGTCCGCGGCCGTCCAGCCGGCGCGCAGGCAGGGGCGGAACTCATCCGTTCCGTAGGTGTTGATCAGCGAGAGGCGGATCTCGCCGTCGTAGAGGTAGCGGCTCGTCAGCAGCGCGAGCTCGTCGCGGTCGTGCGAGGCGGTGTCCATCTCGCCGAGCAGCGCCGTGTAGAGCGCGAACCAGTGGATGTCCTCCTGGCTCAGACCGGAGGCGTCGAGCAGCAGGATCGCCGAGCCCACGCCGTCCACGTCCGCGACGGCGTCGACGTAGCGCACGCCGTCCCTGCCCGTGTGCTCGGAGACCTCATAGCTGCGGACCTCCTCGGGGAGAGACGCGACCGTGACGGCCTGGAGCTGCTTGACGTAGGCGGAGGCGTCGTCCGGCTCGTCCTCGGCGTTGGTCATCTCGACGATGGCCTTGAGCTCCTCCGCGCTCATGGACGCCTTCACGGCGGCAAGGCGCTCGGCCTCGGCGGCGTCGAGCTGCTCGCGCAGGCCGCTCTCGGGATAGGTGACGCTCAGCGCCGTGATCGGATCGCCGAGCAGCCGCTCGCGGATGGCCTTCGTGTAGAGGCCCCGGGCGTTCCACGCGCCGATCTTCTCAAGCGCGCCGACATAGGCCATGTAGCCGAAGGGATCGCCGGTGGCGGAATAATACGAGGCGAAGTCGGAGATCAGATCGACGCCGATGTCGCTGCTCTCGCCGCTGAGCTTGGTGCTGATGGCAAGCGAGGCCTCGATGCTGTCGACCAGCTCGTCGGAGAAGCCCTCGTCGGCCATCTGCGCGAGCGAGGCGTCGACCGTGGCCTTGAAGAGCGAGGCGTCGTCCGGGTCGATGTTCTGGGCGTAGAAGACGATCATGTCTTCCGGCCCGTCCAGCTCGATATAGGTGGCAAAGCTGCCGCTGGGGATCGCGCGCTTGAGGTTCTGCATCAGCGGCGAGCCGTCGGCGACCATGAGGTCTGTCAGCGTGTTGAGGATGAGCTCCTCCTGCGGGTCGTCCTTCGCGCCAGGGCAGAGGAAGGCGTAGAAGGCGGCGGAGGCGTTCTCCGTGCCGGAGCCCGCTTCGACCGGGAAGGGCAGGAATTCCTCCGTGCTCTCGCCGAGCGGCGCGTAATCCTCGTCCTCAAAGCGGAACTCTTTCTTCTCATAAGGCCGGAAGGCCTCGTCGAGCAGCTTGAGGAAGGCGGCGTAGTCGTCGAACTGGCCGTAGAGGAAGGCGATGCAGTTGGAGGGGTGGTAATACAGCTCGTGGTAGGCCCGGAGGCTGTCCCAGGTCATGTCCGGGATGCTCTCGGGCTCGCCGCCGGAGACGTTGCCGATCGTCGAGCCGGGGAAGGCCGCGCGCAGGATGTTCGTATAGGCCGTGCTGAACAGATCGCGGGCGCCCTTCATCTCGGAATAGACGGTGCCCTCGATGCTCAGCTCGTCGCCCTCGTCCTCCAGACGGTAGCGCCAGGCTTCCTCACGGAAGATGCTCTCGTCCGTCATGATCGTCGGGTGGAGGCAGCTGTCGGTGTAATAGTCCGCGTAGCGGAGCAGCTGTTCCTCCGAGAGGCTGGCGACCGGGTAGGTCGTGTACAGAGCGCTCGTCATGGCGTTCATATAGGTGTTGTAGGTCTGATAGCTGAGGTTGAAGAACAGTGCCTTGGACGGATACTTCTCCGAGCCGTCGAGCGTGGAATGCTCAAAGACGTGCGGCAGGCCCGTGTTGTCGACCGCGCGCGTGAAGAAGGTCAGATCGAAGACGCGGTTGGTATCGCTGTTGGCGATGTACATCAGCTGCGCGCCGGTGCGCTGGTGCTCGAAGAGGTAGATCTTCGCGCCGACGAGCGGGAAGTCGCGGACCTCCTTGACCTGGAAGCCGTGCACCACGTCGCCGAGAGCGGGGCCCTTCCTGCCGAGGGCGGCGGCGCCGCACAGCGCCGCGGTGAGCAGGATGGCGACCGCGAGCAGCAGGCAGATGGTTTTTTTCATATCCCTTGTTTCTCCTTTCCCGCACCCTTCGCGGGATGCATGGAATCATGAGTGGATTATAGAATACTCTGCCGGATTATGCAAGCCTCCCCCGCCCCGTGCGCCGCAAAAAAAGACCTCCCCGGGACGGCCTGCGCCCCGGGGAGGTCTTTTTTTGCGTTTTTTACTCCAGCTCGAAGGCGCCGGTGTAGAGACGGTAGTAGGTCCCCTTCTCGGCGATGAGCTTGTCGTGGCTGCCGCGCTCGATGATGCGGCCGTGGTCGAGCACCATGATGACGTCGGCGTTCATGACCGTGGAGAGGCGGTGGGCGATGACGAAGACCGTGCGGCCATCCATCAGCTTGTCCATGCCCTTCTGCACGATGGCCTCGGTATGCGTGTCGATCGAGGAGGTCGCCTCGTCGAGGATCATGACCGGCGGGTCCGCCACCGCGGCGCGCGCGATCGAGATCAGCTGGCGCTGGCCCTGGGAGAGGTTCGCGCCGTTGTTCTCGAGCACGGTGTCGTAGCCCTGGGGCAGGCGGGTGATGAAGTCGTCCGCGCCGGCGAGGCGCGCCGCCTCGCGGCACTGCTCGTCCGTGGCCTCGAGGTTGCCGTAGCGGATGTTGTCGAGCACCGTGCCGGTGAAGAGGTTGACGTCCTGCAGCACCAGACCGAGACTGCGGCGCAGATCCCCCTTTCGGATCTTGTTGACGTTGATGCCGTCGTAGCGGATCTTGCCGTCGGCGATGTCGTAGAAGCGGTTGATGAGGTTGGTGATCGTGGTCTTGCCCGCGCCCGTCGCGCCGACGAAGGCCACCTTCTGGCCCGGCTCGGCATAGACGGAGATGTCGTAGAGGACCTGCTTGCCCTCCTCGTAGGCAAAGTCGACGTCTACCATGCGCACGTCGCCGCGCAGCTCGGTATAGGTCAGCGTGCCGTCGCCGTGGGGATGACGCCAGGCCCAGCGGCCGGTGTGCTCGTCGGTCTCGGTGATCGTGCCGTCGGGCGCGATGCGGCAATTGACCAACGTGACATAGCCGTCGTCCGTCTCGGGCTTCTCGTCCATCAGCGCGAAGACGCGCTTGGCGCCCGCGGCAGCCATGACGATGGAGTTGATCTGCTGCGAGAGCGTGTTGACGTTTCCGGTGAACTGCTTGGTCATGTTTAAAAACGGGATGAGGATGCTGATCGAAAACGCCTTGCCGGAGAGCGAGACGTTCGGCACGCCGGAAAGCAGGAACACGCCGCCGATGAGCGCGAGCGTGACATACATCACGTTGCCGATGTTGGCAATGATCGGCCCGAGCGTACTGGCCAGCGCATGGGCGCGGAAGCTGTGGCGGAAGAGCCGGTCGTTGATCTCGTCGAAATCCCGGATGCCCTGCTCCTCATGGCAGAAGACCTTGATGACCTTCTGCCCCGCCATGGACTCCTGGATATAGCCCTCGTTCTCCGCGACGGTCTTCTGCATCTCCACGAAGGACTTCGCCGAGCCGCCGCCGATCTTCTTGGCCACGACGATCATCGCGGCGACTCCGAAGAGCAGCACCAGCGTCATCCACACCGAGAAATACAGCATGATGCCCAGCACCACCAGCACGATCGCGCCGGATTGGATAAAGGAGGGCAGCGTCTGAGAAACGAGCTGACGCAGCGTGTCCACGTCGTTGGTATAGTGGCTCATGATATCGCCGAACTTATGGGTGTCGAAGTAGCGGATCGGCAGATTCTGCATGCCGTCGAAAAGATCTCTTCTGAGCTTGTCGAGGAAGCCCTGCGTCATGATGGCCATGAGCTGGGTCTGCACGGTCATCGCGGTGATCGACAGCAGATACAGCCCGCCGAGCAGCAGCAGATAGGGCGTGAGCTCCGCCTTCGCGGAGGACCAGTCGCCGCTTTCGACCCATACCTGGATCAGCGCGATCACCTTCTGGATGAAGAGCGAGGGGATCGAGGAGACGACCGCGGCGAAGAGGATACAGAAAACGACGATCGGCGCCAGGACGGGATAATAGCGGAAGAACATGCGGATCACGCGCAGAAGGGAGCCGTCCGGTTTGCCCTGGGGCTTATTCATCGCGCTCACCTCCCTTGTTCTGCTGCAGATAGGTCTCGCGGTAGATCGCGCTCTTTTCCATCAGCTCGTCGTGCGTGCCGCTCGAAACGATGCGGCCGTTGTCCATAACGAGGATCATGTCGGCATCCATGACGGAGGCCACACGCTGGGCGATGATGATCTTGGTCGTCTCGGGGATATAAGAGCGGAAGCCCGCGCGGATCAGCGCGTCGGTATGCGTGTCGACGGCGCTGGTGGAGTCGTCGAGGATCAGGATCTTCGGCTTTTTCAGCAGGGCGCGCGCGATGCACAATCTCTGCTTCTGGCCGCCGGAGACGTTCGAGCCGCCCTGCTCGATCTTCGTGTCATAGCCGTCGGGGAAGGAGCGGATGAACTCGTCCGCCTGCGCCAGGCGGCAGGCCGCCTCCATCTCCTCGTCCGTGGCCTCGGGATCGCCCCAGCGCAGATTATCGCGGATCGTGCCGGAGAAAAGCAGGTTTTTCTGCAGCACGACGGCGACGTTGTTGCGCAGCGTATCGAGATCGTACTCGCGCACATCGCGCCCGCCGACCTTCACGCGGCCTTCGCTGACGTCGTAGAGCCGGGGGATGAGCTGTACGAGCGTGGATTTGCTCGAGCCCGTGCCGCCGAGGATGCCGACCGTGCAGCCCGAGGGGATGTGCAGATCCACGTCCGAGAGCGCGTAGTTCTGCGCGTCCGCGGAATACTTGAAGGAGACGTCCTCGAAATCGATCGATCCGTCCCGCACCTCGAAGACCGGCTCCGCCGGACTCGTGAGCGTGGGCTCCTCGCTCATGACCTCGCCGAGACGCTTGATCGACTCGGCCGAGATCGTGAACATGACGTAGATCATCGAGATGATCATCAGACTCATCAGGATCTGGAACCCATAGGTCAGCATCGCGGAGAGCTGGCCGACGTCGATCGTCGCGCCGCGGTTGGAAATGATCAGCTTCGAGCCGATGAAGAGCACGAAGAGCATGTTCATATACAGACACAGCTGCATCAGCGGGCTGTTGAGCGCGACGATGCGTTCGGCATAGGTGAAGTCCTTGCAGATATTGCGCGAGGCCGTGCCGAATTTCTGCTTTTCGTAATCCTCGCGCGCGAAGCCCTTGACGACGCGCATCGCGCGGACGTTCTCCTCGATCGACTCGTTGAGCTTGTCGTACTTGCGGAAGACCGCGCGGAAGGCCGGCATGGCCCGGCGCGTGATGGCGATCAGACCGACGACGAGCACCGGGACGAGCACCACGAAGGTCGTGGCGAGGGCGCCGCCCATGAAATAGGCCATGACGATAGCGAAGACGAACATCAGCGGCGCGCGGATCGCGATGCGGATGATCATCATGAAGGCCATCTGCACATTGCCGATATCCGTGGTCATGCGCGTGACCAGCGAGGCCGTGGAGAAGCGGTCGATGTTCTCGAAGGAAAAGTCCTGTACGCGGCAGTAAACGTCATGGCGCAGATTGCGCGCGAAACCCGCGGAAGCCTTCGATCCGGTATAGCCCGCCGAAGCGCCGCAGCTGAGCGAGAGGACGGCGAGAAACACCAGAAACAGCCCCGTCTTCACCACGCCGGAGAGCGGCGCCCCGTCCTTGATGGCGTTGACCATGTCCGCCGTGAGAAAGGGGATGATGACCTCGATGAAGACCTCGAGCACGATAAAGATGATCGTCAAGACCGCCGGACGCTTGAATTCACGCACGCTCGGCAGCAGCTTTTTGAAATCCCTGATCATACTCTTCTCTCCTCTCCCCCGCCGCAGATATTGGCAATCAGCAGATCCAGCATGCTCTCAAGCGATGCTCTCTGCGCCGCGTCGAGCCCGGCGGCAAATTTTTCATAGGTCTGCTCGTCGGCGCGGAAGGCCGCGCGGTCGAGCTCGCGCGCTTTGTCCGTTCTGCGGATCAGCTTGCGGCGGCGGTCCGTTTCGCTGGGGCGAGCCTCGATGAAGCCCTTTTTTTCCAGTTTTTTCAGGATCTCCGTCATCGTCGGGTGCGCGCTGCGGCACAGCTCCTCGACATCACGCTGGCTGATCTCGCCGCCGCGCTCCCGCTCGAGACGGTCGAGCGCGCGCAGCGCGCCGAACTGCGCGCCGGTCAGCTCCTTTTCACGCAGCGAGGCGTCCAGCTCGCGGCGGAAGGCGCGGTGGATCACCGCGAATTTGGCCCCGATGGGCATGTCCGTCTGATCCATAGACATCACTCCGATCCGTAAATATGTCGCATGCGACATATTTACGGATCGGAGTGATGTCTATGGATCAGACGGACATGCCCATCGGGGC
>JAFSNA010000018.1 GCA_017447645.1 Oscillospiraceae bacterium
AGCATCTCCCGTTTTTCGTCCGGATAAGAAAAGACCGTGAAAGAACTCTTTCACGGTCTTTTCTTATTCCGCCAGCGCGCCCGCTTCGCGGAAGGTCTCCTCGACCAGACGGGCATAGGAGGCGAGCGGGCTATCCTCCGGCGGGAGGATGAGACGGCAGCGCCTTCCGCGGTATTCCGGCCCGGTCAGCATGTCCCAGAGCGCATCGAGATTGCTGCCGCACCAGGCCGGCAGATCCATCGCTTCGCGCAGCACGGCGTAAAGCTCCTCGCGGTCGCCGCAGGCGGAGAGATCGATGTCTGCCGCGCCGCCGAGCGCGCCGAGCAGCGCACGGCAGCCCAGCTCGATCTCGTGCATGGCACGGTCAAATTCTCGGGTGTACCAGGGGTCGTCGATCTCCTCTCCCGGCCGCCCGGCGTAATCGAGCAGGTTTTTGACCTTGCTCTCCGGGTCGCCGCAGAAGAAGCGGCGCGTACGGCCGATCGTAGCCTCGTCCATGCACACGAGCAGATCGAAGGCATCGTAATCGCCGCGGCGCAGCATGCGGGCGGAATGGCCCGCGCAGTCGAGCCCGCGCGCCTCCAGCAGGCGGCGCATCGGCGGATACACGCCGTTGCCGTCCTCCTCGTCGCTGACGCCGGCGGAGGCGACGAAAAAGGCGTCTCCTACTCCCTCGCGCCGCGCCATCTCCGTAAAGATCAGAGCTGCGGCGGGACTGCGGCAGATATTTCCCCAGCAGATGAACAGGATTTTTGTCATTCGTCTTTCTCCCCGGGGACGTACAGCTGCTCGAAGCCGCCGGCATCCGCCGCGGCCGCTGCGTTGGGGTCGACCTTCTTGCGCTTGAGATTGGAGATCATGATCCAGTTGTAGAGCATCAGCATGCCCGCGGCGGCGAGCAGCATCAGCTGCATGCCCATATAACGCTCGTCGGCCAGACATACGATCGCGAGGAAGGCTGCGAACATGCAGAAGAACAGGCTGTGCCAGGCGTCCGCCGAGGAATAGGCGAAGCCCGCCACGCGGAAGAAGGCCAGCAGCAGGAAGCAGCAGGCCACGACCTCGACGCCGTAGGCCCAGACGATGCCGTTGATGGAGTTGATCTTGTAGCATGTGACGAGCCAAAAGGCGAAAAGCAGCATCGGCGCCGCGCTGAGCGCGCAGACAAGCTTCAGGCGCGGCTCATCCTCGTTGGCCTCACGCAGGATGAAGGGGAAGGACGCGCCGGCGAGCAGACCGAGCGCGGCGAGCACGCGATAGAAGCCGACGTTCTTATCCGCCTCGCAGCTGGCAAACAGAGCGATCGCCCCGATGCACATCAGCGCCCCGAGGAACCAGCGCAGAGCGCCATAGATCAGCCCATCGTTGCGCAGCGCTTTCGTGAAGGCGGAGGGCAGATAGTAGCGGCGTTCGCGCCAGCGCTTGACGAAAAAGAAAAAGACGGCGCCCGCTGCCAGGATCGCCACCGGGACGAGAACGTTGAACACGCTCGGATCCGGCAGTCCCTCGTCGTTAAAGGCGACCTGCGTCTGCAGCCAGCGGATGAAAACGCCGAAGGCGCCCGCGCCGCCGACATAACAGGTTTTTTCCAGAGCATCTTTCTGCATATTTTCCGACCTGCTTTAATAGAATGATAACAGAATAATTTTACCCCCATTTGCCCATGCCGTCAAGATGTACTCCCTTACGGAACGCGGCGGGGCCGGACAAGCCGGGAGATCTGTATGAAACGTACCATTCTGTATGCTTATATCGCGCTGCTGATCGCGGTGGGCCTGCCCTTTCTTGCCAATCTGGGCGAGCGGGACGCGCACGCCGCGCCGTACGGGTGCGGAGAGGCAAATCCGACGCCGCTCCCCGCGGTGGACGAGGCGCCCCTCCCCTCCGTCTCTCCTGCCGCGCCGACCGAAGCCGCGCCGCCGCCCGCTCCGGAGACGATCTCCGTATTGAAAAAGGACGGATCGGTCGAGGAGATGGACATGCAGGCCTATCTCCGGGGCGTGGTCTCCGCCGAGATGCCGCCCGGCTTCCACCCGGAGGCCCTCAAGGCCCAGGCGGTAGCCGCGCGGAGCTACGCGATGTACTGCGCGTCCTTTGCCAAGCACGGCGCGGCTCAGGTATGCACCGACTACGCCTGCTGTCAGGCCTGGCAGAGCGAGGAGGAATGCAAAGCGAAATGGGGAGAGCGATACGATGAGAACGCTGAAAAAATACGCGCCGCCGTCGAGGGGACGCGGGGAGAGTATCTTGCCTCCGGGGGGAGCGCGGTCTTTGCCGCTTTTCACTCGTCCTCCGCCGGGGCGACCGAGAACAGCGCCGATGTGTGGAGCGCGGTGCCGTATCTCGTGAGCGTCGAGAGCCCCGAAACGGCCGAGGACGTCCCGAACTACATAAGCGTCGTACAGTGCAGCCCGATCGACTTTCGCGATACGCTGCTCTCTGCGCATCCGGAGGCGGATTTCTCCGGCGCAGAGGAGGAATGGGTGGGCGACATGCGGCACGACGCGAGCGGTCGGGTGGCCTCGGTGGTGCTTGGCGGGGTAGATCTCGAAGGAAAGGAGCTGAGAAAACTCTTTTCTCTTCGCTCCACGGCCTTTGAGCTGGCCTATGACGCCGGCGTTTTCACCTTTACCGTCACAGGCTTCGGCCACGGCGTCGGGATGAGTCAGTACGGTGCGGATAAGATGGCGCGTCAGGGCGCGGATTA
>JAFSNA010000019.1 GCA_017447645.1 Oscillospiraceae bacterium
AGACCGTTTTGACCTCCTCGCGCCGCTCGCGCGGGACCTTGATGAAGAGCGAGGAGACCATCGGCGCGTTGCCCACGAAGGTGCCCGCGGAGGACACGCCGATCGCGTCCACGCGCGGCATCTTCGACGCGGCGGTCCTGAAGGCCTCGACGATGCCGTTGTACTGATAGGTCGGGTCCGCGTTCTGCTTGGGGAACCAGACGACCTCCTCGGAGTAGACGCTCACGCCGTCGATCACGGCGCTGACCTTGCGGTCCGAGCCGCCGGCGTCAAAGCCGATGCGGCAGCCCTCGAGATGACCGCCGATGGAGCGGGCCTGCTCGTTCGGCTGCGGGAAATCCTCCTCGCCGCAGATCACGAGCTCGAAGGGCCTTTCAAAGATGTCGTACTCGAAATGAAAGTCGAAATCCCGCGCGCCGCCGTCGCGGTAAACGTCCCTGAGCTTCTCCGCCGTCTCGGCGCAGCCGCAGATCGTCACGCGCCAGCCGCCGACGCTCCAGAGCAGGAACTTGACGTAACGCTCCATATAGCGGAGGTTGGCCTCGGCGTATTCCTCGCCGCGCAGGAAGGAGGAAAAAACGGACACATGCCCGTTGTCCCGCTCGAGCGCGACCCGGAAGGGGCGATCCGCGCCGTCCAGGAAAGCCTTCGCCCATACGCCGAAGGGGAGGAAGCTCCCGTCGAGCAGCGGCTTGTTCCGATAGTCATACGAAATGCCAAGATAGTCCATGTTCATGTCCTCGCCTTCTTGATCTGTGTTTTCATGCCAACACAAACGGCCTGTATCGAACAGGCCGTTGTTTGTTTTTTTCCTGTCTTCAGCCGTATTTTTTCACCAGCGCGCCGATCTCCGCGGCCAGCTCCTTCACCGTGGGAAGGTCCTCCGGCTGCAGGTCGCACAGCGGCGCGCGCACGCCGCCGATGTCCGGGCCGCCCTGCTCGCGCAGGATGCCCTTGATCACGGCGTACATGTTGCCCTTGCAGGAGCACATCTTGTAGATCGCATGGCAGCAGGCGTCCTGGATCTCCCGCGCGCGGGCGATCTGCCCCTCGTGGAAGAGACGGTAAATGGCCAGATACAGCTCCGGCATCGCGGCGTAGGTGCCGCCGATGCCGCCGATCGCGCCGGCGGCCAGCCCGGAGAGCAGCTGTTCGTCCGGACCGTTGAAGACGAGCGCCCCCTCGTCGCGCCACATCTCGATGTCCTGTACCGGCATGGAGGAGTTCTTCACGCCGATCACGCGCGGGTTCTTCAGCATCTCGCGCAGCAGCGCCGGGGAGAGCGCCACGCCCGCGAGCTGCGGGATGTTGTAGATGATGAAGTCCGTATGCGGCGCGGCGTCAGAGATGTCGTTCCAGTACCTGGCGATGGCGTAGGGCGGGAGGTGGAAGTAGATCGGCGGGATGGCCGCGATCGCGTCGACGCCCAGGCTCTCCGCGTGGGCGGCGAGCTCGCGGCTGTCGGCGGTGTTGTTGCAGGCCACGTGCGCGATGACGACGAGCTTTCCCTTTGCCTCGGCCATCACGTTCTCCAGCAGCTGCCTGCGCTCGGCCACGGACTGGTAGATGCACTCGCCCGAGGAGCCGCCGACATACAGGCCGGTGACGCCCTTGTCGATGAGGTAGCGCGTGAAGGCGCGCGTCCTCTCGGCGCTGAAGGCGCCCTTTTCGTCATAGCAGGCGTAAAAGGCGGGGAAAATGCCCCGATACTTGTTCAGATCTTTCATCTGCTTCTCCTTATATGAGGATCTTGAAAACGATGCGGGAGATCTCCTCCGGGCGCTCCGCGGCCGAGCCGGGGCGGTGCGCGTCGCCGGGGAAGAGCACGAGGAAGCGGCCGGGGCAGAGGACGACGCTCTGCTCGGCCCGGGCGCTGCCGCCCCAGTAGTCGCCCTGCTGTACCTGCAGCGCGACCGCCTCCGGAGAGGCAATGTCGACCCGCTCGCGGCCGCGCACGGTCACGAACACGTCCAGATAGCGGCGGTGATACTCAAAGAGGCGCTCGGGGTCGTCGGAGGTCGAGACGTCGAAGCGCGTGACGAACAGGTCCTCGCCGTCTATCTCCCGGCGTGTGGTGCCGACGGAGGCGAGGAATTCCGGCGTGAGCAGCTCCAGCACGCGGTCGAGCCGCGGATGGATGCCCCGGTAGGCCGGGGCGTCCGTCAGGGAGGCATAGATCATATGCTCATCCCTTCACCGCGCCCATCGTGATGCCCTTGGTGAAGTACTTCTGGAAGAGCAGGAACACGATGATGATCGGGACGGCCGCGAGCGCCGCGCCCGCCATGATCAGGCCGAAGTCGGTGGAGTTCTCGGCCTGCATCGTCGCGATGCCGAGCGAGATCGTCAGATTGTTGCTGGAGGTGAGCATGATCAGCTGCATGAAGTAATCGTTCCAGGAGCTGATGAAGGTGAAGATCGCGAGCGCTCCGACGCCGGGCTTGATCATCGGATAGACGATGTTGACGAAGGTCATCGCCTCTCCCGCGCCGTCGATGCGCGCGGCCTCCAGCATTTCTCCGGGTATGCCCTCGGCGAACTGCTTCATCAGAAACACGCCGAAGGGCCAGCCGACCGTCGGGAAGATGACGGCCCAGATGTTGTCGTACAGGCCCAGCGAGCTCATCTCACGGATCAGGGGGATGAGGATGACCTGCTTGGGCAGCGCCATCGCCGCGACGATCAGCGAGAAGAGGAGGAAGCGGCCGGTGAAGCGCTTTTTCGCCAGCGCATAGCCCGCCATCGCGGCGGTGAGGCAGGTCAGCAGCATGGCCATGACCGCCATGAACACCGTGTTGACCAGCCAGCGGATCGCGCCGGGGACCGTCGGTCCCGCGAGGGAGCCGATCTGGAACAGCGGGGCGCTGCGGCGGGAGAAGAGCGCCTGGAAATTGCGGAGCGTGAACTCCTTCGGCCACCACTGCGGCGTCGGGGAGTTGATCGCGGCGGGCGGCTTGAGCGCGCCCGTGATGATCCAGTAGAGCGGGAAGAGGAACAGCAGCGCCAGGATGATCAGAACGACGATGCTGAAGATGCGGTAGGCGCGGGAGCCTCCGTTGTTTTTACTCATCATGGCACCTCCTCAGTCTTCCTTCGCCAGGCGGAACTGCACGGCCGAGAGCAGCGCGATGAAGATGGCGAGAATCACGCCCATCGCGTTGCCGTAGCCGAAGCGGTACAGCTTGAAGGCGGTGTAGTAGATGTAATACATGACCGTCTCGGTGGCGTAGTTCGGTCCGCCGGAGGTCAGCAGCTGGATCAGCGCGAAGCACTGGAAGGAGTTGATCGTGGTGATGATCAGGATGTAGAGCGTGGTGGGCATGATCTGCGGCCACTTGATGCGCCAGAAGACCTGGGTGTTCGTGGCGCCGTCGACCTCTGCGGCCTCGACGAGGGACTGGTCCACGTTGCTCAGCGCCGAGACGTACAGCACGATCGGCTGGCCGACCGAGGTGGTCAGCAGGATGATAATGATACAGGCCAGGGCGTATTTGGGATCGCCCAGCCAGTTGATATTCTTTTCAATAACGCCGGCGCCCTTCAGCAGATAGTTGAAGATGCCGTAGTAGTTGTTGTACATCCACTTCCAGACGACCGTGACGGCCACGGAGCCGGTGACGACGGGCAGATAGAAGACCACGCGGAAAAAGCTCAGCGGGCCTTCCTTCATGCGGTAGATCGCCGAGGCGACCCACAGCGAGAAGATGCACACGATCGGGACGCTGACCACGACAATGATGATCGTGTTGACGAGCGCCTTGAGAAAGACGGGATCCTGCCACAGCTCGACATAGTTGGCCAGGCCGATGAAGTTGTCGGCCGTGTTCGAGTTCATGTTGGCATCCGTGAAGCTGGTCCAGATGCACATGGCCATGGGGTAGATGACAAAGCCGAAGAAGAACACCAGGCTCGGCAGCAGGAACAGGTAGCCGCTGATATTCTCCTGCCGGCGGAGGCGGGGACTCATGGTTTTGGTCAAGGTGCAGCACCTCACTTACAAGAGTTGGTGAAGAAAATGATAAGGCAAACGCACCCCATGCCGCGCAGGCGGCATGGGGTGCGCGACCCGATGATTTCAGCGCGGACGGAGCCTCAGGGCTTCGCCGCGACGCGCGGGATCAGTCTCAGCCGTTGGCCTGGCCGCAGAAGTCGGCAACTGCCGCGGAGATAGCCGCCTCGCTGCCGTCGGAGGCGCCGACCTGCTGGAGCATGTTCCACCACGCGGTGCGCGCGGCGGCCCAGTTGGTGGTGACCTGGTAGTAGTCGCCCAGCATCGGCATGAGCTTGGTGTACTCGTTCATGATCTCGTTGTCGGCCCAGATGCCGGACAGATCGGTACCCTCGGCGGCGGAGCGGGCAGCGAAGAAGTTGGAGGCGCGGACGGCGTCAACCGTGTGAGCGCTGTCGCACATGTACTTGATGAACTTCTTGGCGGCGTCGATCTTGGCAGCGTCGCCGTTGTCAAAGATGCCGAAGCCCCAGATGCCGCCCTGCAGCTTGGCAATGCCGTCCTCGGACGGGAAGGCCATGAAGACGACCTCGTCGCCGTTGGCGGTCAGGCCGGCGCCGGTGCCGGCGGAGTTCGGGTTGAGCTGCTGGGCGATGTTCCAGCAGAAGGCCATCTTGAAGATGCCGTTGTAGAAGTTGGCGATCTCTTCGCCGCCGTTGATGGAGGGATCGTAGGCGATGCCGCTCTGATCATAGAGGGCCTTGAGAGCCTTGATGTTCAGAGGATCGTCCCAGGTGTAGGCGCTGTGGTCGGCCGTGGTGAAGGCGCCGCCGTAGAGGTTGTTGACGAGCGCGCGGGTGCCCTGGTCGCCGCCCTGGCCGCTGCAGTAGAGCGCGCCGACGGTGTCGCCGTAATGGTCATACAGGGCCTGAACGGCCTTGAAGAACTGCTCGGTGGTCCAGGTGTGGGTCTCCGTATCGACGTACTGGTCGGCGCCGGCTTCCTTGAAGGCGGTGTAGTTGATCGCCATGCAGTGAGAGGTCATGACGACGGGGTACTCGTAGGCCTTGCCGTCGGCGGTGAAGCAGGCGGTGAGAGCGGCCGGGTTGATCTCGGACTTGTCGGTGGCGTCGAACATGTCGCTGATGTCGACCATATAGCCGTTGGCGCCCCAGTTGGCAACGAGACGCTCGGGTCCTTCCATGATGAGGTCGGGAGCCTGCTTGGCGGTGATGGCGGTGTTGACCTTGTCGTCGCCGTCGGCGTAGGTCAGATACTCGACCTTGACGGCAATGCCGGTCTCGGCGGTGAAGGCGTCGGTCAGCGCTTTGACGGTGGCCTCATCGCCCCAGTTGCCGATGGGGTAGGTCCACAGCGTGATTTCGGTCCCGCTGGATGCGGGGGCAGCCTGCTGGCCGCAGGCGGCGAGCGCGAAGACCATGACGAGCGCGAGGAGCAGAGCAAGGATCTTCTTCATTTTGGTTCCTCCTGATAGTTTTTTCCACATAATCGATACGGCGGGCAGCCCGCCATATTTCTATTTTGAATTGTACCGAAGGAAAAAGCAAAAGTCAATCATTTTCTGAAAGTTTTTTTCAGAAAACGGCCTTTCTGAAAAAAACTTTACGTTCTGCACAAAAAGCCGCCGCCGCTTTCAGCAAAAATGACGGAGCGCTTTCCGGGCGCTCCGCCATCTTCGTTCCTGTTTTCAGCTTTTTCCGCGGGATCATAAATGCTTGCTCTCCAGCGCGGCGGCAAGACGCTCGCGGCTCGCGCGGCAGCTGTCCAGATCGCGGCGGCAGAATTCAGAGAACAGCACGTCCATCAGAAACAGCTGCGCGATCTTCGCGGGGACCGAGCCGAGCTGCAGCGGGCTTTCGTTCGCGCCGCAGGGCAGCACCAGGTCGGCCAGCTGCGCGCCGGGAGACTTGGGGAAGCGCGTGACGAGCAGGGTCTTCACGCCGCGCTCCTTCGCCGTTTTCATCGTGTCGATCAGATCCTTCGTCGCGCCGGAATAGGAGAAGAAGAGGATCACGTCGTCCGGGGCCATGTTCACGGCCGTGATCACCTGCGTATGCGAGTCGGCCACGGCGCTGAACTTCCCGCTGACGGTCGAAAAGAGGTGTCCGGCGTCCTGCGCCAGCAGCATCGAGCCGCCCTGCCCCATGCAGACCACGCGCTTCGCGGCGTGCAGCATGTCCGCCGCACGGCGGATCCTGTCGGGGTCGATGAGCTCGAGCGTCTGGTGCATGGCGTCCTGGTCGGCCGCGTAGAGCTTCCGGCACATCTCCTCAAAGCTGTCCGTGCTTTCGATCGAGCCGGAGAGCAGCCCGGCCTCCGGCGCGAGGGAATACGAGGCCTTCGCCAGCGCCAGGCGGAAAGCGTTGAAGCCCTTGTAGCCCAGACGGCGGCTGAAGCGCGAGACCGTGGCCTCGGCCACGCCGCTGTATTCCGCCAGCTCTGCGATCGAGAGGTACTGACTGCGCCCGCGGTTAGCCATGATGAAGTCGGCCGTCTTTTTTTCCGCGGCGGTCAGCTCGTAATAGGCGGCGGTTATCTTGTCAAATACGCTCTCGTTCATTTCTCACTCCTCCAGGAGCTCGCCGAGCATGCCGTCGACCTTGCCGAGCATGCGCGGCAGATGGAAGGGTCCCTTGAAGGTCGAGCCCTTGCAGGGCGGCTCGGTGGGCCTGCCGTCGCGGCGCAGATAGCCGTACCACTCGCCGTAAGCCGGGTCCGAAAAATGCGCCTTGCAGTAGTCCAGCGTCCTGAAGAACCAGTCGAGATACTTTTCCTTTCCGGTGTCGCGATAGAGCATCAGCGAGGAGATCAGGATCTCGTCGTGCGGCCACCAGAGCTTCATGTCGTGCTCGTAGGCCTCGGGCGGGCGGCCCAGGCAGTCGACGAAATACAGCAGTCCGCCGTACTCGTCGTCCCAGCCGGCCTTGATCGCCCGGTCGAAGATCGTCTCGGCCTTTTCGACGAGAGCCGCGTCGTTCGTGCGAGCGGCATGCTCGAGCAGGAACCACACGCCCTCGATGTCGTGGCCGGGATTGACGATGCGCCCCTCGGTGAAATCGAGCCGCGCCTCGCCGTTCGGTCCGACGTTCTCGAGCACGCAGCCGAGCTCGTCCTTGACGTGGTAGCGGAAAATGTCCTCCACGCAGCTTTGCGCACGCCGCTCGTACAGCGCGCGGTGCTCCGGGTCGACCTCCATCAGCTCGCCCGTGACGTTGAGATAGATCATCGGGATGCCGAAGGCGCGGCCCGTGCGGGTCTCGGGAACGGTCTTGGGGCCGAGCCCGGTCGGGTCGGGCATGCCGTGCCAGAGATCCCAGTAGAGGTCATAGGCCCTCAGCGCACGCTCGAGATGCTCCTTCTCGCCGGTGACGCCGTAGTACGCGGCGTTCGCCATCGTGTAAAAGGCCTCGGAGAAATAATAGCGGCGCTGGCGCAGCGGCTTTCCGTCCGCCGTGACGGTGAAGTACATCCTGTCCCCCGCCTCGCGGTTGATGCAGTGCTTCTCCATGAAGTCCAGGCAGCTCTTCGACGCGGCCAGCCACTCTTCGCGCACGCCGTAGAGGCGGCACAGCCACGCAAATACCCAGCCGCAGCGGCCCTGCATCCACACGCTCTTGTCCGTGGAGAAGATCTTTCCCTCGCGGTCGAGGCAGGTGTAGACGCCGCCGTTGACCTCGTCCATGCCGTTTTTCAGCCAGAAGTCCACGCAGCGCTCCAGCTCCTCGCGGATCCACGCGCGGCTTTCCGCCAGCTTTGCTCTGTCCATAGTCAAGCCCTCCGATCGTATTTATTCCGTCTTCATACTAACAGCCGTGAAAGAAATTTTCAACACTTAATTTTTCTGAAATTTTTATCCGAAAGAGGGCTGACAAAGCGGAGCGGAGGTGCTATACTGTCCCCGAAAGACCTCTTCCGCCGGGGAAAAACGGCAATAAAACGGAAAAGGATGAACGACATGAAAAAACACATCGTCTGCTTCGGCGACTCCAACACCCACGGCTACTGCGCCGATCCGCGCGACTGCGCCGACGGCGGCGACCGCTTCAACGAAGACGAGCGCTGGACCTGCCTGCTGCAGAAGCGGCTCGGCGGAGAATACCTCGTGCTGGAGGAGGGGCTCTCCGGCCGCACGACCGTCTTTGTCGACGCCCTGCACGAGAGCATGGCCGGCATCGACACCGCCTATTCCTGCCTGATGAGCCACGAGCCCGTGGATCTGATGATCATCATGCTGGGCACCAACGACACCAAGGAACGCTTCGGCGCCAACGCCGCGGCCATCGCCGTGGGCATGGAGCGGCTGATCCTCAAGTGCAAGAGCATCCCGGCCTGGCGCGGGGGGAAGCCCAACATCCTCGTCGTCTGCCCGCCGGCGCTGGGCGCCGGCTTCCACGACGAGGTCATGGGCCCCGGCTGCGTGGAAAAGTCCGTCGCGCTGCCGCCCTATATGGAGGCCGTCGCCAAGCGCAACGGCGTGCACTATCTCAACGCCGCCGACTGTGAGTTCAATTCCGTGGACTTCACGCATCTGTCCCGCCGCGGCCATGCGCAGCTTGCCGAAAAGCTCGCCGCGCTCGTTCCCACGCTTCTCTGATGCGCCGCCTTTTCGACCCGGAAAGCCCGCTCTGGAAACCGCTGGGCTTCCTCGGAGAGATCGTGACGCTCAGCCTTCTGTGGACGCTCTGCTCGATCCCGCTCGTCACGATCGGGACGGCCTCCGCCGCGCTGTACGACACGACCGTGCATGTGACGCGCCGCAAGGACGAGAGCACGCCCTTCGAGCGCTTTTTCTCCACCTTCCGCCGCGAGCTGAAGGAGGGGATCGTCTCGACGCTGCTGTGGGCGTCGATCCTCGGGCTGATCGCGCTCGTCTTTTACGGCGCGCTCCGCCTTTTCCCCGGCTTTGCCGAGCGCGGCGCGCTCATCTCGCTCCTGGCCGTGCTGATCGCCTTTTTCGCGCTGGGCGTGCTGGGCTGGGTTTTTCCCACGCTCTCGCGCTTCACGCTCTCCCCCGGCGCGCTGCAGAGCGTTTCGCTGCGTCTTGCGCTGGGCCACAGCCTGCGCAGCGCGGCGATCGCCCTCGTCTGCGGCGCGGCGCTGATCCTGTCGCTGCGCTACGTCTTTTCCCTCTTTGTCGTGCCGGGCGCCGCGGCGCTGCTGTGCAGCTATCTGATCGAACCGGTGTTCCTGCGCTACGAGGAGGAGCAGCGGCGCGGCGAGGCCCCCGAGGCCTGAGCTTTTGCGCGCCCGGTACGCGAGCGCGTCCCGACAGCGGAGGACGGCCCGACTTGACAAAGTCGG
>JAFSNA010000020.1 GCA_017447645.1 Oscillospiraceae bacterium
AGCGCTCCAGCGCCTCCTCGCGGCCGTGGGTGATCCACAGCTCGCCGGGGGCGACCTCCTGAACGGTGGCGGTCAGTTCGTCCCAGTCGGCGTGGTCCGAGATGATCAGCGGCAGCTCCACGCCGCGCTGGCGGGCGCGGGCGCGGATGCGCATCCAGCCCGAGGCGAAGGCATCGACCGGATCGGGGAAGCGCCGCGACCAGCGGTCGGCCAGGGCCGAGGGCGGCGCCAGGATCACCGCGCCGGCGAAATCGGCCTTGCCGCCCGCCATGGCCGGGACCAGCGGGCCGAGGTCGATCCCGTGGGCCCGATAGAGGCCGTTCAGCCGTTCAAGCGCGCCATGGACATGGATCGGGCGGTCGTAGCCGGCCTCGCGCAGCAGGGCGATGACCCGCTGGGCCTTGCCCAGGGCGTAGGCGCCGACCAGGTGCGAGCGTTCGGGGAACTGGGCGACCGATTTCAGCAGGCGGGCGATCTCGTCCTGGTCCGGCGGGTGGCGGAACACCGGCAGTCCGAAGGTCGCCTCGCTGACGAACATGAGCGTCCAGCTCAAGAGCTTGCTGAAGGATCCCGAGACCATACCGGTCCGCCTCTCGATGTTCAAGGATAACATTTCCGCCCTCGCGGCGCTCTCCGTCAAGCTGAAGGAGCAGCCGCTGGAGCTCGACTATCTGACCGCCTCCGCCGAGGGAGTCGACGAGTTCGTTGAGGACAAGGGCTTCTTCAAAAACCTCAGCTACAAGATCAAGGCGTATTTCGCCACCTACGTCGAGGACTACAACTCCGTCGGCTCCAACGCCGAGGGCGAGGATGTCCTTCGCGTCTGGGTCAACCTCGGACGCGACCAGGCGAACCTGATAAAAGAAATGAGCGACTCCGACTTCACCTCGAAGACGGGCATTCGCGTCAAGGTCAGTCTCGTCCAGCAGAATCTGATCCAGGCGAACATCGCCAACGACGGCCCTGACGTCGTCCTCTTCGTCGGCGGCGGCGACGTCGTCAACCTGTCCGCCCGTGAAGCGCTGGTCGATATGTCACAGTTCGGCGCGAGGACGCTGACCGGAGTCAACGGCGAGCCGTACACCGTCAGCAGCTACGAGGACGTCATGAAGCGCTTCTCGAAGTACGCCGGCGAACCCTACAGATTCACCGACAAGACCGGCCACACCGGCCACTATTCGATCCCGATAACCGAAAACTTCAATATGCTCTTCTACCGCACCGACATCTTCGACGAGCTCGGGCTCGAGCCGCCGAAGACCTGGGACGAGTTCTACAAAGTCCTGACGGTGCTGCAGAACAACAACATGCAGGTCGGTATCCCGAACGGCAGCGACAGCGCCGTCGACAGCGGTATCTTCCTGACGCTTCTGAAGCAGAACGGCTTGAGTCTTTACAGCGACGACCTGAAGAAGACAAACCTCGACACGACCACCGCCCTCGCGGTGTTCAAGCAGTGGACCGGCTTCTACTCGCAATACAGTATGCCGCAGCGCTACGACCTCTACACACGTTTCAGAACGGGCGAAATGCCGATGGGCTTCGCGGGTTACACCTTCGTCAACCAGCTGAACTACGCGGCGCCCGAGCTGAAGGGCCTGTGGCAGATGACCACGATCCCCGGCACCGTTATGGAGGACGGCACGATCAACAACATCGATTCCGGCGGCGGCGCGGGCGCTCTGATCTATCAGCGCGCGGTCAAGCGCGGAGTTGAGGACGCCGCGTGGGCCTACATCGACTGGTTCACCAGCGAGGACGCGCAGGCAAAGTACGGCTTCGACATCGAGACCTTGCTCGGCGCGGCCGGCCGTTACGACACGGCCAACAGAGCCGCCGCGGAGCGCCTTCCCTGGAGCGCAAAGGAGTGGAAGGTGCTGAAAGAACAGTGGGATAACATGTTCATCAATCCCGTTGTCATCGGCGACTACTACTATTCGAGAAATATAACCTTCGCGTTCAGAAACGTCGTTATCTACGCCAAGAACCCCAGAGAGATGCTCCTGAGCTACAACAAGGAGATAAACGCGGAGATAACTACCAAACGCAAGGAATTCGGACTGGAGGTGGATGAGAAATGACGACAGAAGTAAAGATGCCCGTCAAGCGCAAGCTGAAGCCGAAAGAATACATAAAGCTGCAGGGTACTCTCGTGGCGCGCAACTGGGATAAGTACGTTATGCTCGCCCCCTTCTTCATCATCTTCACGATATTCACCGTAATTCCCGTCGCGGCGGCGATAATCCTGAGCTTCACCAACTACAACATGGTGCAGAGCCCGGGCGGCGTCGGCTTCGACAACTACATCCGCCTGCTGCTTTCGGATACCATATTCCCGAAAGCGATAAAGAACACCCTCGTCTTCGCGGTCATCACCGGACCGCTCAGCTACTTCGCCTGCCTTATGCTCGCGTGGTTCGTCAACGAGCTCGGCCCGAAGCTCCGCACGCTTATGACGCTGATGTTCTACGCCCCGAGCATAAGCGGCTCGCTGTATATGATCTGGAGCTTGATCTTCTCCGGCGATATGTACGGCTGGGCCAACGGTATCCTGATGAGCTGGGGGTTGATAGACGAACCGATATTGTGGCTGAGTGACCCGCAGTACAACCTGACGATCATAATGGTCGTTCAGGTCTGGGCGAGTTTGGGCACCGGCTTCCTCGCGTTCGTCGCCGGCTTCCAGAACGTCGACACCTCGCTTTATGAAGCGGGCGCGGTCGACGGCGTAAGCAATCGCTGGCAGGAGCTGCTTCACATCACGCTCCCGTCGATGGGGCCGCAGCTGCTCTTCG
>JAFSNA010000021.1 GCA_017447645.1 Oscillospiraceae bacterium
CGATCGCGGCGTATCACAGCCGCGACCGCCGCTTCGGCGCGGTCAAATGAGTATCCGCGAGCGCCTGGAGGCGCTTTCCGACGCGAAGAACGCCGACTTCGTCGCCTCTCTCGCGCCCGACGTGGCGCGGGAGAAGATCCTCGGCGTGCGTTTTCCGGCGCTGCGCGCGCTGGCAAAGGAGCTGCGCGGCACGCCGGAGGCGGCGGCCTTTCTCGCCGCGCTGCCGCACGAGACCTTCGAGGAGAACAATCTCCACGCCGTGCTGCTCTCCGGCATACGGGATTATGACGCGCTGCTCGCCGCGCTCGAGGCCTTTCTGCCCTTCGTGGACAACTGGTCCACCTGCGACACGCTGCGCCCCGACGCGGTCAGAAAGCATCTTCCGGCGTTCGAGCGCGTGATCGGGGCGTATCTCGCCTCGGAGCATCCCTACACCGTCCGCTTCGGCATCGAGATGCTGATGGCGTATTATCTCGGCGAGGCCTTCGACCCCGCCCAGCTCGACAAGGTCGCGGCGATCCGCTCGGAGCATTACTATGTGCGCATGATGCAGGCCTGGTACTTCGCCACGGCCCTCGCCAAGCAGTACGACAGCACGATCCGCATCCTCGAGGAGCGGCGTCTGGAGCGCTGGACGCACAACAAGACGATCCAGAAGGCCTGCGAGAGCTATCGCGTGAGCGACGAGAGAAAGGCGTATCTGAAAACGCTCAAGGACAAATAAAGAGGAATCGTTATGGTATCATCCATTTCCATACTCGGCTGCACCGGCTCGATCGGGCGGCAGACCGCCGCGGTGGCGGAGCATCTGGGACTGCGCGTCGCGGCGCTGAGCGCCCAGAGAAAGATCGATCTGCTGGAGGAGCAGACGAGAAAGTTCAAGCCCTCCTTCGTCGCGGTCTACGACGAGGAGGCGGCGAAGCGGTTCACAATCGCCGTCGCGGACATGAACGTACGCGTCGGGAGCGGACTTGAGGGCCTGATCGAGGCCGCTTCGCTCGACGAGAGCGCCTGCGTCGTGACCGCGGTCTCCGGCGCGATCGGCCTGCGGCCCACGCTCGAGGCGATCCGCCAAAAGAAGCGCATCGCCCTGGCCAACAAGGAGACCCTGGTCTGCGCGGGCGAGCTGGTCATGGCCGAGGCAAAGAAAAACGGCGCCGAGATCGTGCCCGTGGACAGCGAGCATTCCGCCATCTTCCAGTGCCTGATGGGGCGGGGAGAGGGCGAGCTGAAAAAGATCCTGCTCACCGGCTCGGGCGGGCCCTTCCGCGGCAGGGCGCGCGAAGAGCTGGAAAACGTCACGCCCGCGCAGGCCGTGAGCCATCCGAACTGGAGCATGGGCGCGAAGATTTCGGTCGACAGCGCGACGATGATGAACAAGGGCCTGGAATTCATCGAGGCCATGCACCTCTTTTCTGTAACGCCGGACGACATTCAGGTGGTCATCCACCCGCAGAGCGTCATACACTCTATGGTAGAGCTCGTCGACGGCACGGTCATCGCCCAGCTGGGCGTGCCCGACATGGGCCTGCCGATCCAGCTGGCGCTGACTTACCCGCAGAGATGCGCGAGCATGTTCGAGCGCCTCGACTTTTATCATCTGCACGATCTCAGCTTCGAGGCGCCGGACTATGAAAAGACGCCCTGCCTCAGGCTCGCGATGGACTGTGCGCGCGAGGGCGGTCTCGCTCCCTGCGTGATGAGCGCGGCCAACGAGGTCGCCGTACACGCCTTTCTGCGCGGCGAGCTCGGCTATAACCGCATCTACGACGCGGCCGCGGCCGCGGTGGATGCGCTCGGGCACGCGCGCGCGGAGGATCTCGACACGATCCTGGAGGCGGACCGCGCCGCCCGCCAGTTTGTAACGGAGAAGTATCTGTAAATGAGCATCCTGTATATCGTCATCGGAATCCTGATCTTCGGTCTGCTTATCGCCGTGCACGAGCTCGGACATTTCGCCGCCGCCAAGGCCTGCGGCGTCAAGGTCAACGAGTTCGCCGTCGGCATGGGCCCGGCGATCGTCAAAAAACAAAAGGGCGAGACGCTCTATTCCCTCCGCTGCATCCCCTTCGGCGGCTACTGCGCCATGGAGGGCGAGGACGAGAGCACGGACGACGAGCGCGCCTTTACCAATCAGAAGCCCTGGAAGCGGCTGATCATCCTGGCCGCGGGCTCCTTCATGAACTTCCTGCTCGGCTTCGTGATCGTGCTGATCCTCTTCTCAAACGCCGGCGGCTTCCGCGCCCCGGTGATCGAGGACTTTGTGGAGGGCTGCCCCTACGAGAGCGCCGACGGCCTGCAGCAGGGGGATCGCTTCCTTCGCATCGACGGGCGCCGCGTATGGCAGTACTATGACGTGGGAGATCTGCTCAACCGGGGCGGAGAGGAGCACGACATCGTCGTCCGCCGCGACGGCAGGAGAGTCAGACTGAAGGACTACCGTATGGTACCCGTCGAGTACGAGGGGCAGGAGCGGAAGATGTACGGCTTCTACTTCGGCACCGATGAGCCGACGCTCGGCAATAAGCTGCGCTATTCCGGCGCCACAACGATGGAGTTCGTGCGCATGGTCTGGGACGCGCTCGGCCAGCTCGTGCACGGCAAGGTCTCGGTCAACGATCTCTCAGGCCCGGTCGGCATCGTGGACATGATGGCCGAGACGGGCGAACAGGCCGAAAGCGTCTCCGCCGGGCTGTACGACATTTTCTATCTCGGCGCCTTCATCGCGGTGAACCTCGCGGTGATGAACATGCTGCCGATCCCCGCGCTGGACGGCGGGCGGATCTTCTTCCTGCTCGTGACGGCGCCGATCGAGGCGATCACGAAAAAGAAGCTCAATCCCAAGTACGAGGGCTACGTGCACGCGGCGGGCATGATCCTGCTGCTGGGGCTCATGGCCTATGTGCTGTTCCATGATATTTTCAGGATAGTGACGAAGACATGAAGAGAGAGAACACCAAGCAGATACGCGTCGGCTCCGTCGCCGTCGGCGGCGGCGCGCGCGTGAGCGTGCAGTCGATGTGCTGCACCAAGACCTGGGACGTCGAGGCGACGGTGGGACAGATCCTCGCGCTTGAGGCGGCGGGCTGCGACATCGTGCGCCTGGCCATCCCCGACATGCGCGCGGCGGAGGCGATCAGCGCGATCAAGGAACGGGTGCACATCCCGCTCGTGGGCGACATCCACTTTGACTACCGTCTCGCGCTGGAGGCGGCGGCGCGCGGCATCGACAAGATCCGCATCAACCCCGGCAACATCGGCGGCGAGGAGAACGTCAAGGCCGTTGCCGAGGCCTGCCGGAAGCGGGGTATCCCGATCCGCATCGGCGTGAACGCGGGCAGTCTCGAAAAGAGCCTGCTCGAAAAATACGGCCATCCCTGCCCCGAGGCGCTCGTCGAAAGCGCGCGGGGCCATATCGCGCTCCTGAACAGATACGACTTTGACGACATCTGTCTGTCTCTGAAATCCTCCTCCGTGCCGCTGACGATCGCGAGCTATCGCGCCGCGGCCGAGGCTTTCCCGTACCCGCTTCACCTGGGCGTGACCGAGACGGGCACGCTCTTCAACGGCACGGTCCAGTCAGCCGTCGGCATCGGCACGCTGCTCTCCGAGGGCATCGGCGACACGATCCGCGTCTCGCTGACGGCGGATCCCGTCGAGGAGGTCAGGGTCGGCCTTGCGATCCTGAAGGCCGCGGGCGTGCGCACGGGAGGCGTGAAGTTCGTCTCCTGCCCGACCTGCGGGCGCACGGAGATCGACCTGATCTCGCTGGCGCAGCGCGTCGAGGAGGCCGTCAGACCTATCGAGCGGGACATCACCGTGGCCGTGATGGGCTGCGTGGTCAACGGTCCGGGCGAAGCGCGCGAGGCCGATTACGGCATCGCCGGCGGCCGCGACAAGGGCCTGATCTTCAAAAAGGGCGTCGTCGTGGGGACCTGGCCCTATGACGAGCTGTTCGACGCGCTGCTGAACATGATCGAAGAGGACGGCCGGCCATGAGCGAGCATACTCCTTTTCTGACGATGTTCCCCGGCTGCGCCGAGCTGTCCGATTGCTGCGGAGGGCTGGACAAGGCCTGCGTGACCGACGTGCAGATCGACTTCGGCGAAAAGGTCCTGACGGTCAGCGCGCATTTTGCCGCCATGCCCTCCATGGCGGACATCGCGCTGCTCACCGAGCGGCTGCGGACGGACTACGCGCTCTCCGGCGCGGCGATCATCCCGGATTATCCGAGGACGAAGAGCGCCACGGCTCCCGCCGTGGACGCCGCCGCAAAGCCCGGCGAGCCGTCGAAGGGCAAGGTACTGATGGGCAAGACCATCAGGCAGAAGCCTGTCGAAATGCGCACGCTCGGCATGGATTCCGGCAGGGTCTGCGTCGAGGGCGACGTCATCGACGTGATGAGCCGCACGGTGAAAAACGGCGGCGCGGTGCTCAGCTTCGACATGACGGACAACACCGGCTCGATCCGCGTGAGCAAGTTCCTGCGCTCCGACGACGACCGCTCGATCATCGACAAGATCAAGAAGGGCATGCACCTCTTCGTGCAGGGCGAGGCCGTTTTCAGCAAGTACGACGACGACCTCGTGCTGGACCCGCGCCATATCATGCAGGGCAAGAAGCAGATCCGCGCGGACGACGCGCCGGTAAAGCGCGTCGAGCTGCACATGCACACGCGCTTTTCCGCTCTCGACGCGCTGACCGAGCCGAAGAAGATCGTCGAGCGCGCGGCCCAATGGGGCATGCCGGCCATCGCCGTGACCGACCACGGCGTCGCGCAGGCCTTCCCGGACATGTGGACCGCGGGGAAGAAGCACGGCGTCAAGATCATCTACGGCATGGAGTGCTACTTCACCAACGACATGGACGGCAACAGCGCCGTCATCGGCAAGAGCCGCCTGCCTCTGGACGCCGAGTTTGTGGCCTTCGATATCGAGACGACGGGTCTCAACGCCTCGTCCGACCGCATGACCGAGATCGGCGCCGTGATCTTTTCAGGCGGCGAGATCAAGCAGAGCTTCAACACCTTCGTCGACCCGGAGATGGCCATTCCCGCGGACATCACCGAGCTCACCGGCATCCGCCAGAGCGACGTGCAGGGCGCGCCGCGCGAGGCCGAGGCGCTGCGCCTCTTCCTCGATTTTGCCGGAGACCGTCCGCTGATCGCCCATAACGCCCACTTCGACGTCGGCTTCATGAGCGCCGCGGCGCGGCGGCACCGCATCCGCTTTTCCCCGGTCTTTCTCGATACGCTCGCGCTCTCGCAGGCCCTGTGCCCGGAGCTCAAGCGCTTCAAGCTGGACATCGTCTCCAACCACCTGGGCCTGCCGAAGTTCAATCACCACCGCGCCTCGGATGACGCGATGGTCGTCGCGCGCATCATGGGCCGCTTCCTGCCCATGCTCGCCGCGCAGGGCGCGCGGACCGTGGACGACATCGAGACGGTCTATCACACGCTGCGCCGCACGGACGTGGAGAAAACGTACCACATGGTTCTGCTGGTGCTGAACAAGACGGGTCTGAAAAACCTCTACGAGATGATCTCGCAGAGCTATCTGAAATACTTCTACCATGTCCCGCGCATTCCCAAGAGTCTGCTCGTACAGCACCGCGAGGGCATCCTCGTCGGCTCGGCCTGCGGCATGGGCGAGCTGTACGGTGCGGTCATGCGCGGCGCGAGCCAGAAGGAGCTTGAGCGGATCGCCTCCTTTTTCGACTATCTGGAGATCCAGCCGATCTGCAACAACGGCTTTCTGGTGGAAAACGGCGTGGTCAAGGACGAGACCGTGCTCCAGGACTACAACCGCACGATCCTCGCGCTGGGAAAGAAGCTCGGCAAGAAGGTCGTGGCGGCCAGCGACGTGCACTTCCTCGACCCAGAGGACGAGCAGTACCGCAAGATCCTGCAGGCCGCGAAGAAATTCTCGGACGCCGACCGCGACTGCCCGATCTA
The DNA here is from genome assembly GCA_017447645.1 of Oscillospiraceae bacterium. Classification (GTDB taxonomy): domain Bacteria; phylum Bacillota; class Clostridia; order Oscillospirales; family Oscillospiraceae; genus Limivicinus. The sequence continues at coordinate 5,954 of JAFSNA010000021.1, forward strand.
CTTCCGTACGACCGATGAGATGCTGGCGGAATTCGCCTATCTCGGCGAGGAGACGGCCCGCGAGGTCGTCATAGAGAACACCCGCGCGATCGCCGACATGGTCGAGCCGATCGAGCTGCTGCCCAAGGGCCTTTTCCCGCCGAGGATCGAGAACTCGGCCGAGCAGCTCAAGGAGCTGGTCTATTCCAAAATGCACCGCATCTACGGCGAAAAGCCGCCCGAGATCGTGCAGAGCCGCGTGGACACCGAGCTCAACACCATCCTCTCGCATCACTACGACGTCATTTACATGAGCGCGCAGAAGCTGGTGCAGAACTCGCTCGAGCACGGCTACCTCGTCGGGAGCCGGGGCAGCGTGGGCTCGTCGATCGTGGCCTACATGTCCGGCATCACGGAGGTCAACTCCCTGCCGCCGCACTACGTCTGCCCCAAGTGCCGCCGCAGCGAGTTCGTGACCGACGGCAGCTACGGCTGCGGCGCGGACATGCCCGAAAAGGACTGCCCGGACTGCGGCAGCAGGATGCGCCGCGACGGCTTCGACATCCCGTTCGAGACCTTCCTCGGCTTCCCGGGAAATGAAAAAACGCCCGACATCGACCTCAATTTCTCGGGCGAGTATCAGGCGAAGGCACATAAATATACCGAGACGCTTTTCGGCGCGGACCACGTGTTCCGCGCCGGGACGATCGGCACGCTGGCGGACAAGACGGCTTACGGCTACGTCAAAAAATACCTCGAGGAGCGCGGCATCCGCGCCACGAAGGCGGAGGAAAACCGGCTCACGCAGGGCCTTGTCGGCATCAAGCGTACGACCGGCCAGCACCCCGGCGGCCTCGTCATCATCCCGCAGGACATGGACGTGACGGATTTCTGCCCGGTGCAGCATCCGGCCGACGACCCGAACAGCGACATCATCACGACGCATTTCGAGTACCACTGCATGGAGGACAACCTTCTCAAGCTGGACGAGCTAGGCCACGACGACCCGACGATGATCCGCATGATGGAGGACATGACAGGCGTCAACGCCCGCGAGATCTCGCTGTCAGACCCCGAGACGATGGCGATCTTCACCTCGCCGGAGGTGCTCGGCCTGCCGGAGGACGACCCGATCATCGGAAAGACCGGCTCGATCGGCGTACCGGAGTTCGGAACGCCCTTCACGCGCCAGATGCTGGTGGATACCCAACCGCGGCAGTTCGACACGCTGGTGCGCCTCTCCGGCTTCTCGCACGGCACCGACGTGTGGGCGGGCAATATCCGGGATCTCGTCCTCAACGGCACCGCGACCGTCAACGAGACCGTCGGCTGCCGCGACGACATCATGCTCTATCTGATCGCCAGGGGGATGCAGCCCTCGCTGGCCTTCCAGTTCATGGAGGCGGTGCGCAAGGGCGCCATCCACAAGGGCAAGTCCTGGCCCGCGGGCATCGTGGACGAAATGAAGGGCCTGGGCGTGCCGGACTGGTGGATCGAGTCCTGCCGCAAGATCCAGTACCTCTTCCCCAAAGCGCACGCGGTGGCCTATGTCATGATGGCCTTCCGCATCGCCTGGTTCAAGGTGCATGAGCCGCTGGCCTTTTACTCGGCCTATTTCTACCGCCGCAGCCAGAAAGGCGGCTTTGACGCCCAGATGATGTGCGGCGGCACCGAGAGCGTGCGCCGCCGGATCAACGATATGCACCGCCGCGGCGATCTCACGGCGAACGAGGAGGATCTGCTCGTCACGCTCGAGGCCGTGTACGAGTTCAACATGCGCGGCTTCTCCTTCCTGCCGATCGACCTGTACCGTTCCGACGCGGCGAAGTTCCTGATCGAGGACGGCGCGCTGCGCCCGCCCTTCATTTCCGTCTCCGGTCTGGGCGAGGCGGCGGCGGAGGACCTCTGCCGCTGCGGCCGCAGCGGCAAGCGCTACATCTCCGTGCAGGATCTCGGCAGCGACTGCCCGAAGGTCAGCCAGACGCACCTGGATACGCTCAAATCCCTCGGCGCGCTCGGCGATCTGCCGGACAGCAACCAGATCAATCTGTTCGATCTCTAAGGCATGAAAAAGACAGGGTATCCGTCGTTCGGATACCCTGTCTTTTTTCGCCCGCTTATCGCAGCGCGTCGAGCACGGCGTCGATCTCCGCCTCCATCGTGCGCCAGGATGCGCACAGCCGCACGACGGCCGAGCCGTCGGCGCGCCTTTCCCAGACCTCGAAGCCGACCTTGTCCCGGAGCCTGTTTAGCTGCTCCGCCGTCAGGACGGGGAACTGCTGGTTGCTCCCGCTCTCGGGGGAGAAGGAGACGCCCAGGCTCCGCAGCCCCTCGCGCAGGCGCAGCGCGCAGGCGACGCCCTGCCTGCCGAGACGGAGGTAGAGACCGTCCGTAAAGAGCGCGTCGAACTGCAGGCCCAAAAGAAACCCCTTGGCCAGCAGCGCGCCGCGCTGCTTATGCGCGGGGAAGAAGCAGGGCTGCTTTTCGCGGAACACGACGGCCTCGCCGCAGAGCGCGCCGCATTTGGTCCCGCCGATATAGAACACGTCGCACAGCTCGCCGAGCAGGGGCAGCGTCACGTCCGTCTCCGGCGAGGCGAGCGCGTAGGCCAGGCGGGCGCCGTCGAGGAAAAGACGCAGACCGTATTCATCGCAGAGCGCGCGGAGCTCGCGCAGCGCCGCGGCCGTGTAGAGCCCGCCGAGCTCCGTGGGGTGGGAGACGTAGAGCGCGCCGGGCCGCACCATGTGCGGATATGTCTCGTCGGCGTAAAAGCCGCGCAGATAAGCGCGCAGCGTCTCGGGGGAGAGACGGCCGAAACGGTCGGCCTCCAGCGCCAGGACCTTGTGGCCGGACGCCTCCACGGCGCCGGATTCGTGCACGGCGATATGACCGCTCGCGGCGCTGATCACGCCCTCCCAGGGACGGAGGATCGCGGCGAGCACGGTGGCGTTCGTCTGCGTGCCGCCGACGAGGAGCCAGACGTCCGCGTCGGGATTGGCGACCGCGGCGCGGATCTTTTCCTTCGCGCGCGCGGAGAAGGCGTCAGAGCCGTAGGTGGCGTGCTGCGTTTCATTCGCCGCGCAGAGAGCCGCCAGCAGCTCCGGCGCGCAGCCGACGTTGTAATCACAGGACAGGTCGATCATGTCCGATCCCTCCGGGCCGATAGATGCGTTTATCATAAAACGCGCCGCGGAAAAAGTCAAATATTGCGCGAGGGGGAAAAACGTGCTATCCTGTGGGCAGTGGAACAAATAAAACACGGAAAGGATCTGAACAGAATGGCAAAGAAAGTCGGAACCCTCATCAAAGAGGCGCGCACGGACGCCGGTCTGAGCCAGGAACAGCTGGCGCGCAAGATCAAGGGCCTCTCCGCCGCGGAGCTCGGCAAGGCCGAGCGCGGCGAGACCGAGCTGACACAGGCCTTCCTCAAGGAGATCGCCAAGGCCACGGGCGTCACGCAGGCATCTCTGCTGAACGCCGCGAAGGGCAGCGCCGCCGCGGCCAAGAAGACCGAGACCGTGAAGAAGACGGCGACGGCCAAGAAGACCGAGACCGCGAAGAAGACGACCGCGGCCAAGAAGACCGAGACGGCGAAGAAGACGACCGCGAAAAAGACGACGGCCAAAAAGACGGACACCGAGCTGACGGCGGCGGAGAAAAAGCTGCTGGAGGCTTACCGCGAGGCGAGCGCGGACGCGAAGAAGAACGCGCTCAAGCTCCTCAAGGGCGAGGATCTGGAATTCGCGGACATCATGAAGCTCCTGAAGCTGGACAGCAAGCTCGACAGCCTCGGCTCGGGCGACGGTATCCTGGGCGGCCTGAAGGAGGGCCTGCTCGGCGGGATCTTGGGCAAAAAGTAAAGGAAAACGAACCGCCCGCATGCGCATAAATGCACATGCGGGCGGCAGGATGATACGGCAAGCTCGGCGCGGCCATTTCGGCCGCGCCGAGCTTTCTTTTCGTGCCGGCGGGAAGGAGCGGGAAGCGGAGCCCTACGCCATGGCAAGCAGGCGTGCCTGCTTCTCCTTCGCTTCTTTCAGCGCGGTCTCGTCGCTGAAGCCCCACTCTTTTTCCAGCAGCTCGGCGATCCGGCCCCAGGTCTCGGCCGCCTTCCGGAAGTCGCCCCGGATCTGATAGATATCGGCGATGCCCATCAGCTCGTCGGTGAATCTCGGCCTGCGCTTTTCATTCGCAAAGGAGCGCTCGTAGAGCTCGATCGCCCTGTCATAATCGCACTTTCCGGCGTAATACTGGGCTGCCTCAAACTCGCAGGCAAAATCGCCCGGGTGCTCGGAAAGCAGCTTTTCGATGATCCGGTCCGCTTCCGGCTCGTCAAAGCGCGCAAGCGCGATATGGGCGCGGTAGACCTCGTTGATGACGGGCCGCGTGTCCGTCAGCGCGCTCATCCGCGCCAGGATCTCCTCGGCCTCGTCCGCGCGATGGTCGGCGATCAGATTGTCGAGCAGGTAGGAATAAGACAGCCTGCTTTCGGGATGAGCTCTGACGAGCTCGCGGTAGAAGTCGATCGCCGCTGTGTGGTTGGCAATGTTCCAGTCCCACGCGGCGTGCCCCTCCGCCTTCTGCAGCATCCACTGGCAGCCCTTTTCATCCGGGCTGAGACGCACCGCGTCCTTCGCCCAGCGCTGCACCTTTTTCGCATAGCTCTCCATGCGGTGCCAGCAGAGAGCGGCGAGAAGCTCCGTCGCGCGCTTCCTGTACGGATCAGCGGAGAGCTGCCCTTTCAAAAACTCCTCGTATTCCCGGAACACGTCCTGGGGAAGCTCCTCCTCGACGTCCATGCGGTTTTCGATCCGATTGAAGCGCTGCTCGGTCGTCAGATCGAACAGCTCGTCGATGCTGACGCCGAAGACCTCGGACAGGAGAGGCAGTATCGTGATGTCCGGCATGGCCGCCGCGTTCTCCCATTTGGAGACCGACTGCGGAGCGATCCCGAGCTTTTCGGCCAGCTGCTCCTGCGTCAGGCCCGCCTTGAAACGGAGCTGCCGGATCTTCTTTCCCAGTTCCATCCTGTTTTCCTCCTTGTTGGGTGCCGTTCTTTCTATGCAAGCCCATTATAGGAAAAGCGGCGTATGAATTCAATAACGCAGTTTTCCACCCGTCTCGCCCGGCGGTGGAATCGGCGGCGTTTTATGACGCGAACACGCGCGCGAGCTCCTTTGCCGTGAAGGCGTCGAGAGAGGGAAAGTCCATATAGGGCCGACAGATCGCCTCCAGCTCGTCATGCAGCGCTTTGGCCTCGCGGAGGAGAGCGCAGGCCGCCTCGGTGCAGCGCGTCCGTTCCCGCCGTGCCGTCCGCAGCTGCCGCCGGCGCTCCTTGATCTCGTCCAGCGAGCCGCACAGCCGGTCGAGCGCGACCTTTTTCTGCCCGCCCTGCTGCGGCGCGGCGCGCACGAAGGCGGCCGAGAGCTCGCCGAGCACCACGCCCTCGGCGGAGCGGCCGTCGAGAGGGGAGAGCAGCTCGACCACGCGCTGCCCGCGCGCGAGCGCCTCGTCCCGTGCCGCCGCAAGCGCGCCGGCGGCAAGACCGCAGCCGTCCTCGCAGACGTAGATCAGCCGGCAGGACGCCAGCGAGGACGCGTCGCGCACGATCCCCTCGCAGCTGACGGCGCCCGCAAAGCGCCTCGAGAGCGTGCCGGGGCGGCCGCAGGGTGGCGCGATGCGGTCGACGAGCGCGCGCAGCACGGCCTCCGCCCGCTCGGCGGTCCTGTCGCCGCAGTCCGGCGGAACGAGCGCCGCCTCGATCTTTTCACCCGCGTCGAGCAGCGCGTAGGCGCGCGCGTAGCGTTCCTTATAGGCCGCGTTCAGCGCGCGGGCGCGGGAGGCGTCCGCGGGGGAGAGCGGCGTCCGGCAGAATTGCCCAAGGTTTACATAATCTCCATCCGCGCCGAAAACGCCGGGTTCCGAGACGTGCGGCGCGGTGCCGTCGACCCATCCGAGCCCCAGCGCGGGGATATACAGTCCGTCGAGCGAGCCGGGATCGCCCGAGCAGCGGACGAGCTCGACGTCATAGCCGCGCCGGACCGCCTCGCGCCCGAGCGCGCGCATGAAGCCGGATTTGCCCGTCCCCGGGCCGCCCTTGACGATGCGCAGGTACTCGCCCCCGCCGCGGCAAAAGCCGCTGTAGAGAGAAAAAAAGCCGTCCGCGGTGTTCGCGCCGAGAAAATAAGAAGTTTCCATCCTGACCTCCTTGATCGTTGATCTTCTTTCTCTATGTATATTCCACTCCGCCGCCGTGATTGACAGCGCATGCGGTCCTCCTGTATAATACCCAAAAGATCCGAAGAGAATCACGGGGGAGCTTTCGATGTATCGCTATGTTTTGTTCGACTTTGACGGCACGCTCTACGACACCGTCGAGGGCATCGCCAAGAGCGCGCAGTACGCGCTCCGAAAGCTCGGCGTCCGCGCAGAGCTCGACGAGCTGCGCTGCTTCGCCGGCCCGCCGCTGGTGGACAAGTTCATGGAGATGTTCGGCTTTTCGCTCGAAAAGGCCTGGGAAGCGCGCGGCCTGTTTCAGGAGCGCTATATCCCGATCGGCGTGTATGAGAGCCGCCCTTTTCCCGGCATGACGGAATTCCTCACGGCGCTGAAGGACGCGGGTCTCGTCCTCGCCGTGGCCACGTCCAAGCCGCTCCCGCTCTGCGAGCAGCTGCTGGAGCGCAGCGGCATGCGGGAGTTCTTTTCCGTCGTCCGCGGCAGCGGCCTGGCGGGGAACAACAACACCAAGCGGGAGATCGTGGAGAGCGTGATCGACGATCTCGGCGCGGGAAAAGAGGACTGCGTGCTCATCGGCGACACGAAGTACGACGTGGCCGGCGCACACGCGGCAGGCATCCCCTGCATCTGCGTGAGATACGGCTGCGCCGCCCCCGGAGAGCTGGAGGAGGCGGGCGCCGACGCGATCGCCGCCGACCTCTCCGCGCTGCAAAAGATGTTGACATGCGGCGAAAAGTTGCTATAATTTTGATAGAAACAGATTACTGCGGCTGAGTTCCCTCTGTCCGCAGTAAAATACTATTTGCGAAGGAGCGGCGTATGGAGCTGAAAGAGCAGAATTCCAATCGGATCATCGGCGAAGGCCTGACCTTTGACGACGTGCTGCTCGTCCCGGCGGAGAGCGACGTGCTGCCCGCCGACGTGGATCTGTCCACGTATCTGACGAAGAAGGTGCGCCTGAACATCCCGGTCATGAGCGCCGCGATGGACACCGTCACCGAATACCGTATGGCCATCGCCATCGCGCGCGAGGGCGGCATCGGCGTCATCCACAAGAATATGTCCATAGACATGCAGGCCGAGCAGGTCGATCTCGTCAAGCGCTCGGAGAACGGCGTCATCACCAATCCCTTCTCCCTCACGCCGGACAAGACGCTCGGCGACGCCGAGGCGCTGATGGCCAAATACCGCATCTCCGGCGTGCCCGTCGTGGACGGGGACGGCAAGCTGGTCGGCATCATCACCAACCGCGACATGAAGTTTGAGACCGATCTCGGCCGCCGTATCTCCGAGGTCATGACCAGCAGCGGGCTCGTTACCGGCAAGGTCGGCACGACGCTGGACGAGGCCAAGGAGATCCTGCGCCATCACCGCATCGAAAAGCTGCCGATCGTGGACGACGAATACCGTCTGCGCGGCCTGATCACGATCAAGGACATCGAAAAGGTCCTCAAATACCCCAACTCCGCCAAGGACGGCGCTGGCCGTCTGCTCTGCGCCGCGGCCATCGGCGTGACGCGCGACATCCTCGACCGCACCGGCGCGCTTCTGGACGCCGGCGTGGACGTGCTCGTGCTCGACAGCGCCCACGGCCACAGCGCCAACATCATGCGCTGTGTGCGCGAGGTCAAGGAGAAATACCCCGACGCCCAGCTCGTCGCCGGCAACGTCGCCACGCCCGAAGCGGTAGAAGCGCTGATCAAGGCGGGGGCGGACTGCGTCAAGGTCGGCATCGGCCCCGGCTCGATCTGTACCACGCGCGTCGTGGCGGGCATCGGCGTGCCGCAGATCAGCGCGATTCTGCACTGCGCCGAGATGGCCGACCGCTACGGCATCCCCGTGATCGCCGACGGCGGCATCAAGTACTCCGGCGACATCACCAAGGCAATCGCCGCCGGCGGCCGCGTCGTTATGATGGGCTCGATGCTTGCGGGCTGCGAGGAGGCCCCCGGCGATACCGAGGTCTTCCAGGGCCGTCAGTTCAAGGTCTACCGCGGCATGGGCAGCATCGGCGCGATGCAGAAGGGCTCGAAGGACCGCTACTTCCAGCAGGACAACAAGAAGCTCGTCCCCGAGGGCGTCGAGGGCCGCGTTCCCTTCCGCGGGCCGGTCTCCGAGACCGTGTTCCAGATGATGGGCGGCCTCCGCTCCGGCATGGGCTACTGCGGGGCGCACAACATCGAGGAGCTGCGCACGAAGAGCAAGTTCGTCCGCATCACCTCCGCCGGCCTCAAGGAGAGCCACCCGCACGACATCTATATCACCAAGGAAGCGCCCAACTATACGATGAATCCGTAATAATCCGCCCGGGAGACGTTTGAGAAAACGGCTCCCGGGTTTCGCGCCCATTATAATGAAAGAGGGACCGACATGGAAAAAAACGATCGATGTTATGAACAGTATGTGCAGATCCTGCACGAGGAGCTGATGCCCGCCATGGGCTGCACCGAGCCTATCGCCGTGGCCTACGCCGCCGCGAAGGCGCGCGAGACGCTCGGAAAGACGCCGGATCGCGTGCTCGTCGAGGCCAGCGGCAACATCATCAAAAACGTCAAGAGCGTCGTCGTGCCGAACACCGGCGGACTCAAGGGCCTTCCGGCGGCGGCCGCCGCCGGCGTCGCGGCCGGGGACGCCTCGGCCGAGCTGCAGGTGCTCGCCTCCATTACGCCGGAGCAGATCAAAACGATCGGGGAGTACCTTGAAAAAACGCCGATCGAGGTCCGTCACGCCGACACGCCGCATATCTTCGACATCGCCGTGAGCGTTTTCTCCGGCGCGGAGAGCGCGTACGTGCGCATCACGGATTTTCATACCAACATCGTCTGCATCCGCCGCGGCGACGAGACGCTGCTGGAAAAACAAGGCGCCGCAGGCACGGAAGAGGCGCTGACGGATCGCAGCTGCATGACGGTGGAGCGGATCGTAGACTTCGCCGAGAGCGTGGACCCCGGCGACGTGCGCGAGCTTCTGCAGCGGCAGATCGCCTACAACATGGCCATCGCCGAGGAGGGCCTGCGGCACGATTACGGCGCAAACATCGGCAAGACGCTCCTCAGAGGCCATGAGGACGACATCAACTACAAGCTGCGGGCCTGGGCGGCGGCCGGCAGCGACGCGCGCATGAACGGCTGCGAGATGCCGGTGGTCATCAACTCCGGCAGCGGCAACCAGGGCATCACGACCTCCGTGCCCGTCATCGTCTATGCGCGCGAGACAGGCGCGAGCGAGGAAGAGCTGCTGCGCGCGCTGTGCGTGTCGAACCTTGTGACGATCCACCTCAAGACCGGGATCGGACGCCTGAGCGCCTACTGCGGCGCGGTCAGCGCGGGCGCGGGCGCGGCCTCCGGCATCGCGTATCTGCAGGGCGGCCGCTTTGAGGTGATCGCCCATACGATCGTCAACACCGTGGCCGTGACCTCCGGCATCGTCTGTGACGGCGCGAAGGCCAGCTGCGCGGCCAAGATCGCCGCGGCCGTGGACGCGGGTCTGCTGGGCCTTGCGATGTACCGCGGCGGCAACCAGTTCTTCGGCGGCGACGGCATCGTCAAGAAGGGCGTCGAGCGCACGATCGAGATCGTCGGAAAGCTCGCCAGCCGCGGCATGGTCGAGACCGACAAGGAGATCATCCGCCTGATGATGGAAAACTGAGCTCGGCCCATCGGACGAAGAAGCACCCTCCCGAAGGGTGCTTTTTCGCTGCTTTTCGACAGGCGCAGGCGATTGACGGAAGAGGCGGCGGAGCGCTATAATGGAAAAAAACGCGGAGGAAGGAATATGAAAAAACGTTCGAGCGGCTTTTGGATCGGTTTTATCCTGACGCTGCTGGCGATGCTCGCGCTGCTGGAGCTGTGCAGGAACACGACGGCGGGCTTCGTCCTTTTGCTGCCTGCCGCGGCGCTCTTTGTGCGGCTGCGCGGCCGCGCGGAGGGAAAAGGGAAGCGCGCGCTGTGCTGGCTCGGATTCCTCGCGCTCTTTGCCGCCGTCCTCTTCGTCACGAAGCCGCCCGTCAGGGCCGTTCCGGCCGTGGAGGGGAAGGAAAGCGCGCGCTCGCAGGTCGTCGTGACGCGCAAGGGCAAGGTGCAGGGCCTGATCAGCGCCGACGGCGCGGTCGAGGTCTTTGCGGGCATCCCCTATGCCAAGCCGCCCGTGGGCGAGCTGCGCTGGCGTGAGCCGCAGGATCCCGATCCCTGGGAGGGTATGCTTGCCTGCGACCATTTCGCGCCGCAGTCCATGCAGCCGGTCAACTCCGCGATCTACAGCTCGCTCGCACAGATCATCGGCTATCACGACTATAAGATCACGCCCGAAGACAACTACGTCGCGCCCGTGAGCGAGGATTCGCTCTACGTCAACGTCTGGAAGCCCTCCGGCGAGGTCAGCGGTCTGCCGGTATACGTTTTTATCCACGGCGGCTCGCTGCAGACCGGGCAGCCCTGGTACGCCGACTACAGCGGCCTCGGCCTCGCGCGCGAGGGCGTGATCGTTGTCAACATGGGCTACCGCCTCGGCGTGTTCGGTTATTTCGCCGATGAGGAGCTCGCGGCCGAGTCTCCGAACGGCACGACGGGCAATTACGGTCTGCTTGACCAGATCAAGGCGCTCGAGTGGGTGCGCGACAATATCGCGGCCTTCGGCGGCGATCCGGACAACGTGACGCTCGCGGGAGAATCGGCCGGCGCGGCGTCGGTCAGCGCGCTGTGCACCTCGCCGCTGGCGAAGGGCCTCTTCCGCCGCGTGGTCCTGGAGAGCTCTACCGTTGCCTCCGCCGAGCCGCCGCATTCCTTCCGCACGATGGACGAGGCGCTGGAGAGCGGACGCGCGCTCAAGGCGCGCTACGGCGTTTCAAGCATTGCCGAGCTGCGGGCGCTGAGCGCCGACAAGCTGGTGGGGGAGGCGGAGACGCAGCACCACATGACGATCGACGGCTATGCCCTCGTCGAGACGCCGTACGAATCCTATCGCCGCGGCGTCCACAACGAGGAGGCGATCCTGCACGGCTACAACAGCGCCGAGAGCGGCCCCTTCATCCTGTTCTCGCAGGCGGGCATGAAGGATTTCGAGGGACGCATCCGCCGTTATTTCGGCGACTATGCCGACGAGGTGCTGGCGATCTATCCGGCCGCGACGGACGCCGAAGCAAAGGCGTACTGGGCCGAGATCTACGGCGCGATCTTCTTCGACTATCCGCACTACTGTCTCAACCGCCTGGCCGTCGAAAACGGGATCCCGGTCTGGGAATACTACTTCTCCAAGACCAACGGCCGCCTCGGCCCCTGGCACAGCGGCGAGGAGGTCTACTGCTACGGCAATATCCCCGCGGGGTCGAAGCTCTATGACGCGCGGGATCGCGAGCTGAGCGCGCAAATGCTGCACTATTGGGCGAACTTCGCCTCGAACGGCGACCCGAACGGCGAGGGCCTTCCGTTTTGGGATCAGAACATCGAATCCTCGCGCCTGATGGAGTTCGGGGACGAGACGCAGATGATCGACGAGCGCGAGCACGCGCTCTTCGCCGTGCTCGACCGGATGCAGGGCTTCTGACCGTCCGCAGATTTCGGAAAATAAAAAAGAGAAGTGAGCATCCGGCTCACTTCTCTTTTTTGTCGGAATATTCAGTTGCCGAAGACCCAGAAATGCGTGACGCCGAAGGCCTCGCGGATGAAATAGTTGAGCATCACGAAGAAATAGCCCCAGGGCGCGGCGACGCCCGCGGCGTCCGTCACGCCGAGCTTCTGCGCGAAAAGCTTGGCGCGGTACAGGTGATAAGCGCTCGATACGATCGCGACCTTGCCCTGCGGATCTTCGCCGCGCGCGCGGATGATCGCGAAGGAGTTTTCGAGATTCTCCTCGGTGGAGGTGGCCTTGTCTTCCACAATGATCCGCGCGGGGTCGACGCCGTGGGCGCACAACCAGTCGTACATGGCCCGGCCCTCGGTCACGGTCTCACCTGGGCCCATGCCGCCGGAGACGATGGCGACGGAATCCGGATAGCGCTCAAGATAGTCCATCGCGCCCTCCATGCGGCGCACGAGCGTCAGCGAGGGCTGATCGCCGTAGACCGCGGCGCCCAGCACGATCAGATAGTCGCGCTCGGGCTCCGGGTCGGTGCGGGCGTTTCTGATGATGAAGCTCTCGACGAAGCAGAAGTAGGCGAGACCCAGACAGGTCAGCGCCACGACGAGCTTCCACAGCGCGGCGGGCAGGAAGCGGTGCAGCACCACGAGCGCCGCGACGAAGAGCAGCGCATAGCCCCACCAGGCATAGCCGCGCACCGCGAAGCGCAGTACCAGCGCCGCGGCGACAAGAGCCCCGGACACGGCGACCCAGTTTTTCCGGATCTTCCACAGGGCGAAGCAGCCGGCGCAGATCCCCGCGATTCCGACCGCGTAGGCCGGGGTGTAAATGTGCACGGCAAAGCGCAGCACGAGCGCCAGCAGCACCAGACCCGCGGCGAGAGCGAGCCAGAAGAGGGATCGTTTGCTTTGCTGTTTCATGCGTTCAGCTCCTCCCATTTCTCATACAGCGCCGTAAGCTGCGCGTCGAGTTTATCCTTTTCCTCGCCCAGCTCCAGCAGCTTCTGATAGTCCGAGGCGTTCTCCGCCTCCTCACGCGTGAGCGCGGCGAGCTTTTCCTCGAGCGCCGCGATCTCCCGCTCGGCCTTCGCGATCAGGCGCTCGGCGTTGGCCGGACGCGGCGCGCGCGTGTCGCGTTTTTCTTTTTTCTCGCTCTTCCCGGCGTTCCGGCTGAAGACGGCCTGGCGGGCGCGCCATTCGCCGTATTCCCGCCAGCCGCCGCGAAAGTCGCTGAACTGTCCGTCCTCGAGCGTCCAGATCCGCGTGGCGAACTTTTCGATGAAGTAACGGTCATGCGAGACGAACAGCAGCGTCTGCTCGTAGTCGGAAAGCGCGTCCTCCATCCACTCGCGGCTGGCGATGTCAAGGTGGTTGGTCGGCTCGTCCAGCACGAGGAGGTTGATCTGCCCGCCCATGAGGATGCACAGCCTCAGACGGCTTTTTTCGCCGCCGGAGAGAGTCGAGACGCGCTTGAACACGTCCTCGCCGCGGAAGCCGAAGGCCGCCAGCCGGTCGCGCGCCTCCTGCGGCTGGGCGCGGCATTCCCAGAGCATCGTGTCGTACATCGTCCGGCTCTCGTCGTCGAAGCGGACGATCTGCGGCAGATAGGCCGTGCGGACCGCGGGACCGCGGTAAATGTACCCGGCGTCTGGCGTTTCCTCGCCCATGAGGAGCTTGAGAAAGGTCGTTTTCCCCGCGCCGTTGTCGCCGATGAGGGCGATGCGCTCGCCGCCCGTGACCTCCAGCGACACGCCGGAGAAGAGCACGCGGCCGCCGAAGCCCTTTTCCAGGCCGTCCGCGACGATCGCCTCGTCGCCGGAGAAGTCCCGCTCGCGGAACTTCACGTTCAGCCTGCGCGCCTCGGTCGGCTTTTCGCTCTGCGAGAGGCGCTCGATGCGCTTTTCCATCGAAAAGGCGCGCTTGTGCAGCTTGTCGTTGCCCATGAAGGCCCAGAGGTGCAGCCGATCGGCCGCGCGCTGCAGCTGCTCGATCTTGGCCTGATCCTTCTCGTACTGCCTGAGCTTTTCCTCAAAGCGGCGCTGTCTCTCCAGCACGAAAAAGCTGTAATTGCCGCTGTAGAACTCGGCCTTTCCGTCCACGATCTCGATGCAGCGCTGTGCGGCGACGTCGAGGAAGTAACGGTCATGGCTGATCGAGAGCACCGTCCCCTTGAAGTGCAGGATGTAATCCTCCAGCCATTCGGTGGCGTGAAGGTCGAGGTGGTTGGTCGGCTCGTCGAGCAGCAGGATGTCCGTGTCCTCCAGGATCAGCCGCGCGAGATTCACACGCGTGCGCTCGCCGCCCGAGAGCGTGTCGAAGGGCTGCTCTCTCATGGCGGGCGTGATGTCGAGTCCGTTCGCGACGCGGCTGCGCTCGGCGTCCATCTCCCAGCCGCCGAGGCGGCGGAACTCGTCCGAAAGCGTGTCGTACCGGTGCAGCAGAGCGGAGGATGCGTCGTGCTCCATTTGTGCGGAGAGCTCGTCAAGCTGCGCGGAGATCGTGTACAGACGGCGCTGCGCGTCGCGCAGCACGTCCTCGGTCGTCCAGCCCTCCGGGAACACGGGGATCTGGGAGATGAGCCCGATGCGCTTGCCTGGCGCGACGGAGGCCGCGCCCTCGTCGGGGCGCTCGGCGCCGCAGAGGATGCGGAAGAGCGTCGTCTTGCCGCAGCCGTTGGGACCGAGGATGCCGATATGCTCGCCGGTGTTGACCGTGAAGGACAGCCCGTCGAGGATCTTTTTGCCGACCTCGAAGGATTTTTCGAGATTTTGTACCGTAATGTCTATCATAGTCTTATCCCTCTGCCGCGATCGCCGCGTGCAGCATCCGGTTGGCGACCGGGGCAGCGGCCGCGAGACCGCTGCCGGCACGCTCGATCACGACCACAAAGGCGTAGGGGTGCGCCGGATCGTCAAGAAAGCCGGTGAACCAGGCGTGGGAGGCGCCGTCCCCGAGCTCGGCCGTGCCGGTCTTGGCCCCGGCGTAGTACAGGCCGGGGAAATAGATCTCGGGCATATAGCGCGTCTGAAAGTTGTAGATCATCATCTGCTTGAGCTTCGCCGCCGTCGAGGCCTCGATGAGGCGCGTCTGCTCGACCGGCTCGTCCGTGAGGATCAGCCGCGGCGTCGCAAGCATGCCGTCGTTCGCGATGGCCGCGACGTAGCGCAGCATCGTGTAGGGACACACCAGGTCGGTGGACTGGCCGATGCCGGACCAGGCGAGCTCCGGATCGCCGGCGTACTGCGTGCGGTACGCTCCGGCGACGGAGGGGATGCCGTCCAGCTCGTGAGGATCGAGAAAGCCGTAGGCCTTGACGTGGTCATACAGGCTGTTGTAGCCGGCCGCCACGGCGATCTGCGCGAAGGCGCTGTTGCAGGAATTGGCCAGCGCCTCCTCGATGCTCTGTTCGCCGTGCACGCCGGTGCAGTGGATGTCCACCGTGCCGATCGTATAGTCGCCCTCGCAGACGAAGGTCCTGTTGAAAATGTCGGGCACGTCCTCGATCGCGGCGGCCGCCGTGACCAGCTTGAAGATCGAGCCGGGCGGGAAGCTCGCCGAGAGGCAGCGGTTGATAAAGGCCGTGTCGGCGACCGGAGCCTCGCCGTTGATCGGATCGACCGAGGGAAGGCTGACCATCGCCAGCACCTCGCCCGTGCGGTAGTTCATCAGCATGGCCGCGCCGCGGCGGTTGTATCCGATCGCGTTCCAGGCCGCGCGGCAGATCGAGGCGTCGATCGTGAGCGTCAGGCTCTTGGGCTCTTTCTTCACGGTGCCCTCGATCAGGCTGTATTCCTGCATCCTGTCCCAATAGGCGCCGAGCGCGCCCGTGCCGCTGCGGTTCCAGTAGTCGCCGGTCACGTGATAGCAGGCCACGCGCGTCTCCGCGTCGTCGGAAAAGGCGTAGCGCGTCGCGTCGAAGGAGGCGAGGACGACGCCCTTGCGGTCGCGCAGCTCGCCGCCCGCGCCGGCGTTGGCGGAGGCGAAATACAGCGCCCAGTCGCTGCCCTCGTCGGTGTAGCGCAGCACGAACACCGTCATGCCGAAGATGATCGCCAGGGCGAGCAGCAGCACGGAGAAGGCGCGTCGGGTGATTTTCTTCATGTCCCGCGGCCCCCCTTCTTTTCATGCTGCGCGGCCGGGCGGGTGAAGAGCTGAGCCGCCGGCCGCACGACGAAGCTGCCGCCGCGGCGGGTGTCGGCTCCCTTGATGAAGGCCATCATCATCCAGCACGCGAGCAGCGAGCTGCCGCCGCGCGAGACGAAGGGGAAGGTCACGCCCGTGAAGGGCAGCAGATCGAGCGAGCCGAAGACGTTCAGCGCCATCTGCGTCATCAGCATGGTCACCGCCGCGCAGGCCGCGATGGAATAGTAGGCCGAGCGCGCGCGGCGCGCGGTGCGCACGGCGAAAAAGCTCAGCGTCAGGACGGCGAGCACCGCGCAGCAGGCGATGATGATGCCCTCCTCCTCGCAGAGCACGGCAAAGACCATGTCGGTATCGGCCGCGACGATGTCCGTCAGCCAGCCGCCCCCCGCGCCCTTGCCGAAGAGCCCGCCGGCCGCCGCCGCTCCCAGCGCGCGGGTCTGCTGATAGCCGGCACCGTAGACGTCCTCCCAGACGTGGCCCCAGGTGGCAAAGCGCCGCGCGATATAGGGCTTGACGCTTACGGCGAGAAAGCCGGCCATCGCCGCGCCGGAGACGGCAAGGAAAACCGTCGCGATCGACCCCGAACGCAGGAAGGAGATCACGAGAAAGCAGATGAAGAATACCAGGGCCGAGCCGAAATCGCCGATGAGCGCGAGCGCCCCGACGCAGACGGCGGAAAAAACGATAAAGACGAACAGGTTGCCCCGGCGGTAGAGCTTTTCGAGCGTCGCGGCGCCGACGTAGAGGTACAGCACCTTGACGAACTCCGAGGGCTGGAGGGAAAAGCCGCCGATCGACAGCCAGCTCTTCGCGCCGTTGAGCGTGTCGCTGGTGAAGATGTTCAGCGCCAGCAGCGCCAGAGCCAGGATCGCCGCAAAGGGGCGTAGCGCCTCGCTGCGGCGCAGGTCGCGCAGCCACAGCCCCAGCAGCACGAACAGCACGAAGGCCGCGAGGATCAGCAGGCTCTGCTTGAACATGTCCTGCGGCGCGGCCGAGGCCGTCACCGACACGCCGAGCGCGGTGAGATAGAAGGCGATGGTCTCGACCTCGAAGCCGCTGCGGCCGATGAGGCGCATCGCCCAATAGCAGAACCATTCCAGCAGGATCAGCACCGCGAAGCCGAGCGCGACCTGCACGGGCCGCCTGTCGGGCGAGGTGATCAGATGCTGCAGCAAAAGCAGAAGCTCAAAGACCGTCAGTTCCGCAAGCGTCAGCGCCGGGGTGATGCGCTTGCCGACGAAGGTGCGCTTCGCCTCGAGCGCGCCGCCCTTTTCCGCGCCCAGATCCTGCAGACGCAGATTAACGTCGCCGATCCGTGCGACGGAGCCCGCGGCGAGCTCGGCGCCCTCGGGGCCGACGGGACGCCCGTCCACCGACACGCCGCCGCGTGCGAAGATGTCGAAGAGCATCCATCGCCCGTCGTCGCGCCGTGTCAGAACGGCGTGCGTGCGCTCGACGCCCTCGCGGTCGATGCGGATGTCGGCCGAGCGCGCACGTCCGATCAGATTTTCCCAGTGCGTCACGTCCGCGGCGTCGCGTCCGAAGCGCGCCGTGGCCCAGACTTCGGATTCATAGCCGGAGGAGAGCATCGAGCGGATGCAGCGCAGCATGATCAGCAGCGACAGCGGGATCAGCATGTATTTCGAAGCGGTGAGGATCTCGGGGAGATACTGCTCCAAACGATTCTCCTCCTTTCAGACACAAAATAACTATATTAGTATACCACAAAACGGGACCCTTGACAACCGAGCTGCCCGGACGAAAAGAAGCCGCCTCAAAACAAGGCTGAACGTTCATCCCGGGGACAGCGGGAAGAGGAATCCTTTTCCGCAGGATGCCCGCGGGAAAGGATCCCTCTTCTCGCCCAGAATGACGCCGCATTTTGAGACGACTTCTTTTTTACAGTTTTTCCAGGATCGCGCGCACGGTATCCTCCGGCGCGCCGTCGTTCGATACGGAAAAGTCCGCAAAGCGTTCGTAATGCGGCCGTCGGCGCTCGTACAGCTCGGCCGGATCGGAGCGGAGCGAGATCGGCCGCCCTTCTTTTGCCAGCTTGTCGGGATCCCGCTGCAGCCAGACGATCACGCCGTTCTGGTGCAGCAGGGGATAGTTCTCCGCGCGCGTCACGCAGCCGCCGCCCGTGTCGATCACCTTGCCGGAGAGCTTGCCGAGCTCCGTGAGCGCCTCGGTCTCCCGCGCGCGGAAGAGGGTCTCGCTCCCGCGCCGGAAGATCTCCGGGATCGAAAGGGCGGTCTCCCGCTCCACGAGCGCGTCGGACGAGCATAGCTCACGGCCCGTCGCCGCGGCGAGCAGACGGGAGACAGTGCTTTTGCCGCAGCCCGGCATGCCGATGAGGATGATATTTTGCATGCCGCGCGCGAGCTCTTTTTCGATGCGCACGACCTCGCCGTCCGGGATCGCGGCGCCCAGGAAAAGCTCGCAGGAGCGTCTGGCCTGCGCGACGAGCATGCCCAGACCGTTGACGCAGGGCAGACCGAGCGCCTCGGCCTCCATCAGCAGCGCGCTGCGCGCGGGGTTGTAGATCAGATCCGCGACGGCCTCGCAGCTCGTAAAGGCCGCAAGCGAGGCGGCCGCCTCGCCGTTGTGCGGGAACATGCCCGCGGGCGTGGCGTTGACGACGAGCTGCGCGTCCGCGTGGCGGCCCAGATGATCATAGTTGTTTTCACCGCGGCGGGATACGGTGACGATCTCACGCGCCCTGCGTGCTTCGAGCACGGCGCGCACCGTCGCCGCCGCGCCGCCGCTGCCGAGGATCACGGCCTTTTTCCCCGCGGGATCGAAGCCGAGCGCACGCAGCAGATACGCAAAGCCGTCGGCGTCCGTGTTCTCGCCGCGGATCCCGCCGCCAGGGAGGCGGCGCAGCGTGTTCACGCTGCCGCAGCGCCGCGCGGTATCGGAGATCTCGCTGCAGAAGGGCATTACGGCCTTTTTATAGGGGATCGTGACGTTCAGGCCGTCCCACTCGCCGCGGAGGATAAATCCCTCCAGCTCGTCCGGCGTTTTCTCATACAGACGGTAGTCGTAGTCCGCAAGCATGGCGTGGATGGCGGGGGAGTAGCTGTGGGAGAGCTTTTCGCCCAGCAGACCGCATCTCATGCCCGTTCCTCCCCGCGCAGTTCTTCCTGGCGCTGTCTCGAAAGAGCCATCAGTTGTTTGAAAAACGCGGCGTCGTACGGCGCCATGTCCGCGGCGGCGCGCGCGTCGACGGACAGGAGCTTTTCGGCCTCCCGGGCCGCGGCGCGGACGGGCAGGCCCCGGTCCCGTTTGTACGCGGCGATCCGGTCGACCAGCTCCATCCGGCGCTCGAAAAGCGTCTGAAGATCGCCGTCGATCCGGTCGATCCGCGCGCGGAGAGCGGGGAGATCGTCTCCCCTCCGCTCGAAGGAGATCAGCGCGTCGCAGAGCGCGATCGCGGCCGCGGCCTCGACGCAGGGCAGGGCGCGCGGCACCACGCAGGGATCGTGCCGCCCGGGAACGGTGAGCTCCGTCTCCGTCATGCTTTCCAGGTCGACGCTCCTCTGCTTTTTCGCGATCGAGGGCGTGGGCTTGAAGGCCGCGCGGAGGACGAGCGGCATACCGTCCGTAACGCCGCCGAGCAGACCGCCGCAGTGGTTCGTCGCGGTCTCGACGCGTCCCCGCCGCAGCACGAAGGGGTCGTTGTTCTCGCTGCCGCGCAGCCGCGCGGCGGCAAAGCCGGAGCCGAACTCCACGCCCTTGACGGCGGGGATCGCATACAGCAGCGCGGCGATGCGGCCCTCGAGCCCCTCAAAGAGCGCTCCGCCCAGACCGGCGGGAAGGCCGAAAACGGCGCATTCGGCCACGCCTCCGAGCGAATCGCCCTCCTCCCGCGCCGCGGCGATGGCGGCGATCATGTCTCTGCCGCGCGTCTCGCTGAGGGTCGGAAAGGCTCCGGGCCGCGAATCCTCGGTCAGCGCGCCCTCGTCAAGGACGGAGCCGATCCCGGCGATACGGGAGAGGAGGGTAATACCGCGCCGCTGCAATGCCTGCAGGCAGATCCCGCCTGCGAGACACAGCGCCGCGCTCATGCGTCCGGACCAGGCTCCGCCTCCGGCAGGGATGGAGCCCGTCTTGACCCAGGCGGTATAATCCGCGTGCCCGGGGCGCGGGACCGTCGAGAGCGCGGCGTAATCCGCGCTGCGCGCGTCCGTATTGCGGATCACCGCCGTAATGGGCAAGCCGTCGCTCAGCCCGTCCTGCACGCCGGAGAGGATCTCCGGCTCGTCCTTTTCGCTGCGCGCCGAGCTCCAGGCGTTCTGTCCCGGCGCGCGGCGCGCCAGGAAGGCCCTGAGCGCGTCGGGATCGATCCGCTCTCCGGCGGGAAAGCCGTCGAGCGTCATGCCGATCCGTTCTTCATGCGAGGCGCCGAAGATCGAAAGCCGCAGGTTTTCACCGATATAGTTCATTTCAGACCTCCAAAGAGGTAAAGTCGTCCCAGAAACGGGGATCGGACTTGTTGACACATTCCGCGCCGCGCAGCGTCACGCCGTTTTCACAGCCGCAGGCTGCGACGGCGGCCGCCATCGCGATGCGGTGGTCGGAGAAGCCCTCGGTCACGCCGCCGGGAAGAAAGGCTTTGCCGCGGACGGCGAGACCGTCGGCCAGCTCGGTCACGTCCGCGCCGAGGGAACGGAGCATGGCCGCCGTCGTATGCAGCCGGTCGCTCTCCTTGCCGCGCAGCCGCGAGGCGTTTTCAATGCGCGTCTCGCCCTCCGCGAGCGCTCCGAGCGCGGCGATCACCGGCGCAAGGTCGGGCGTCTGCGCAGCGTCGAAGCGGATGCCGTGCAGGGTCTTTTTCCGCACCGTTACACGCTCGTCCCCGACCGAGACCTCCGCTCCGAAGTCGCGCAGCAGCCCGACGATCGCACGGTCGCCCTGCACGGAATCCGGTTTGAGACCGGAGAGGGAAACCCCCGCCTCGGACAGCGCGCCCATCGCCAGGAAATTTGCCGCGGCGGAGAAGTCGCCCTCCACGGCAAGGGAAGAGGGGAGCGACGGCCGCTGCCGGCCGGGGATCGCATAGAGCGTGCCGTCGCGCACAAAGCGGATCGATGCCGCGCGCAGGGTCTCTTCCGTCAGCGTGATATAGGGGACAGATTCCAGCGGAGGCGTGAGCGTGAGCGTGCTGTCCTCCTCGAGAAGGGGCAGCGCGAGCAGCAGGGCCGAGATGAATTGGGAAGAAACATCGCCCGGCAGCGTCCAGCTCCCTCCGCGCAGCCGTCCCGCGCAGCGCAGGACGCCGCCATCGTCCCCGATCGTCATGCCGTGGCGTTTGAGCTCGGAAACAAAAGGCTCGAGCGGACGCTCGCCGAGCCGGCCGCGAAGAGCAAAAACGGCGTTCAGGCCCCAAACTCCGGCAAGGGGCAGGAAAAAGCGCAGCGTGGTGCCGCTCTCGCCGCAGGGAAGCAGACGCTCGCCCGCGGGGACGGCGCGCATCGGCTCGATCCGCACGCGCCCGTCCGTATGAGAGACGGAGGCGCCGAACGCGCCGAGACAGCCGAGCGTGGCCTCGAGGTCGGCGGAGAGGGGATCGCAGGCGATCTCACAGGGCGCCGCGCCGAACGCGGCAAGAATAAAAAGGCGGTGCGCCGCGGATTTTGAAGGCACGGCGGCGAGCGCGCCGCGTCTGGCGCCGCCCGGCAGAAAAACCGTCATCGCGCCCCTCCGTCCCGCAGCCATCCGCCGAGCTCCGCAAGGGGGACTTCGATCAGCTCGCAGCGGCCGACCGCGCGCGGCACGACGAGCCGCAGCGTGTCCGCACGGCGTTTTTTGTCATGCTTCATGATCTCCAGCAGCTCCGCCGCGGGATAGGGGCAGTCCGTCGGCAGGCCGAGCGTCCGCAGCAGCGAGACGATCTCCTCCGCCGTTCCCGCGTCGCAGAAGCCGCGCCCCACCGCGGCGCGCGCGATCATGGCCATACCGATCGCAACGGCCTCGCCGTGACTGAGAGAGTAGCCGCTGCGCTGCTCGATCGCGTGCCCGAAGCTGTGGCCGAGGTTCAGGAGCTGCCGCTCACCGCGGTCGAACTCGTCCCGCTCGACGACGTCTCGCTTGTGCGCGACGCAGCGCGCGACGAGCTCTCCAGCGAGGGAGAGATCCCAGCCGCCGCGCAGCGAATCGAACAGAGCGCGGTCGAAGAGCACGCCGGTCTTCACGGCCTCGGCGAGACCGCAGCGCAGCTCGCGGACGGGAAGCGTCCCGAAAAGCTCGGGATCGCAGAGCACGGCGAGGGGCGAATAAAAGAAGCCGGCCTGGTTTTTCCCGCCGGGCAGGTCGATCGCGGTCTTCCCGCCGACGGAGGCGTCTATGGCCGCGAGCAGGGTCGTGGGGATCTGTACGAAGGGACAGCCGCGCTGATAGCTCGCCGCGGCGAAGCCGGAGAGATCGCCCGTCACGCCGCCGCCCAGGGACACGATCGGATCGTCGCGTCCGAGCTCGCTGTTCCACAAAAAGGACAGGATCTCGCCGTAGGTGTCCAGGTTTTTATGCCGCTCTCCGTGCGGGATGGTCTTTACACAGACGTGAAAGCCCGCCCTTTCGAGCGCGCGCACGGCGCGCCCGGCATAGAGCGGGTACACGTGATCGCCGCAGATCAGCGCGGCGCGGTCGGTTTTTACAAGCGGACGCAGCAGCTCCCCGGCCCGATCGAGCAGGCCGGGGGCGATCAGAACGTCATAGGGCCGGGCGCTGCGGATCGTGATGCTCGTCATGACAGGGCTGCCTCCCTCACCGCACGGATCTTCTCCGCCAGCGCGGCGAACTTCTCGCAGCTCAGGGCCTGGGCCGCGTCGGAGAGAGCGCGCGGCGGATCGCAGTGCACCTCGATCATCACGCCGTCCGCTCCGGCGGCCGCGGCGGCGAGCGCCATCGGCCCCACGAGCGCGCTGCGCCCCGTGGCATGGCTGGGATCGACGATCACGGGCAGCTGCGTCAGCTCGTGCAGCTCCGGCACGGCGGAGAGATCGAGCGTGTTGCGCGTGTAGTCGCTGAAGGTGCGGATGCCGCGCTCGCACAGGATCACGCGCTCGTTGCCGCCGGCCATGATATGTTCGGCGCTCATGAGCAGCTCGCGCAGCGTGGCCGAGAGGCCGCGCTTGAGCAGGATCGGCTTGTCGATCCGGCCGAGCTCGCGCAGCAGCTCAAAGTTCTGCATGTTGCGCGCGCCGACCTGCAGCAGATCCACGTCCTCAAAAAGGGGCAGCTGTTCGCAGCTCATGATCTCCGAGACGATGGGCAGGCCCGTTTCGGCGCGGGCGAGCTTCAGAAGCGCAAGGCCCTCCTCGCCCAGACCGGAGAACACATAGGGCGAAGTGCGGGGCTTGAAGGCGCCGCCGCGCAGCATATCCGCGCCCGCCGCCCTGACGGCGCGCGCCACGGCGAGGATCTGCTCCTCGCTCTCGACCGCGCAGGGCCCCGCGATCAGCGCGAAATGTCCGCCGCCGATCCGGACGTGTCCGATCTGCGCGACGGCGCTTTCGCCGTGCTCACGGCGGCTGCAGCGGCGGAAGGATTCCGTCACGCGCCGGGCGGACTCGACGCCCTTGAGCGAGGCGATCTGCGCCTCGTCCAGAGAGGAGGTGTCGCCGACGAGGCCGAGCACGGTCTGCCGCTCGCCCTCCGAGACGTCGACGCGCAGACCGCGGCCCTCAAAGGCGGCGATCAGAGATTGTTTTTCCTCCGGGGAGATCCCGGGTCTGAGAACAACGACCATCGTGTTTCTCCTAAACTGTCATCTTTAAAAAACTGCACAGGAAAGGCCCGTGCAGCAGATCTCAACAAATCCACTATAAGCGGAAATCCCTGTGCTGTCAAGGAAAAAGGATGAAAGGAAAAAGTATGATGCGATACTCAAATCGACGGGAGGACGTCCGACAGGCGCGCCCGGGGAACGACAAAACACCCCGCGTTCTTTTGAGGACGCGGGGCGCTTCGTTTTTTGCTGTGGATAGTGGGGGAGAAAAGAGAGGATAAAGGAGTGGAAAAGTAGCAAATTCAAAAAGGAGATCAGCCCTTCGCTTCGTCGAAGGTGATCGTGAGGACGATCTCCTCGCCGCCGCGGTAGACCGTCAGTTCGGTCGTGTCGCCGGCGGAGTAGCCGTGCAGGGCGGAGGTGAGATCGGAGTAGTTTTTGATTTCCGCTTCGCCGAGCCTGGTGATGATGTCCTCGGCCTGCAGGCCCGCCTTCTCGGCGCAGCTGCCGGGCTCGACCGATTTGACGTAGGTCCCGGCGGGCATGTTCCAATAGGAGGCGTAATAGCGGCCGTAGCCGACGTTGTAGTCGCGATCGAAGCTGATGCCCATGTAGGCCCTGCCGGTGACGTAGCCCTTGGTGATGAGATCGTCGGCGATCTTTGCCGCGTCGTTGATCGGGATCGCGAAGCCCAGGCCCTCGACGCCGGAGCTGGCGTATTTGGCCGTGACGATGCCGATGACCTCGCCCGCGGCGTTGTAGACCGGACCGCCGGAATTGCCGGAGTTGACGGCGGCGTCGAGCTGGAACATGTTGATCGGCACGCCGCTCTCGTCCGAGGTGATGGCGCGGTCGAGCGCGCTGATGTGGCCGGTGGACATCGAGAAATCCAGCTCGCCGAGCGGGTTGCCGACGGCGTAGATCACCTCGCCCACGGAAATGCTGTCGCTGTTGCCGAGGCGGACGGCGTGCAGGCCGCTCGCGTCGATCTTGAGCAGGGCGACGTCGTTGTATCTTTCATAGCCGACGATCGACGCGGTGTAGCGCGTGCCGTCGTGCAGGATCACGTTCACGCTCTGGCCGTTCTGCGCCGCATATTCGATCACATGGTAGTTGGTGAGGATATAGCCGTTGTCCGAGATGATGAAGCCCGTGCCGGAAACGGCGGAGGAGCTGTTCATGCCGAAGAAGTTGGTGTAGGTCACCTCGGTGGTGACGCCGACGACCTGCTCGCAGGCCTGTTCGTAGATCGCGGAGGCGGAGAGGGCGGAGCCGTCGTTTTTCAGCGCGGTCGCCGTCGGCGCGGATTCCGCACCGGACTGCGCGGCGGCCTGGGAGATCTGACTGATCGCCTGCTCGGTCTGCGCTTTTTCAAGCGCGTCGACCCGCTCGTCCAGGCTGCGGCCCATGAATCCGGCGCCGATGAGGCCGCCGAGCAGCGCGCAGACAAGACAGAGCGCGACGACGCCGACGATGCGGCCGCCCTTGCCGCTCTTCTTGCGCGGCTCGGCCTTTTTCGGCTCGGGCGGGATATAGTAGCGCGGCGGGACCGCGCCCTCGCCCGCGGGCGTGTAGTGTGCGTCGGAATAAATGCTCTCCTTGGCAAAGCCTCCGGCGTAGCGGTATTCGCTTTCGCCTTTCTGTTCGGGAACTGCGTTTTCGTTTTCGGGCTCGAACATGGTGACAGCCTCTTTTATGATGAGATGGGGACAGCTGCTCCCCTCGGTTTGTTGTGCTTATCATAATCGGGAAATATGACCGTGTCATGAATAAAACGGCAAGTTTTTTTGAACAAGGTGTGAAAATCCCGCGGCGGGAAGGATCGCTTCCCGGCCGCGGGATCGCGTGTCGGATCCGGTATCCGGTTTTCAGCCCTTGAGCTTTTCGACGCCGATGCGCAGACGGCGCAGTGTTTCCTCTTTTCCGAGGATGCGGCAGATCTCCACCGCGCCGCCGGGCGTGACGGCCTTGCCCGCCGCGGCGATGCGCACGGGCCACATGACGCGGGCGTTCTTGGCGCCCGTCTTTTCGGCAAGCGAGACCATCGTGTTCAGGATCGCCTCGTCGTTCCAGTCCTCCAGCGCCTCAAACAGCGGGATCACCGCCTCGAGCGCTTCGAGCGAGCTCGCCTCGTCGGACTTGGACTTCTTGTGGACGAAGAGCTCGGTGGAATAGTCGGGCAGCTCGTCAAAGAAATCGATCTTTTCGGGGATCTCGCCGAGCACCTCGGTGCGCTGCTGCAGCAGCGCGGCGATCGCCGCGGCGTCGTAGCGCTCGTCCTTCACGGCCATGCGGATCCAGGGCTCGGCCACGGCGGCGAAGGCCTCCAGGCTCATGGCGCGGATGTAGGCGCTGTTGAAATAGCGCAGCTTCTCGATGTCGAAGATCGCCGGAGATTTGGAGATGCCGGAGAGGTCGAAGCACTCCTTCAGCTCGTCCATCGTGAAGAACTCCTGCTCGCCCTTGGGGCTCCAGCCCAGGAGCGTGACGTAGTTGATCACCGCGTCGGTCAAAAAGCCCTGCGCGATCAGGTCCTCATAGCTCGGGTCGCCGTGGCGCTTGGACATCTTGTTGTGCGCGTCGCGCATGACGGGGGAGCAGTGCACGTACTTCGGGATCTCCCAGCCGAAGCCCTCGTAAAGAAGATTGTACTTCGGCGCGCTGGAGAGGTATTCGCTGCCGCGCACGACGTGGGTGATGCCCATCATATGGTCGTCGATCACGTTTGCGAAGTTGTAGGTGGGCAGGCCGTCGCGCTTGATGAGCACCTGGTCGTCGAGCGAGGCGTTCTCCACCGTGATGTCGCCGAAGATCTCGTCGTGGAAGGTGGTCGTGCCCTCGTGCGGGATGCGCTGGCGGATGACGAAGGGCTTTCCGAGCGAGGCGAGGCGGTCCGCCTCCTCCGGGCTCATCGAACGGCAGGGATCGTCGCCGCGCTCGAACTCGCCGGAATCCTCCTCGCTTTCGGCCTTCTCGCAGAAGCAACGGTAGGCGTGGCCGCGCTCGATCAGAAGCTCCGCGTATTTGCCGTAGAAGGGACGGCGCTCGGTCTGCACATAGGGGCCGACGGGACCGCCGACGTCCGGGCCCTCGTCATGCTCGAGATGGCACTCGCGCAGCGTCTTGTAGATCACGTCGACCGCGCCTTCGACCAGGCGGCCCTGGTCGGTATCCTCGATGCGCAGCAGGAATTTGCCGCCCTCGTGGCGGGCAATCAGATAGGTGTAGAGCGCCGTGCGCAGATTGCCCACGTGCATGTAGCCCGTGGGAGAGGGGGCAAAGCGCGTACGCACCTCGCCGCGCGGGATACGCGCTTCCATCCCGGCAAACCACTTTTGATCGGTCATGTTATCCTCCAGACCTGCGCGCCGACGCGCGCAGAGATCGTTGTTTACAGCCTCTTATCTTATTTTAGAAACTGCGCCTTGTCAAGCCGGTGTTCTTTTGATAAAATACGGATTTGTAAAAGAAAACGGGGCCGGAGGCGCCCCGGCGTGTATAAACGAGGGAACGAAATGGATACAATCAACAACGAAAAGAAAAAAGTCATGCTCTCGGGCATCAAGCCCACCGGCGATCTGACGCTGGGCTCCTACCTCGGCGCGATCAAGAACTGGGCAGAGAGGGCCGAGCAGTTCGACTGCTACTACTTCATGGCGGACCTGCACGCGCTCACCACGCGCAACGACCCCGCCACTCTGCGCCGCCGCACGCTCGAGCAGCTGGCCCAGTACGTCGCCTGCGGTCTCGACCCGCAGAAGAACACCCTCTTCCTGCAGAGCGACGTGCATGAGCACGCCGAGCTCGGATGGATCCTGAACTGCTACACGATGTTCGGCGAGCTTTCGCGCATGACCCAGTTCAAGGACAAGAGCGCGAAGAACGCCGAGAACATCAACGGCGGACTCTTCACCTATCCGGCGCTGATGGCGGCGGACATCCTGCTCTACCAGGCGGACTACGTCCCCGTGGGCGAGGATCAGAAGCAGCATTGCGAGCTCACGCGCGACATCGCCATCCGTTTCAACAATCTCTACGGCGAAACCTTCAAGGTGCCCGAGCCCTATGTGCCCAAGGTGGGCGCGCGCATCATGGATCTGCTGGATCCGACGAGCAAGATGTCCAAGTCCGACGAGATCGGCAACGGCCGCGTGTGCATCATGGACGCGCCTGAGGACATCGCCCGCAAATTCAAGCGCGCCGTGACCGACTCGGATACCGAGCACTGCGTGCGCTACGACCCGCAGAACAAGCCCGGCGTGGCCAATCTGATGAGCATTTATTCCGCCGTCACGGGCGAGAGCTTCGACGCGATCGAGCGGGAATTCGACGGCAAGGGCTACGGCGTCTTCAAGCCGGCGGTCGGCGACGCCGTCATCGAAATGCTGCGCCCCATCCGCGAGGAGGCAGGCCGCATCATCGCGGACAAGGCCTACCTGCGCGAGATCTACACCGACGGCGCGCACCGCGCCCAGCGGATCGCCTCGCGCACGCTGCGCAAGGTCTACAAAAAGGTCGGCCTGGTCGAAAAGCCCTTCTGAAAAACATACATACAAGACGGCGGGCGTCTGCCCGCCGTCCTTTCTTTCAAAAGGAGCCTCTCTTCCCATGTTTCTGCCGTCCCCGCTTGTCCTGCGCTTGTCCTGCGCGCTGCTCTCGGCCGCGCTCTGCGCCTTTTTCCTGACGCCCTCGGCCGGGAGCCTGGCGCTGCGCCTCGGCGCTGTCGATCAGCCGGGAGAGAAGAGAAAGATCCACACGCGCGCGACGCCGCGTCTCGGCGGAGCGGCGATCGCGGCGGGCTTTTTTATCAGCTCGCTCGCTTTCACCGTCCCTTCCCCCGTCCTCAGCGGCGTGCTGCGCGGCGCCCTGCTCGTTGCGCTCATGGGCGCGGCGGACGACTGCTTTTCCCTGCGCGCGCCGCTCAAGCTCGGCATGCAGCTCCTTGCCGCGCTGCTCGCCTGGCGCGCGGGCGCGCGCATAGAGGTGCTGAGCCTGCCCTTTGCCGGAGGGCGCTTCATAAGCATCGGTGCCTGGGGCCAGCCACTGACGCTGCTGTGGATGCTCGTGTGCACCAACGCCGTCAATCTCATCGACGGCCTGGACGGGCTAGCCTCCGGCGTGACGGCCATCGGCGCGCTGAGTCTGCTGCTCGTCGCCGCCGCCGTGGGCGAGAGCGAGATCGCCGTGCTGCTTGCCGCGCTCGCGGGAGGCTGTCTCGGCTTCCTGCCGCACAACCGCTGCCCCGCGCGCATTTTCATGGGCGACACGGGCTCGCAGCTGCTGGGCTTTGTGCTCGGCGCTGCCTCTACGGTCGGCATGTTCAAATCCCATGCGGCGCTGAGCTTTTTCGTGCCGCTGCTGGCGCTGGGGCTGCCGCTGTTTGACACGGCTTTCGCCTTTTCCCGCCGAGCGCTGCACGGAGAAAACCCGCTGCGGGCCGACCGCGGGCATATCCACCACCGCCTGCTCGACCGCGGTCTCGGCCAGAGGGGCGCGGTCGCTCTGCTCGACGGCGTGTCGGCGCTTCTGGGTCTCACGGCGGTGCTGCTGGCCCTGCGCGGCGGCGCGGCGCGCATCCTCGCCGCGCTGCTCATGACGGCCGCGGCGTGGGCCGCCCTCGCGCTGATCCGCGCCAGAGCGCTCGCGCTGCGCAGACGGAAACGGCTAAAGCAGGAGCATGGCGCCTAAAATGAAGAGCATTTCCGTGTCGCCGCTCTCGCGGTAGAGAAGATAGAGGATCCCCAGCAGGATCAGGTCCTCGGTCTCCAGCTCGCCGGTGATGCGGCCGAGCAGCGATTCCACCGTCTGGCGGATCGGGTCGGCAAAGCCGTCCTGCCGCGGCGGAGGCGGGGGAGGAGCGTGCGGACGCGCCCGCGCGTCTCGCTCGTGCGGCTCTTCGACGCGGCGCGGCGGCCCGCCTCCGCGATAGACCTTATACATCCTGTCCCTCCGCGCCGATCAGCCCCGCCTGCGCCAGACGCAGCACGCGCGCGAGCTTCATCGCCCGCGCGAGCTTCTCCCGCCGCTTTTCGCCCAGGCAGGGCGCGAGCGCCTCGAGCGCCTCGAGCCGGGGATTTTTCCCGCCGAGCCCCCCGCGCAGCAGCGCGCCGAGCCTGCCGAGCGCGGCGGCATCCGGCGCGCCCTTTTCGTCCGGCGCGGCCCGGCCGTCCTCCCCGGACGCCTCCTGCGGCAGCCCGCCCATCAGCGACTGAGCCATCGCGCGGATCTGCGCGAGCTGTTCCGGGTCCGAGAGTACGCTGTTGATCCTGTCCTCGAGCTCGCCCACGGCGCATGCCCTCCTTACTTACCCATGATCTTCCCCACGTCGTCCGCCAGCCGCCTGCCCTCGGGCGTCGACAGCAGTTCGCCGAGCATCCTTTTGAGCGAGGCGGCGTCGCCGCGCCGAAAGGCTTTTTCGAGCGCCGCGCCGTCGACGGCGTTTTCCAGCGCTTTTCCGTCGACGGAAGAGCCGAGACGCCGCAGCGCCGCGCCCTTTTCCCCGCCTTCGAGCTCTTTTGCGAGCTTTTCCATCTCGTTCAAGCGACCACTTCCTTGCAAATTCACTCGATTTATTCTATTCTATGACTGTCGAAATGATACAAAAAGGAGCGTCTCCATGAAGATCGCCGTTTTTTCGGATACCCACGGCAGCACCGCGCGCATGCTGCGCGCCGCGGAAGAGCTGCGCCCCGACGCGCTGGTGCACCTGGGCGACTGTGAGCGCGACGCCGACTGCCTGGAAAAAGCCCTCCCGGACGTCCCGCTCTACCGTGTCTGCGGCAACTGCGACGTCTCTCCGCGCGCGCCGGCAGAGCTCGTCGTCGGCTTCGGACCCGTGCGGGCCCTGCTCTGCCACGGCCATCGCTATGCCGTGGATTGGGGACGGCTCGACTCGATGGTCTACGCCGCGCAGGAAAAAGGCTGCTCGCTCGTTCTCTACGGCCATACGCACCGCGCCGAGAATGCGGAGATCGGCGGCGTGAGGCTGGTCAACCCCGGCACGGCGGGCGTCGGCGCCGCGCGCTCCTTCGCGCTCGTGGAGGTTTTTGAAAACGGCGGCGTCACGGCGGAGATACGCCCCTTGTAATGCAAAATAGGACATGGTAAAATACTGCTATCAGAAAGAAAGAGAGAAGCAGCCATGAGCAAGAAGATCACGCGCATCGTTCTCACCGGCGGTCCCGCTGCGGGCAAAACGACCCTGATCAGCCGCATCCTCAAGGAGTTCACACAGGAGGACGGCTGGAAGGTCGTCATCATCCCCGAAACGGCGACCGAGCTGATCTCGGGCTTCGGCATCGGGCCCTTCCCGGGCTGCATGAGCATGCTGGAGTTCCAGTATTTCGTCATCGAGGACCAGCTCCACAAGGAACGTCTCGCGCTCAAGGCCGCCGAGACCGTGCCGGAGGAAAAAGTGCTCATCATTTACGACCGCGCGGTATTCGACGACAAGGCCTATATCTCCGACGAGGAGTTCCGCACGGTGCTCGCCCACTTCGGCAAGACGGAGGAGGAGCTGCTCGCCGGCTATGACGCGGTGCTGCATCTTGTCTCCTGCGCCAAGGGAGCGGAATTCGCCTACGACTACGGCAACGCCGCCCGCTACGAGACCGTCGAGCAGGCCCGCACGATCGACGATCGGACGATCCGCGCCTGGAGCGCGCATCCCTCGCTGCATATCATCGACAACTCCGTGGACTTCGAGGACAAGATCAACCGCGCCATCGCCGCGATCTACGGCGTCCTCGGCCAGGAGGTCCCCGACGTGGAGAAGAGGAAATACCTCATCGCCATGCCCGACGTCGGGACCCTCGCCGAAAAATACGGCGCGCTGTCCAGCGAAATGATGCAGACCTATCTCATCACCGCCAATCCGCTGCTCGAGCGGCGCGTCCGCCAGCAGCGCAGCGGCACGGAGTATCTGTACTTCTTCACCGAAAAGCGCGTCGGCGAGGACGGGAAGCGCTGGGTCACCGAGCGGCCGATCTCCGAGAAGGAATACATCCGTTATCTCATGGAAAGCGACCTGACGCTGCGCGCCGTGCGCAAGACCAAGTACCGCTTTCACTATGCGGGCCGCGCGATGGAGATCGACGTCTACCCCTTCTCAAAAGAGAGGGCGATCCTCTTCGTCTACGGCGACGGAGAGAAGACCGCCGCGCTGCCGGAGGAGCTTGAGGTGCTCAAGGACGTGACGGGCGACGCGGAGTATAAAAACCGCCGCCTCGCGGCGGCGCAGCAGCTGTAAATCATTTATCATAAACGGGAAGGCCGGAGCGGATGCTCCGGCCGTCCCGTTTTCAAGGCTTTTTACACGATAAAGCCGCCGCCGAGGACCTTGTCGCCGTCGTAAAGCACGGCGGACTGTCCCGGCGCGGGGGCGCGGACGGGCGTGTCGCATTCGATGCGCACCCGGCCTTCCCCGATGGGCGTCGCGATGCACGCCGGCTCCTCCCACCTGGTGTGCCTCACGCGCACGCCGGCGCGGATCGGCCCCGCGGGCACGTCGATCAGCCAGTTGAAGTCCCGCGCGGTCAGCTCGGTTTTGAACAGCTCCTCCCACAGCGCCAGCTCGATCGCGTTTGTCCCGGCGTCGATGCGGGAGATATAGACCTTGCGGCCGTCGATCAGGCCCGCCTTCCGCTGCCCGACGGTATAGCGCACGATGCCCTCGTGCCGTCCGACGACCTCGCCGTGAAAGATGAAATCGCCCGGCGGAGGGAGCTCTCCGCGGCGGGAGAGCCAGCCGACGTAATCCTTGTCGGGGATGAAGCAGATCTCCATGCTGTCCTTTTTGTGCGCGACGGGGAGGGAGAGACGCTCTGCCAGCGCGCGGGTCTCGGTCTTCTCCATGCCGCCGAGCGGGAGCACGAGCCGGTCCAGCTGCTCGCGCCGCAGACGGCAGAGCATATAGCTCTGGTCGTTGGACGGCTGCCCTTTGTACAGCGCGCCGCCCTCCGCGCGGGCGTAATGCCCGGTGGCGATCGCCTCCGCGCCGAGACGGTCGGCTGTCTCGAGCAGGGCGCGGAATTTCACGGACGGATTGCAGAGGATGCAGGGATTGGGCGTCTCGCCGCGCAGATAGCTTTGACAGAACGGCGCGCAGACCTTCTCCTCCAGCTCCGCGCGGACGTCGCGGATCTCGAGCGGGATCGAGAGGAACGCCGCCGTATCGACGGCGTCGCGGCGCGCGTTTTCGTCGGTATTGTCGAGATAGAGGCCGACGACCTCCCAGCCTGCGCGGCGCAGCAGCGCGGCGGACACGGCGGAATCGACGCCGCCGGAAAAACCGAGCACGACCTTCATCTGTTCTTCTCCAGCCAGATCATCAGTACGGCGAGATCCGCGGGGGAGACGCCGGAAATGCGCCCCGCGCGGCCGAGGTTTTCCGGCCGGATCGCCTTGAGCTTCTCGCGCGCCTCGAGCCGCAGCCCGGTGATCGCGTCGTAGTCGAGATCCTCCGGAAGCGCGCGCTCCTCCATGCGGGCAAATTCCTCGACCTGCCGGAGCTGGCGGCGGATATAGCCCTCGTACTTCAGATTGATCTCCACGGATTCGGCCACGGCGCGCGGCAGTGCCGGCCGCTGCGGGTCGAAGGCCGCGAGATCGGCGTAGGAAAGCTGCGGGCGGCGGATGAGCTCGGCAAGGCTGACGCCGGAGAGGACGGGAGCCGTCCCGCGCTCTTCCAGCAGCGCGTTGAGCGCTTCACCCGGCGCGAGATGGCTGTTTTCCAGCCGCTCGATCTCCGCTCGCACGGCGGCGTATTTTTCCAGCACGGCCGCATGACGCTCCGGAGAAACGAGACCGAGACGAAGGCCGATCGCGCTCAGACGCTCGTCGGCGTTGTCCTGGCGCAGGATCAAACGGTACTCGCTGCGCGAGGTCATCATGCGGTAGGGCTCGTTCGTGCCCTTGGTGACGAGATCGTCGATCAGCGCGCCGATGTAGGCCTCGCTGCGCCGCAGGATCAGAGGCTCTCTCCCGAGCAGCTTCAGCGCGGCGTTCACACCGGCGACGAAGCCCTGCACGGCAGCCTCCTCATAGCCGGACGAGCCGTTGAACTGGCCCGCGCCGTAGAGCCCGGCGATCTTTTTGCACTCGAGCGTGGGGCGCAGCTCCGTCGGGTCGATGCAGTCGTACTCGATGGCGTAGGCGCAGCGCGTCATCTCGGCGTGCTCGAGGCCGGGGATCGTATGCAGCATCTCCAGCTGTACCTCCTCCGGCATGGAGGAGGAAAAGCCTTGGATATACAGCTCCTCGGTCTCGAGCCCCATCGGCTCGACGAAGAGCTGATGCCGCGGCTTGTCGGGAAAGGTCATGACCTTGGTCTCGATGCTGGGGCAGTAGCGCGGGCCGACGCCCTCGATCACGCCCGCGTAGATCGGGCTGCGGCCGAGGTTGCGGCGGATGATCTCGTGCGTGCGCTCGTTGGTGTAGGTCAGATAGCAGACCGCGCGGTTCTCCGGCGCGGTCTCGGTCGAAAAGGAAAAGGGCTCCGGCTCGGGATCGCCCGTCTGCAGCTCCATTTTGGAAAAATCCACGCTGCGGCGGTTGACGCGAGGGGGCGTGCCGGTCTTGAAGCGGCGCATGGAAAGACCCATCCCGCGCAGCCGCGCGGCCAGCGGAACGGCCGCGGCCAGCCCGTCGGGGCCGGAGGAGCGCAGCACCTCGCCCACGATCGTGCGCCCGTCGAGATAGGTGCCCGAGGCGATCACGACCGCGCGGCAGGCGAAGACCGCGCCAGTCTGTGTGACGACGGAGACGACGCGCCCGTCCTCCACGCCGATGTCGACGACCTCGGCCTGCCGGACGCGCAGATGCTCCTGCCGCTCAAGCGTGTGCTTCATGATCTCGCTGTAGCGCCGACGGTCGGCCTGCGCACGCAGTGAGTGCACGGCGGGCCCCTTGCCGAGGTTGAGCATGCGGTACTGGATGCAGGCGCGGTCCGCGGCCTTCGCCATCTCGCCGCCCAGCGCGTCCAGCTCGCGCACGAGGTGCCCCTTGCCCGTGCCGCCGATCGCGGGGTTGCAGGGCATGTTGCCCACGCTGTCGAGATTGACCGTGAAGCAGACCGTGTCCAGCCCCAGACGCGCGGCGGCAAGCGCTGCCTCGATGCCCGCGTGTCCCGCGCCGATCACGGCGATATCACATTGTCCCGCGTCGTATCTCATGAGGATCTCCCGTTCCGTTTGGGTGGATAATACAAAAATTATAGCAGATTGCGCGCAAAATACAATCCTTTTTGCCGCGCTTGAAAAGAGAGGGAAGGAGGGAGGAAAAAGGGCGGAAAAACGCGCGGCGGCGCGAAAAAAGCATTGACCGGCAATCCCATAAGTTGTATAATTCATTTAATAGGGAAACTATATCCTGTGTTTGTTAAGTGAGGTGCTGCGGAATGGTCCGAAAGTTCTCCAGGCTGGTCACGCTCGCGCTGGCGGCGTGCCTGCTCCTTTCCATGATAGGCGTTCCCGTCTCGGCGGAGGACACCATCCTTGAAAAAGCGCTCGTCACGATGAGCAGGGAGCCCGTCGTGATGCTGACGCCGAACGACATCGTCTTTACGACCAGCATGGAGGGGGCCACGGTCACCTCCGTCACCTGGACCGACGCCGCGGGCAAGACCGTGGGCGGGACGGAGGCTTTCCAGAGCCAGACGAGCTATACCTTCGTGGTCAAGCTCACCGCGAAGGCCGGCTATGTCTTCGGCGCGTCCCCCAAGGGCTATGTGAACAATGACGGCAGCAACGTGCAGACCGCCGTCAGCGCCGACGGGAAGACGGTCTCGCTGCGCCGCACCTACGGCCAGCTGGTCATCTATTCGCCGACCATCCTCAAGCAGCCCCAGCCGGACCCCCCGATCAATCCGGGCGGCCGCGTCTCCTATGCCGCCACAGCCAGCTTCGCCGTCAAGCACGACTGGTTTCTCAAGAGCCCCGACAACAAAGAAACGCTCGACCTTGCCGCCGCGCGGGAGCGCTTTCCCGGCGTCGTCATCAACGACACGGGCAACAGCCTGATCATCGACAGGGTCCCGGCGGAGATGAACGGCTGGAAGGCCTTCTGCCGCTTCCAGGAGAGTACGGGCACGTATTTCACCGACACCCAGACGGCGGAGATCCAGGTGAAGCTCCCCGCTCCGACGCCCACGCCGGAGCCCACGCCTGAGCCGAGCGCCGAGCCGGAACCGACGCCGGAGCCCACGGCCGAGCCGGAGCCCACGGCCGAACCGGAACCGACGCCGGAACCGACGCCGGAGCCCACGCCGGAGCCGACGCCCTCCGCCGTGCCGCAGCCGCGCGCCTGGCAGTCTAACGAGGGAGGCCACTGGCATGAGAACGCTGCGGGCGAGACCAGCGACCTCGGCGAGCACAGCTACGTCTGGTCCTCTGCGGACGAGCAGGGAAGAGAGACGGGCGTGTGCAGCGTCTGCGGATTCACGACCACGCGCGTCAGCCCGACGTACACCAGAAACGAGGTCAAGGCCAAGCTGCTCATCGGTCTCGGCGTCGCCGTGGCGGTGCTGATGATGCTTTCCCTGGCCGCCCCGCGCAAGAAGAAAAAACACAAGGGCAAAAAGTAAATGAACGCAGAGCGTCAAACAGCCGCGGAAGAGAGATCTTCCGCGGCCGTTTCTTTTCTGCCGGTCAGGATCGCCTTTCGGCGTATGGACGCCCTGCCCGCTTTTTCGAGATCGGAGACCATGGCGCCCCGTGAAAAACGCCCCGTCACCGACGGGGCGTTTCGTTGTTACTCGTGGCAGTGCTCGCAGTTTTCCACGTTCTTGAAAAGCTCGGGATCGTAGGCGATGCCGTTCTTGTCGTAATAGTCCTTCACCGCGGCCTTGACGGCCTCCTCGGCCAGCACGGAGCAGTGCAGCTTATAGGCGGGCAGCCCGTCGAGCGCCTCGACGACCGCCTTGTTCGAGAGCTCCAGCGCCTCTTCGACCGGCTTGCCCTTGATCAGCTCCGTCGCCATCGAGCTCGTGGCGATCGCGCTGCCGCAGCCGAAGGTGTTGAACTTGCAGTCGACGATCACGCCGTCGCGCACCTTGATATACATGCGCATGATGTCGCCGCATTTGGCGTTGCCGACCTCGCCGATGCCGTCCGCGTCGTCAAGCTTGCCGACGTTGCGGGGATTCTGGAAATGGTCCATGACCTTATCGCTGTAAAGTGCCATCTTTCTATTCCTCCTGTATTTAGCTCTGCTCAGATCAGATGCGCTCGCGTGCCCTTTTCCAGCTCGTCCCAGACGGGGGAGATGGAGCGGAGATACTCGACGACGCGCGGAACTGTTTCGATGATGTGGTCGATCTGGTCCATGCTGTTGTACTCGCCGATCGAGAGACGCAGCGAGCCGTGCGCAACCTCGTGCGGGATGCCGAGGGAGAGCAGCACGTGGCTCGGATCGAGCGAGCCGGAGGTGCAGGCGCTGCCCGAGGAGGCGCAGATCCCCTCTTTGTCGAGCAGGAGCAGCAGGCTCTCGCCCTCGATGCCCTCAAAGCACATGTTGACCGTTCCGGGAACGTGATGCTCCAGGCTGCCGTTGATTTTGCTGTGCGGGATCTTCGAGAGCTCGGTGAAAAGCCTGTCGCGCATGGGGATGATCTTCGCGGCGTTTTCCTCGATGTGGTCGCAGCTCTCCTTGAGCGCGGCGGCCAGCGCCACGATGCCCGCGACGTTCTCGGTGCCGGCGCGCTTGCCGCGCTCCTGCGCGCCGCCCTCGATGATGTTGACCAGCGGCATATTCTTCTTCGCGTACAGCACGCCCACGCCCTTGGGCGCGTGGAACTTGTGGCCGGACATCGAGAGCATGTCGATGTTCATCGCCTCGACGTCGATGGGCGTGTGGCCGGCGGCCTGCACGGCGTCGGTGTGGAAGGGGATGCCCCTCTCGCGGCAGAGCGCGCCGATCTCGGCGATGGGCTGCACGGTGCCGATCTCGTTGTTGGCGAACATCACCGTGACGAGGCAGGTGTCGGGGCGGATCGCGGCCTCCACGTCCTCAAGACGGACGACGCCGTCCTCGTGGACGTCGAGCAGCGTGACCTCAAAGCCCTCTTTCTGCAGCTTCGAGAGCGTGTGCAGCACGGCGTGGTGCTCGAACTTCGTGGAGATCAGATGCTTTTTGCCCTTGCGCGCGCCAACGCGGGCGGCGGATACGATGGCCTGGTTGTCGGCCTCGCTGCCGCCGGAGGTGAAGTAGATCTCGCGCGGCTGGGCGTTGATGCACTTCGCCACGATCTCGCGCGATTCCTGCAGCGCCTCCTGCGCCCTCTGGCCGAAGGCGTAAAGGCTGGAGGGGTTGCCGTAGTCCTCGAGCAGGAAGGGGAGCATCGCGTCGAGGGCGGCGCGGCTCACACAGGTGGTGGCCGCGTTGTCTGCGTATACGAACATGGTCAGTTTCCTTTCTTTATATGAAGTGGATTCAATTTCTCCATTTGTCGCCTGTCAGCAGATCCCGGAGGGAAACGGAGTCGAGATAGCGGTTCGTCAGCTCGTCCAGCTCGCGCCACATGGGCAGCGTCAGACAGGCGGAAGCCTGCGCGCAGGCGACGCCATCGGCCGTGATGCAGGACACGGGAGCAAGCTTGTCCTCGGTGCTGCGCAGGATCTCGCCGACGGGATAGTCCTCCGGCGGGCGCGACAGCGCATAGCCGCCCTCCTTGCCGCGGCTGCTCTCGACGAGACCGGCCTTTTTCAGCGCCCCGACGATCGATTCGAGATATTTCATCGAAATATCCTGCCGCTCGGCAATGGTCTTGAGAGAGATGAAGCCCTCGTCCGGGTGCCGCGCGAGGTCGAGCATGACACGCAGCGCATAGCGCCCCTTGGTGGTGACGTTCAAGAGCAGACCCCCTTTTTCAATTCCTACCGCGATACTGTGGATTTAATATACCACGCTTTTGGTAGGAATTAAAGAGGCGAGGACGCGGAGACGGGAAAAAGACTTGTGCGTTTTTTGCACAACAAACTGCACAAAAAAGGCTTGCTTTATTTGACTAATGTGCTATCATGCTAACATGTAAAAGCAAACAAAACACCGAGGACTTCATACGGAGGATGAGAAAATGAAAAAGATGATGTGTGTTCTTCTGGCGCTGACCATGATCTTCGCCCTGTGCGCCTGCGGCAAGACCGCCGCGCCGGCCGCCGAAAAGAAGGTTTTTGTGATGGGCATCGACCCGGAGTATCCCCCCTTCAGCTATCTCGCGGACGACGGCACTTACGGCGGCTTCGACGTGGAGATCTGCCAGGCGGTCTGCGATTATCTGGGCTGGGAGTTTAAGATCTTCGGCGTGAACTGGGATGAGAAGCTGGTCCAGCTCGATTCGATGGAATGCGACTGCGTCTGGTCCGGCATGACGATCCTCGACAGCATGAAGGAAGCCGGCTATGTGATCTCCGCGCCCTATTACGACAACACGCAGGTGCTGGTCGTGAAGGCGGACAGCGGCTATGCGTCCTCGTCCGATCTGGCGGGCAAGGTCGTGGCGGTGCAGCTGGGCACCTCCGGCGAGGCGCTGCTGCAGGGCGATCTGGCGGATCTCTCCTCCAGCTTTGCGGATGTCGTGACCTGCAACAGCTTTCTGACCTGCTTTACCGAGCTGGCCGGCGGCGCCGTTGACGCCGTGTTCGTCGACATGCCCGTCGCGGCGAGCTACGTCGCCAAGAACGAGGGCTTCGCGATCATCGACGAGAACCTCGGCGCCGAGCAGTACGGCATCGCCTTCCGCTCCGGCGACGGCGAGCTCTGCGCACAGGTGGAGGCGGCCGTCCAGGCGCTGGTCGCGAACGGCACCTACGCCGCGATCGCAAACAAGCCGGAGTACGCCGAGATCGTCAACAATCTCCTCTTCCTCAACGGCTGAGAGAAAAGCGAAGGAAAGACAGGCATCTGACCCGGGAGCGCATCCCCCCATGCGCTCTCGGGCAATTGTTCATTCCAAACACGAACGAGGTTTCCCACATGTCCTTACTGACCATGATCGTCAAGATGAGCGAGGGTCTGGGCAAGACCTGCGCCATCTTTTTTCTGACGCTGATCTTTTCGCTGCCGCTGGGCATGCTCGTCGCGCTGCTGCGTATGAGCCGGATCAGGATCGTCTCCGCCGTCACGCGCTTTTTCATCACGGTGCTGCGCGGGACGCCGCTGATGCTGCAGCTGCTCGCGGTCACCTACGGGCCGTATTATCTCTTCGGCGCGACGGTGGCCCGCAACAAGCTGATCCCGGTCGTCGTCGCCTTTGCGATCAACTACGCGGCCTACTTCGCCGAGATCTACCGCGGCGGGATCGAATCGATCCCCGTGGGGCAGTATGAGGCGGCGGAGGTGCTGGGCTACTCAAAGGTCCAGACCTTTATGCGGATCATCCTGCCCCAGGTGATCAAGCGCATCATGCCGAGCGTGACGAACGAGGTCGTGACCCTGGTCAAGGACACCTCGATCGCCTTTACGGTGTCGTATCAGGAGATGTTCACCATCGGCAAGCAGATCGCGAACTCGCAGACGAGCTTCGTGCCCTTTGTCGTGGCCGGCGTTTTCTATTATCTGTTCAACGCGATCGTCGACTATGCGATGGGCCGGATCGAGAAGCGGCTGGATTACTATCAATGAGAGGGAGCAGAGACATGGCTGACATCAACATCGGCGCTGCGCCGGACATTCTGGAGATCCGCTCTCTCGAAAAATCCTTCGGCTCGCTCTGCGTGCTCAGGGACATCTCGCTCTCGGTCGGGAGGGGCAACGTGCTGTCGATCATCGGGCCATCCGGCTCGGGCAAATCGACGCTGCTGCGCTGCGCGTCCTTTCTCGAGAGCGCCGACGGGGGAGACATCCTCTACGACGGGCAGTATGCGCTCAGGGACGGCGTCTATGCCTCCAAAGCGGAGCTGAACCGCTTTCGCCGCCGCTTCGGGCTGGTGTTCCAGAACTTCCAGCTCTTCCCGCACTACTCGGTGCTCAAAAACGTCTCCGAGCCGCCGATCCTGCAGGGCGAGGACCGCGAGGAGGCGCGCGGGCGGGCGGCGGAGCTTTTGAAAAAAATGGGTCTGGAGGGGAAGGAGAACGCCTATCCCTACCAGCTCTCCGGCGGCCAGCAGCAGCGCGTGGCGATCGCGCGCGCCCTCGCGATGAGACCGGAGATCCTCTATTTCGACGAGCCGACCTCCGCTCTCGATCCGGAGCTCACGGGCGAGGTGCTCAAGGTCATCCGCCAGCTCGCGGAGGAAAAGATGACGATGGTGGTCGTCACGCACGAAATGCCCTTTGCCAGGG
This sequence comes from Oscillospiraceae bacterium, assembly GCA_017447645.1. Taxonomy (GTDB): domain Bacteria; phylum Bacillota; class Clostridia; order Oscillospirales; family Oscillospiraceae; genus Limivicinus. The sequence continues at coordinate 46,892 of JAFSNA010000021.1, forward strand.
CGGTCAGCAGCCGCGTAATCTTCATGGCCGACGGCGTGATCGTCGAGCAGGGAGAGCCGCGGCAGGTATTCGACGATCCGAAGGAGGAGCGGACACGGCAGTTCCTGCGCGTGTTCGAAAGAGGATGATGGAAAAGACGGAAAAGCTGCGCGTCAGTCTCTTCGACCCCAGCGGCAACGTCACCGCCCTGGTCGACAGCCCCGTCGCGCCCGAGGCGCAGCCGGGCGTCGCCGCGCGGATCATGGCTCGTTTCCCGAGCGTCGAGCAGGTCGGCTTCGTGCGTCTGCCGACGGAGGAGGGCGCGCCGGTCGGGCTGCGCATGGCGGGCGGAGAGTTCTGCGGCAACGCCTCGATGAGCGCGGCCGCGCTGTATCGGCTGCGCCGGGGAGGCGTGCCCTTCGGCGAGCGGGAGACGGTGACGCTCCGCGTCGCGGGCGTCTCGCGCGCGGTGGAGGTCGGGTTGGAGCGGGAGACGGAGGCGTGCTTTCTCGCCTCGGTCCGCATGCCGGGCGTTCTCTCGGTCACGGAGCAGGTCTTCCCCTTCGGCGAGCGGCGCGATCCGATCAGCGTCGTGCGGATGGAGGGGATCGCCCATGCGATCGTCACGCCCGGATCCGGCTTTTTTTCGCTGCGCTGTAACAAAGCGGCCGCCGAGGAGGCGGCCGGGCGGCTGTGCGCCGCCCTCGGCGCGGAGGCGCTCGGACTGATGTTCCTGGAGGGGGAGGCGCCGCGCATGCGCCTGACGCCGCTCGTCTATGTTCACAAAAGCGGAACGATGATCTGGGAAAGATCCTGCGCCAGCGGCAGCGCCGCCGTCGCTGCGGCGCTCTCCGAGCGAAGCGGTGCGGCCGCGGCGCTCATACTCGAAGAGCCGGGCGGCGTTCTGAAGGTCGAGAGCGGAGGCCCGCGCGGTGAAACGATCCTTTCGGGACGAACGCGGTTTATGGGAGAGGAAATCCTGTGAAGGAAAAAGCCATTCTTCGGAATGGCTTTTTTATGTTGACTAAAGACCGTCCGATAAGGTAAAATAATTTAGTTAGAGTTCCGCATGCACGGGGAGGAAAGAGATGAGAGAGCTTCGCTTCAATAGCGCGGACGAGCTGGCCCACGCCTATATCCTTCTCTCACCCTCCGCGGAGGAGCGGGAGCAGACGGCCCAAAGCCTTGCCGCCGCGGCGCTGTGCGGCGCGAAGGACGGCGTCCCCTGCGGACGCTGCCGCGACTGCCGCAAGGTGCGCGAGGGGATCCATCCCGATCTCATCCGCGTCGCGCGCCTTTCCGACGACAAGGGAAAGAAAAAGCGCGAGATCACGATCGACCAGATCCGCGCCGTCGTCGCAGATTCGGTGGTGCTGCCCAACGAAGCCGAGCGCAAGGTCTATCTGATCGAGGACGCGGACACGATGAACGTCCCGGCGCAGAACGCCGCGCTCAAGCTGCTCGAGGAGCCGCCCCGCGGCGTGATCTTCCTGCTCTGCGCCGCGAACGCCGAGACGCTGCTGGAGACGGTGCGCTCCCGCTGCGCCGAGATCGTCTGCGGCGCGCGCGAGGAGGAGAGCGATCCGGAGAGCGAAAAGCTCGCCTCCGCCTTCCTCAAGTGCTGCGCGGCGGGCGACGAGGCCGCTCTCTTCCGCTTGTGCGCGGCGAACGAGAGCATGGACAACGCCGAGGCGACCGCCTTTGTCAGCGCCGCGATCATGCAGCTGCGGGACATGCTGTGCAAAAGAAGAAACTCGCTCTCCATGAGCGACAGAAGCGTATACGACCTGGAATCCCTGATGGAAAAATGCCTTGCGATGCTGCGGCTGAACGTGTCCGTCAAGCATGTGTTCGGGCTGCTCGCCGTCAGCGCGATCCGGAAATGATGTGAGGAAAACAAATTGATCGAAGTAGTCAGTATCAAATTCAAAAACAAGGGGAAATGCTATTTCTTCTCCCCGAACGGCCTGCAGATCCGCAGCGGCGACCGTGTGATCGTGGAGACCTCGAAGGGCCTCGAGATCGCGGACTGCTGCCGCGGCAACCACATGGTGGAGGAAACCGCCGTCGTACAGCCGCTGCGCGGCGTGGTGCGTCTGGCCACGACGGACGATCTGCGCGTGGCGGAGATCAACAAGAAGCGGGAAAAGGAGGCCTTCGGCATCTGCGAGAAGAAGATCGCCGAGCACGGCCTCGACATGAAGCTCGTCGACGTCGAGTGCAATTTCGAGGGCAACAAGACGACCTTTTTCTTCACCTCGAACGGCCGCGTCGATTTCCGCGAGCTCGTCAAGGATCTCGCGGGCATCTTCCGCAACCGCATCGAGCTGCGCCAGATCGGCGTGCGCGACGAGACGAAGATGCTCGGCGGCATCGGCATCTGCGGACGGCCGTACTGCTGCAGCCAGTTTCTGGAGGATTTCCAGCCCGTCTCGACCAAGATGGCCAAGGTGCAGTCGCTTTCGCTCAACCCCGCCAAGATCTCCGGCGCCTGCGGGCGGCTGATGTGCTGCCTGCGCTATGAGCAGGGGGCCTATGAGGACCTGGTCAAAAAGGTGCCCAAGCAGGGCGCCTTTGTCGAGACGATCGACGGCTACGGCACGGCGGTGCAGGTCAATCTCCTGCGCCAGACGGTGAAGGTGAAGCTCGACTCCGACACGGACGACAGCCTGCACCTCTATAAGGCCAACGAGCTGTGCGCCGTTCCGGGCGGACGGCCCCGAGACGGCGAAGAGCCGCCGCACGTCCTGCACTACGTCCCGGAGGAGCCGGAGGAGGAAGAACTCCCCTCGGCCGACAGCTGGGAGATCCCGACGCTCGTGGTGCCGGAGATCAAGGAGGAGCCCCATCCCGCCGAGGGCGGCGCACGCGAGGGGAAGAGCCGCCGCAGCCGCCGCAGGAGAGGCGGGGAGAAGAAGAGCGGAGAAAAGAAATCGCCCGCCCCCGAGAAGAGCGAGAGCAAAGCCGCCGAGGCGAAGAAGCCGGCCCAAGGGAAAAAGGCGACCGTCAAGCCCGTGAAGCTCACGGGGAAGACCGAGAAGAGCGCCGTTCCCAAGAGCGGCGAGGGCGCGGAGAAGAAGGAAAAGCGCTCCGCGCGGCCCAATCGCCGCCGCCGTCCCCACGCCAAAGCCAAGGGCGGCGCCGCCGAATAAGGCGCACGGCGCGAAAGGGAACAAAATCGCGTGTCTTTCGTCGAATACGGACGAAAGCCCCGGCGAGGCGTGCCGAAGAGCGTCGAATTTTCGGCGCGAAGGGCACAGTTGCTCTTGACGAACGCCGGCGGAAGTTGTATTATTATTATAAATCCGAGTAACCGTTTTGTTTTTCATTTGTCATAGAATGGGGGAAGATCCATGAGCTTGATTCCTGAGGTCAAATGCCGCCGCTGCGGAGAACGTTTTTCCTCTCTGCGCAGCCGCTGCCCGAACTGCGGCACCCGCCGCGTCACACAGAGCAGCCGCACGCCGAGCGCCACGCCCGGCACCGTCGGAGGGACCGCTTCGTATGAGCGTGCCGCCAGCAATACCAGATGGCAGATGATCTTCGGTCTGATTCTGGTCGCCGCGGTGATCCTCGCGGTCATCGTGATGGTGACGACGAGCCTCAACGGCACGGACGTCTCCGTCAAGCCCAACAAGCCCGCCGCCGTCGCCCCGACCGTCGAGCCCGCACAGCCCTCGGCCGAGCCGGTCCCGACGCCCACGCCCACGCCTCCCCCCACGGTCGAGGTCCTGCAGATCCGCTTCAATGACAAAGAGCTGCCGGAATTCACCACCTATCCCGGCGAGATCCTGCCCCTCAACGCCTATGTTTCCCCGCTGACCATCACCGACAAGGTCAAGTGGAGCAGCGACGACAAGGACGAGGAGTTCTTCACGATCACCGTGGACAAGGACGACGGCAACAAGGTCACGTTCGAGTGCCTGAAGTATTCCGAGACGCCTCTGAAGATCTACGCCGAGATCTTCGGCAAGAAGTACGAGTGCGTCGTCCGCTTCAGAAAGGCCTGATCATTTTGCACAATCCAAAACGGGAACAGCCATGGCTGTTCCCGTTTTTTGTTTCCCGGGCCGTCGGTTTTCCGGACGGCGGAGACAGCGGAGACAGCCTTTTCTTCCTTGCTATTTCGGGAAAAATATGTTTTAATCAAAAAATAGGAAGAGCGGAGGATCTCCGCCCGAACGGAGAGCCTCTCATCCCTGCTTTGGAGGTGATCGAATGGAGCACGGCTCAACGGTCCTCTTTCATATCGGCCCGCTGGAGGTGACGAGCGCCGTCACGACCATGTGGGCGATCATCGCGGTATTGACGCTGCTGTCCTGGCTGGCCACGCGTCGTCTCAAGGAGGTGCCCGGCCCGCTGCAGAGCGCGGCGGAGATCGCGGTAGAGAAGCTGCGGGATTACTATGAGGGCCTGCTCGGAAAGAAGAACGCGCGGAAGTACTTCCCGGTCTTCGCTACGTTTTTTGTCTTTATCATCATCTGCAACTACTCCGGGCTGCTGCCCGGCGCGGGACACCTCAAGGGCTTTGCGCTCCCGACGGCAAGCCTGTCCGTCACGGCGGGCCTTGCGATCGTGGCCTTCTTCACGACGCACGTCATCGGCGTGCGCGAGCGCGGATGGAAGCACTATCTGCTCAGCTTCGCCCAGCCGCTGTATCTGTGCATCCTGATGCTGCCGCTGAACCTGATTGAGCAGTTCATCCGCCCCGCCTCGCTGGCGCTGCGTCTTTACGGCAACATGTACGGCGAGGAGACCGTGACCGAGAACCTCTATGCGATCTTTCCGATCGGCGTTCCGCTGATCATGAATATCCTGAGCCTGCTGTTCTGCCTGCTGCAGGCCATGGTCTTTACAATGCTGCTTTCGATCTATGTATCGGAAGCGGTCGAAGAGGAAGAAGAATAAAAAACAGTACGATTATTTGAGGAGGAACACACTATGGCAACCGGAACTATCGCAATCGCAGCCGCTATCGCGCTGGCCGTCACCGCCGTGGCGACCGCCACCGCCCAGGGCGTCACCGCCACAAAGGCCATGGACGCCATCGCCCGTCAGCCCGAAGCCGCCGGCAACATCCGCGGCGCGCTCGTCATCGCGCTGGCGCTGATGGAGGCGCTGACGATCTACGGCATGCTCGTCGCCTTCATGCTGATAGGAAAAATCTGATCGAACGCCTTTGGAGGAAGTCTGAGAGATGTTGAGCATCAACGTTTCGGAACTGATCTGGACCATCGTCAACTTCTTCCTGCTGTATTTTCTGCTCAAGCACTTCCTGTATACGCCCGTTTCCCGTTTTCTCGACGCGCGCCAGGCGCGGCTGGATGAGGCCAAGGCAAAGGAGGCCGAGGCCCGCGCTGCCGCCGAGGAGAACGAGAAGGAGATCGAAGCCGGAAAGGCCCTCCACCGCGAGAAGGCGGCGGAGCTCCTGGCCGAGGCGCAGCGCGTCGACGCCGAGCGCAGCCGCGAGGCCTTTGCCGAGGCGGAGAAGGAGGCCGCGCGTTCGCTTGAGGACGCGCATGCTGCCCTCCGCTCCGAGCAGGAGCGGGAGCGCGCCTCGCTCGAGGGCGACACGCCGGAGCTCGCGGACATTCTGGCCAAGCGGCTTCTGGGCGAGGAAAAATGAAGCGGAGCTTTAAGACTGACAGCGGGAAGGAGATGAGAGGGACATGAGCGGTTGGAATATCGTCTACGGACTGATCAACTTCGCGATCCTGGCCGCGGCGCTGTTTGTCATCGGCCGCAAGATCGTGCTCAAGGGATACCGCGATCACCGTGAAAAAGTGAAAAATACGTTTTTGCAGGCCGACGAGAGCGTCAGAGAAGCGGAGCGCCTTCTCGACGCCATCCCGGACGCAAAGGCCGCGGGCGAGCGCGCCTGCGGCGAGATCCTTGACGCGGCCAGGGCTGCGGCCGAGGAGAACGGCCGTCTCGCGCGCGAAAAAGTCGCCGACGAGGCGGCGCGTCTTGCCGCGGAGAACGATCGGACGCTGGAGCTCGATCGCGCCGACCTGCGCCGTACGCTCGGCGGGGAGTCGGCGCAGAGCATTTCCGACGCCGCTGCCGCGCTGCTGGCGCAGGAGCGTTTCGCATCCCGGCGCGCGGCCCTGTGCCGGCGGCAGATCGACGCGTTCGTCGCCGACTACAGCCCCTATCCCGGCGAGCTGGAGAGCTTTGCCGACCTGGGCGAGGCGCGCATCTCCGTCCGTTTTGCCGAGGAGCCGCAGCAAGGCGAAGCCGAGCGCATCGCCCGCGCGGTCGCCGACGGGATCCGGAAGGCCTGCGGGAAGGACATTCCCGCCAGACTGAACGTCAGCGTCGATCCGGCGCTGATCGGCGGCGTGAAGATCGAGGTCGGGGACACCGTCTTTGACGGCAGTCTCGCCGATCAGCTTCGCCGCGCCCGGAAAACGCTCGCCGGAGCCGGCGAGGGAGAGGATCTCGCGGGAGAACTGAGAGAAAAGGTCTCGCGCTTCGAGGGAGGCGTCAAGGTCTATCAGATCGGGCATGTCGCCTCGCTCTCCGACGGCATCTGCAGCGTCACGGGCCTGTCCGACGTCATGGCGGGCGAGATGCTGGCCTTCCCGGGCGCGCTGCGCGGCATGGTCATGGACCTGCGCGAGGGCAGCGTCGGTGTGGCGCTGCTGGGCAATTACGACGAGCTGCGCGAGGGCGATCTCGTGCTGCGTACCCGCCGCGTGATGGAGGTGCCCGTGGGCGAGGCCCTGCTGGGCCGCGTCGTGGACACGCTCGGCCGTCCCGTGGACGGCAAGGGCGA
>JAFSNA010000022.1 GCA_017447645.1 Oscillospiraceae bacterium
AGCCCGTGCTGGTCGGCACGGTCTCCATCGAAAAGAGCGAGTTTATCTCCGCGCTGCTGAAGCGCCGCGGCGTGCCGCACACCGTGCTCAACGCCAAGTATCACGAAAAGGAAGCCGAGATCGTAGCCCAGGCGGGCAAATTCGGCGCCGTGACGATCGCCACGAACATGGCCGGCCGCGGCACCGACATCATGCTCGGCGGCAACGCCGAATACCTCGCCAAGACCGACCTGCGCAAGGCCGGCTTTGACGATCTCGCCATCGCCGAGGCCACCGGCTACGCCGAGACCGAGGACGAGACGATCCTCGAGGCGAGAAAGCTCTTTGCCGAGCGTCTGGCCGCGCACAAGAAGGTCACCTCCGCCGAGGCCGAGAAGGTCAAGGCCGCGGGCGGGCTCTTCATCCTCGGCACCGAGCGGCACGAGTCGCGCCGCATCGACAACCAGCTGCGCGGCCGCGCCGGCCGCCAGGGAGACCCCGGCGAAAGCCGCTTCTTCCTTTCGCTCGACGACGACATCATGCGCCTTTTCGGCTCCGAGCGCATCATGAACATGATGGAGGCGCTCAAGGTCGACGAGGACATGCCTCTGGACAACAAAATGCTCTCGGGCGCCATCGAGCAGGCGCAGAAGACCGTCGAAAGCCGCAACTTCCAGACGCGCAAGAGCGTGCTGGAATACGACGACGTCATGAACCAGCAGCGCGAGATCATCTACGGCGAGCGCCGCAAGGTGCTCGACGGCGCGGACCTGCGCGAGCAGATCCTGTCCATGACGCACGACTTCATCCGCACCACGGTCAACGACGCGCTCGGCGGCGGCGGCGCGGAGAGCCAGCAGCAGCTCGACGACGCGCTGCAGCCCTTTGAAAAGCTCTTCCTGCACCGCGGGGAATTCGATCTCAACGCCCTCGGCGGCTACATCAAGTGCGACAAGCTCACGGAGCTCGTCGAGCGTCACGCGCGGGCGGCCTACAGCGCGCGCGAGGAGGCATTCGGTCTGATGCCCGACGGCGCGACGCCTCTGCTGCGCGAGCTCGAGCGCGTGATCATGCTGCGCGTGGTCGACGAGTACTGGATGGACCATATCGACGCGATGGACGAGCTCAAGCGCGGCATCGGCCTGCGCGGCTACGGCAACACCAAGCCGATCGACGCCTACAAGCAGGAGGGCTTCGACATGTTCGAGGCCATGGTGCAGGGCATCCGCGAGGAGACCGTGCGCCGTCTCTTCACCGTCCGCGTCCGCAAGGAAGCGCCGGTCGAGCGCAAGTCCGTGGCGAAGAACGCCGCGGCCAACGTCGGCGGCGAGCCGGCGAAGAAAAAGCCCGTCAAGAAGGTCCCCAAGCCCGGCCGCAACGATCCCTGCCCCTGCGGCAGGATGAAGGCCGACGGGAGCCGCCGGCTGAAGTACAAAGAGTGCTGCGGGCGCAATCAGTAGTTTTTAGAGTCTGGTTTTGGGAAATGTTTATTGAAAACAGGGAAAACGAATTGGTCTATATGACCTCGTCCGTGATCGGGGCGCGGCACGCCTTTACGACGCGCTTCGGCGGCGTCAGCGGGGGGATCTTCGCCTCGCTGAACCTCGGCTCCAACCGCGGCGACGATCCGGCGGCCGTGCGCGAAAACTACCGCCGCGTCTGCGCGCTGATGGGCGCGGGGATCGACGAGGCGGCCGTCACCAAGCAGGTCCACGGCAGCGTTGTCCGCACCGTGACGGAGGCGGACCGCCATGTCTGCATGTCCGCCGTTCCCTACGAGGCGGACGGTCTGGTCACCGCCGTGCGGGGGCTGCCGCTGATGTGCTTCACGGCAGACTGCGTACCCGCCCTCCTCTGTGAAAGCGAGGCCGGCGTGATCGCCGCCGTACACTGCGGCTGGCGCAGCTCGGTGGGCGACATCCTGAAAAACGCCGTCGAGGCCATGTGCGCCCTCGGCGCGGAGCGGGAGAAGATCTGCTGCGCGCTCGGCCCTGCCATCGGGGCGTGCTGCTTCGAGACGGACGACGACGTGCCGGACGCGATCGCGGCCTGGCTCGGCGGCGACACCGAGGGCCTCTTCGTCCGCCGTGCGGACGGCAAGACCCTGGTGGATCTGCGCGCGGCGAACAGGCGCCGTCTGATCCGGCTCGGCCTGCGGGAGGAAAACATCGACGTGTCGGACGAGTGTACATACTGTCTGCACGATAAATACTGGTCGCACCGCTATACCAGAGGACAGCGCGGCAGCCAGGCGGCCGCCATCGTATTGAGGTAAAAGATGAGAAACATATTAAAACGGACAATGGTCCTCATGCTCGCCGCGGCGATGCTGTTCCTGGCGGGCTGCGGAGGGAGGGACACGGGCACGGGCGGCGTTCCGACCTCCACGGGCGGCAGGGACATCGAGAAGGGCCGCGCGGCGGACCACGTGTTCTCGCTCAACTCCAACAGCAACTTTTCGCTCAATCCCTCCGTCGCCACGAACCATTCCAACCAGCTGATCTGCTCGCTCGTGTACGAAAACCTCGTCGAGATCGACAACAACTTCGAGGTCATCGAGGGCGCGGGGCTGATCAAAGAGTGGAGTGTCTCGGAGGACGGCAGGGTCTGGACGCTGACCTATGACACCACGCACGTTTTCCACGACGGCTCGCCCGTCCGCGGCAACGACATGCGCATGTCCATCGAGTACTGCATCCATTCCGACCGCTACACCGGCCGCTTCGCCAGCGTCAAGGGTATTTCCTGGACCGAGACGCAGCTGATCATCGAGCTGGGCATCCCCAACAAGCAGTTCATCAAGCTGCTGAACATCCCCGTCGTCAAGGTGGGCACGAACGGCGACCCGCACCCGCTGGGCAGCGGCCCGTACATGTACAACGAGGACGGGACGCAGCTGCTGGCCTTTAACGGCCACAACGGCTATGACCATCTGCCGGTGGACGTGATCTATCTCAAGGAGTACTTCACGGCCGAGGACATCATCTCCGCCTTCGAGGATTCCTACGTCGACGTGATCGTCAACGATCCGAGCAGCTATACCAACCTCGGCTACGCCAGCTCGAACGAGACGCGCACCTTCCCCACGACGAACATGCACTATATCGCCTTCAACGAGGAGAGCCCCACCTGCCGCTACAACAACATCCGCGCGGCGCTGCAGTACGCCTTCGACCGCGAGTATCTCGCCGAGAACATGCTGCACGGCAACGGCGTGGCTTCCGCTGTGCCGATGTACCCGACCTGCGCGGCCTATCCGAAGGAGCTGGCCGATTCGCTGAGCTTCGATCTGGACACCTGCAAGCAGATCCTGCAGAACTTCGGCGTAAAGGACGCGGACGGCGACGGCCGCTTCGACAGCCTGTCCGGCTCGGGCGAGCTGACCTTTACGATGATCCTCTGCAGCGACTCGAGCGCGAAGGCCGGCATGGCGCGCAAATTTGCCCAGGACATGAACTCCATCGGCATCACGGTCAAGATCTACGAACTGTCCTGGGAAGACTATCTCAAGGCCCTGGAGGACGGCGAGATCGAGATCGGCGAGAACCGCACGGTGGTCTACGACATGTACTACGCCGAGGTCAAGCTGCGCAACGACTTTGACATGACCGAGATCCTGCAGGTCCGCGACGAGGACAACGAGAACACGAACATCAACTTCACGCGCTCGCGGGACGAAAACTACGAGACCTATATCAATAAATACCTCGCCTCGGGCGATTCCGGGCGGGCCACCCTGTACTATGCCTTCTGCTATTATCTGAGCAACAACGCCACGATCATCCCCCTGGGCTTCGAGAAGCAGCAGATCATCACCCACCGCGGCGTCGTCAAGGGCGTGGACGCCAACGCCGGCAATCCCCTTTATAACTTTGCCAACTGGGAAATAGACCTGAGCTGACACAAAGGAGAAAAACGACATGACTGACAGAGAACTGATGTCCCGGGCCAAGGCGGCCTCGATGAACGCCTACGTTCCGTATTCCCATTTCCCCGTCGGCGCCGCGCTCGAGTGCGACGACGGCACGGTCTTCACCGGCTGCAACGTGGAGAACGCCGCCCTCGGCAGCACGATCTGCGCCGAGCGCACCGCCTGCTGCAAGGCCGTCAGCGAGGGCCGTCGCAGCTTCCGGCGCATCGCCATCTACGCCGACAGCGAAAACTGGTGCACGCCCTGCGGCGCCTGCCGCCAGTTCCTCGCCGAGTTCTCGCCCGGGATGGAGGTGCTCTGCGCCAAGGCGGGCGACCGCTACGTCAGCTACAAGCTCTCCGAGCTGCTGCCGCACACCTTCAACTTCTGATGGAGCTCGAGCAGCTGCGTGTCTTTGCCGCGCTGTGTGAGACAGGCGGCTTTTCCGCCGCCGCGCGGCGGCTGTACAAAAGCCATTCCTCGGTCTCGCGCGCCGTCTCCGCGCTGGAGCGGGAGCTGGGCGTGACGCTCTGCGAGCGCGACCGGGCGCACTTTGCGCTGACCGCGGCGGGGGAGCGCCTGTACGCGGGCGCCTCCGCGCTGCTCCGGGAGGCAAAGGAGCTGGAGCGCCAGGTGAAAGAGGAAAAGCGCTCATAGCGGCGGCCAAAGGACGTCCCATGCCTCCCCGGAGGGGGAGCCGCCGGGACGGATCCGTCATAAAGGAAAGAGCTTCGGTTTTGCCCGAAGCTCTTTCCTTTATGCTATTATCTTTATCGAAAGGCCTTGCTGCCCTCGAAGAACAGCGCCAGCGTGCCGGGACCGACATGCGAGCCGGTCACCGGCTCATAGCAGACGGTCATGATGTCGAGCCCCTCGCGCACGCGCCGCAGCAGCGAGATCAGATAGTTCATATCCTCCTCGCAGTCGGCGTGCGCGATGCCGATGGTCTGCCCGGCCTGGGGGAGCGCGCAGGCGTTGAACTTTTCGGCCATCGCCTCGATCGCACGTCTGCGTCCGCGCAGCTTGTCAAAGCAGACGATCTTGCCCTCGTTGTCGCCCTTGAGCAGCGGCTTGATCTGCAGCACGGTGCCGACCGCGGCCGCGAGATTCGACAGCCGTCCGCCGCGCTTGAGATAGCGCAGATCGTCCACGGTGAAGACCTGGCACATGCCGTAGCGCCGCTCGAGCAGGCGGTCGGCCGTCTCGTCGACGCTCAGGCCGTTTTTGCGGTCGCGCACGGCCCAGACCACCAGCAGCCCCTCGCCCAGCGAGGCGCCCAGCGCGTCGACCAGGCGGAGCTTCCGATCCGGGAATTCCGCACGCAGCTCTTCCGCCGCGATGCAGGCGGAGTTGTACGAGCCGCTGATGCCCGAGGACATGCTCACGAACAGCACGTCGCGGCCCAGCGCGAGCTCGCTGCGGAAGAAATCCATATAGCGCTGCGGCGGGATCTGCGAGGTGGTCACGATCTTCCCGCGGCGCATGTCGCCGTAAAAGCGGCCGCCCTCGAAGGAGAAGTCCTCGCCGAGCTCACGGCCGTCGATCATAAAGGTATAGGGGATCGTGCGGATATTGTGCCGGCGCAGATAGGCCTTCGGCAGATTGGCCGAGGTATCGGTCAGAATGGTAAAGCTCATCATATCCCTCCCATGAAACAGGATAGTCGGACGCGGGTACCGTCCGGGGCCAGTATAGGCCGTCTGCCCCGCAAAAGGCAAACTACCCTTGCCGGAAGGGGCTCTACGCCCGCGGAAAGGAGGAGTAGAGAAGGGCCGGAAGCGGCTCTACGGATCGTAGAGAGAGGGCGAAACGCCTCCGGCGCAGCGCGGAGAGGCACAAGATACAGGCCTTCCGCGCGCAGAAAAACAATTTGTAGGCTTATACAAAAATGAGGCAAAAATTTCTGCAAAAATCACGAAAAAACGCTTGACTTTCTGTAACCGCTCTGTTATATTATTCAAGCGCGCGTGTAAGGCACACGTATGCGCACTGCGATGAAGCGGGAGATTGCTCGCGAAAAAGAGCGAGGTAACTTCCGTGGAGTATGTCCGGCGTCCGGCTTTTGTCCGGATGCACGATCGGGCGGGAAGAAACCTATCCGGTACACGCGTATATCGCATGGACGGGGGATCGACCGGCTTGAAGAGAGCCGGTTTGTTTTTCGGACGTGGTCTGATACGCACGGTTGTGTGTACAGGAATTTGAGGTTTCGTCCGTACGCAGGAAGGGCGGTCCCCAATGCCGCCGGAAAAACGTACGAAAAAAGGAGAAAAACACCATGGCAAGCAACAAAAACATGATCCGCATCCGTCTCAAGGCTTACGATCATCAGCTGATCGACAAGGCCGCCGAAACCATCGTCGAGGCTGCCAAGCGCACCGACGCGAAGGTGTCCGGTCCCATCCCCCTGCCGACCAAGACCGAGATCGTCACGATCCTCCGCGCCGTCCATAAATATAAGGACAGCCGCGAGCAGTTCGAGCGCCGCACCCACAAGCGCCTCATCGACATCATGAGCCCGACCCAGAAGACCGTCGAGGCC
>JAFSNA010000023.1 GCA_017447645.1 Oscillospiraceae bacterium
GCGCATCTGCGCGCGCCTCTCCCTATCTTTCTTTTCCAGGAGTAACACCGATGGCACAGGACTTCAATTCCACCCTCAACCTCCCGAAAACCGATTTCCCGATGCGCGCCGGCCTGCCCAAGCGCGAGCCCGAGATGCTCAAGCGCTGGCAGGAGGAGCATCTTTACGAGGAGCTGCTGAAGAAAAACGAGGGCAGGCCCCGCTTCAATCTGCACGACGGCCCTCCCTTCTCCAACGGCAATATCCACATGGGCCACGCCCTGAACAAGTCCATCAAGGACTTCATCACCCGCCTGTACGCGATGCGCGGCTATTACACGCCCTACATCCCCGGCTGGGACAACCACGGCATGCCCATCGAGAGCGCGATCATCAAGGAGCAGAAGCTCAACCACAAGGCCATGAGCGTGGCGGACTTCCGCAGCGCCTGCCGCGACTACGCGCTCAAGTATGTCGGCATCCAGAGCGAGGGCTTCCAGCGGCTCGGCGTCGTCGGCGACTGGGAGCATCCCTATCTCACGATGGACAAGGGCTTCGAGGCCGACGAGATCCGCATCTTCGGCATGATGTACCGCAACGGGCATATCTACAAGGGCCTCAAGCCCGTCTACTGGTGCCCCAAGGACGAGACCGCGCTGGCCGAGGCCGAGATCGAGTACCAGGACGACCCGGTCACGACCGTGTACGTCCGCTTCCCGATGAAGGACGACCTCGGAAAGCTCTCCCACCTGGACCTCTCCAGGCTCTCCTTCCTGATCTGGACGACCACGCCCTGGACCCTGCCGGGCAACCTTGCCATCGCCCTCTCCCCCGGCGACAGCTATGCCGTCGTAAAGCTCCCCTCCGGCGAGATGCTGGTCGTGGCCGAAGCGCTGATCGAGAGCGCGATGAAGGCCGGCGGCGTCGCCGACTGGGAGATCGTCGAACTGCATGAGGGCAGCTTCTTCGAGCACATGCTCGCGCAGCACCCCTTCCTGGACAAGAGCTCCTATGTGCTGCTGGCCGACTACGTCACGATGGACTCCGGCACCGGACTTGTCCATACCGCGCCGGGCTTCGGCGTCGAGGACTATCAGAGCTGCCTGAAATACGGCATCGAGATGGTCGTGCCCGTGGACGACCAGGGCCGTCACACCGACTATGCCGGCAAGTACGCCGGGCTCACCACCGAGGAATCCAACCCCATCATCGTCTCCGACATGCGGCAGAGCGGCGCGCTCTTCGCCAGCGAGGAGATCATCCACAGCTATCCGCACTGCTGGCGCTGCAAGAACCCGGTCATCTTCCGCGCGACGCCGCAGTGGTTCTGCTCGGTCGACTCCTTTAAGGAAGAGGCCGTCAAGGCCTGCGAGGACGTGCGCTGGATCCCCGCCTGGGGCAAGGAGCGCATGGGCGCCATGATCCGCGAACGCGCGGACTGGTGCATCTCCCGTCAGCGCCGCTGGGGCCTGCCGATCCCCGTGTTCTACTGCGAGGACTGCCATAAGCCCGTCTGCACGGACGAGTCGATCGAGGCCGTCGCCTCCCTGTTTGAAAAAGAGGGAAGCAACTCCTGGTTCGACCGCGAGGCCGAAGCGATCCTTCCGAAGGGCTTCGTCTGCCCGCACTGCGGCGGCACGCACTTCACGAAGGAGACCGACACGCTCGACGGCTGGTTCGACTCCGGCTCGACCCACTTTGCCGCCATGCAGCGCGACCAGGGCTTCTGGCCCTCCGACATGTATATGGAGGGCGGCGACCAGTATCGCGGCTGGTTCCAGAGCTCGCTGCTCGTCGCGGTAGGCGCGCTCGGCAAGGGCGCCCCGTACCGCGAGTGCATCACCCACGGCTGGACCGTCGACGGCGAGGGCCGCGCGATGCACAAGTCGCTGGGCAACGGCGTCGATCCCGCCGACATCATCAAGGAGTTCGGCGCGGATATGATCCGTCTCTGGGCCGGCTCGTCCGACTACCACGTCGACGTGCGCTGCTCGAAGGAGATCTTCCGGCAGCTGAGCCAGAATTACCTGAAATTCCGCAACACCGCGCGCTACTGCCTGGGCAACCTCGACGGCTTCGACGCCGACGATCTCGTCGCCCCGGCGGACATGCTGCCTCTCGACCGCTGGGCCGTCACGCGGCTCAACGCGCTGATCGAGAAGGCGGACGCGGCCTATGACAATTACGAGTTCCACGTCGTCTCCCACGCGATCAACGACTTCTGCGTGGTCGACCTGTCGAGCTTCTATCTCGACATCATCAAGGACCGTCTCTACTGCGAGGAGCGCAACGGCCTCAAGCGCCGCAGCGCGCAGACCGCGCTGTTCCTGATCCTCGACAGCATGACCAGGATGTTCGCGCCGATCCTCGCCTTCACCTGCGATGAGATCTGGCAGGCCATGCCGCACCGCAGCGGCGACGATCCGCGCAACGTGCTGCTCAACGAGATGAACCGGCCCTTTGCCGCGTACGCCCTCTCCGAGAGCGAGCTGGAGAAGTGGAACGCGCTGATCTCCGTGCGCAACGACGTCAACGGCGTGCTCGAGACCGCGCGCGCCGACAAGCGCATCGGCAAGCCGCTCGAGGCCGCCGTCACGCTGCGCGCCGCTGGCGAGAGCCGCGAGAAGATCGAAAAGATCTCCGACATGGATCTCGCCGAGCTCTTCATCGTCTCGAAGTGCCTGATCTCCGACGACGAGCCCGCTCCCGACGCGGTCGTCGGCCGGGGCTCGGAGAACCCCTCGCTGACGGTCTCCGTCATCGAGGCGCCCGGCACAAAGTGCCCGCGCTGCTGGATGCAGACCGAGCAGGCCGACCCCGAAACCGGCCTTTGCCCGCGCTGCGCCGCGGTCGTCGCAAAGCTCTGAGCCTCTTCTTTCTTCACAGACATCGCCGCGATCGGATATGCGGCGCGAAATCCCATGCCGCGCACCGCGGCAGATAGGAGCGTATTATGCTGTATGCCATTGTTGCGCTGCTGGTCATCATCCTCGACCAGTGGACGAAGTTTTGGGTCGCCGGACACATCCCCTTCGAGGCCGGCAAGATCGATCTGATCCCCGGCGTGCTCGAGCTGCAGAACGTCCATAACGACGGCGCCGCCTTCGGGTTCCTGAGCGAGAAGAACGCAGGGATGCTCTTCATCATCATCTGCGCCGTGTTCACGATCTTCGTGATCATCGCGCTCGCGACGAAGCTGATCAAGGCCCCCGTCGGCCGCTGGAGCCTGCTGTTCATCATGGCCGGCGGACTGTCCAACTGCATCGACCGTCTGCTGAGCGGCTATGTGCAGGACATGTTCGCTCCGGTCTTCCTCAAGTCGCTGTCCATCTTCAAAAACGGCGCGCCCGTGTTCAACGTCGCGGACATTTTCATCACGGTCTTCTGTCTGGTCTTTATCCTGTTCGTCCTCTTCGGCGGACGGCACGACGACTATGACGACGAAGACGAGGATGAGGACGAGGACGAATACGAGGACGAGGACGACGGCGAGCCGGAAGCGGAATTTGCGGAGACGGAGAGACATACTATGGAGACGAAAGAATTTACAGTAGGCTATCACCGTCAGCGGACGGAGAGCGC
>JAFSNA010000024.1 GCA_017447645.1 Oscillospiraceae bacterium
CCAGGCTGCCGTCGCCGATGACGTCGATGTCCGCCTGATAAAACTCACGGAAGCGGCCGCGCTGGGCGCGCTCGCCGCGATAGACCTTGCCGATCTGATAGCGGCGGAAGGGGAAGGACAGCTCGGCGTAGTGCGCGGCGACGTATTTCGCCAGCGGCACCGTGAGATCGAAGCGCAGGGCCAGGTCGTTATCGCCCTTGGTGAAGCGGTAGATCTGCTTTTCCGTCTCGCCGCCGCCCTTGGCGAGCAGCACCTCGGCCGCCTCGATCACGGGCGTGTCCAGCGGCGTGAAGCCGTAGGAGGAATAGGTCTCGCGCAGGAGAGAGAGCATGCGCTCAAACTTCAGCTGATCGGCGGGGAGCAGCTCCATGAAGCCGGAGAGCGTACGCGGTGTGACAGTGGCCATAAAAACAAGTCCTTTCGAGGATATTCAATGAAAAAACCGCAGACCGTACCGTTGCGCCCTGCGGTTTGTGTTTTGCCCGGTTGTATGCCCGATCAGCGCCTCTGCGGATTGACGATGTTGCGCCAGTCGAGATCGCCGCGGCGCAGACCCTGCACAAGCACCTCGGCCGTGGCGGCGTTGGTCGCAAAGGGGATCTGATACTGGTCGCACAGCCGCTCGATCTTGTTGATGTCGTCAAAGCCGTTGGGATTGGCCGGGTCGCAGAAAAAGAGCACCAGGTCGATCTCGTTGAAGGAGATGCGCGCGCCGATCTGCTGGGCGCCGCCCTGATCGGCGTGCAGGTACAGCGTGATCGGCAGCCCCGTCGCCTCGCTGACCAGCTTGCCCGTGACGTGCGTGGCGCACAGGGAATGCTCGGCCAGGATGCCGCAGTAGGCGATGCAGAACTGAACCATCAGCTCTTTTTTCCTGTCATGTGCCATCAATGCGATATTCATATTCTGCTCCCTTCCGCGGTGCAGCTTTTACAGTCGATCGCCGGTTTCTTTCAGATACTTCATTATAAACGCACCGTGCGCAAAGTTCAATAAAAAACTGTTTCGCGCCGGGATTTTTTTACAGGCCCTCCGTTACTTCAGAAGCGCCATCTCGTGCTCGGAGGTGTCGGAATAGCTGCGGATCGTCCAGTAGGCGTCCAGCACCTGGCGCGCCATGAAGGCGCAGTTGGCGCCGGCCTTGCCGCGCTCGACCACGAAGGCCATCGCGATCTGCGGGTCGTCAAAGGGCGCATAGCAGATGAAGATGGCGTCGTTGACGATGTTCTTGCCCTTCTGGGCCGTTCCGGTCTTGGCGGCGACGCGCTTGGAGTTGGGATAATCGAAGAAGTATTTGGCGACGGACTGGTTGTTGACGATGTCGTTGGCCACCAGCTTCATGCCCTCCTGGATCGCGGCCCAGTTGAAGTCGCCGATGCCGCCCTCCTTGAGATCGTTGACGTCGCTGAGCACGACGGGCTTGCGCTCGTAGATCAGCTCGTCGAAGTCGTAGCTGCGGACGTATTTGAGCAGCGAGGCGCTGTGCCGCTTGCCGCTGTTGGCGACCGTGGCGCAGTACTCCGCCAGCTGGATCGGAGAGAAGATCGAGTCGGACTGACCGATGCCGGCCTGCAGCGTATCGCCGATTCGCCACTCGGTGCCGGTGTAGTCGGCGTGGTTGGCGCGGTTGGACATGTTGCCGGTCGTCTCGGTCAGCTCGATGCCGGTGTGCTCGCCCAGACCGTAGGCGTGGGCGAAGCGGCCCAGGTCGTCGACGCCCAGCTTGTCGGAAACGGTGTAGAAGAAGTAGTTGCACGAGTGCAGCAGCGCCTCGGTCACGGTCAGCTCGCCGTGGGTGTAGTGCTCGCCCTCGACGGCGGTCCAGATCCAGCATTCGGGCGCGTAGCCGTTGGCGGCGTACTTGGTGAACACGCCGTTGCATTTGATCTTGTCCTTGGTGTTGATGATGCCCTGCGCGAGCGCCGCCGTGGCGGTGCAGGGCTTGAAGGACGAGCCGGGGGCGTAGGCGCCCATCAGCGCGCGGTTGAACAGCGGGTCGTTCGGCATCGCAAGCACGTCGGAGTAGTTTTCGATAAGCGTTGAGACGTCGTAGGTGGGCCAGCTCGCGATGGCGAGGGGCTCGCCGGTCTTGACGTCCACGACCACACAGGCGCCGCCCGTGATCTCCCAGTAGCCGTCCTCAAAGGTCCAGTTGCCCATGGCGGTCTGCTCGGCCTTTTCGTTCCGGCGCTCGCTCATCAGGATCTCGATGCCGTTGGCCAGGATACGCTCCACCTGCTCCTGCAGTACGATATCGAGCGTGATGTAGACGTGGTTGCCGGGCTGCGGCTCCTTCTCATACTGGTTGGCGAGCACGGTGCCGTTGGCGGTGCGCGTCACGAAGACCTTGCCGTCGTTGCCGTGCAGATAGTTCTCAAAGGCGTACTCGATGCCGTCCTTGCCGACCATCGCGTCGGTGGAGTAGTCGAGCAGCGAATAGCGCTCGTATTCCTCCTGCGTCATCAGGCCCGTGTAGCCCAGGATGTGTGCGGCGTAGTTCGTCTGATAGTCGCGGGTGAAGGCGCGCTTGACCTGGATGCCGGCGAGCTTGGTCTCCATGATGGAGGTGATCAGCTTCATGCTGGCGTCCTGGACGAAGACGTACTCGGCGGTGTTGATCGCGTAACGGACGTTGATGGAGTAGCGCAGGCCCGCGATCTTGCGCATATCCTCGGCCGAGTAGTTGCTGTCGATGTCGTAGCGCTTGCGCATATAGCTCAGGAGCTCGACCGCGGTCGGATTCTCGGGCAGGCTCTTCTGCTTGTCCTTGAAATAGGCCTCCAGCATCGTGCGCTGGATCTCGGTCATGTTCGGGTCGTATTCAAAGGGAGGCTCCATCGAGATCGGCAGGTCGTCGATATAGGTGTCGCCGTACTTCTCGACCATGTCGATCAGCTCGAGCAGGACGCCGTTGGGGTCCTCGCTGGCAAACAGCTTGCCGGTGTCGATCGTCAGGTTGTAGCATTCCTTGTTGCTGATGAGCACGCGGCCGTAGCGGTCGAGGATGTCGCCGCGCGCGGCGGTGACGGTCTCCTCCTTGTGCTGCAGCTCGCTGCTGGCGCTGTAATACTCTTCCCCCTTGATGATCGAAACGTTGTAGAGGAAGATGAAATAGAGCACCAGCAGAAAGAACAGCAGGACGCCCATGACCAGGACGCGCTCTTTGGAGATCAGTTTGTTCATGGCGTGTTCCTTTCCCAGAGCGTCATTCGATCCATTTCGCGGGCGGGAAATAGACCAGCGCCGCGAAGGGAAGCGACCAGAGCGTCTGCAGCAGCGCCGTCCAGATCGCGGCAAAGGAGCCGGCGCTCTTGAGCGCGATGACCAGCGTCTGCACCAGCGCCGTGAGCACCAGCGCCGCGAGCGCGAGCAGCATGAAGCCCATGAAGCGGCGGTTGACGAAAAACTGCGCGAGCATGCCCACGCCGAAGGCGATCGCCGGGAAGAGCAGGGTGTAGGTGATCAGCGTGCCGGGCGTGAACATGTCAGTGAAGATGCCCATTACCAGCGCGAAGACCACGCCGGGGATCGCGCCCTCGAACATGGCGACGGCGGCGACGGCGGCGGGCGGGATGAAAGCGCAGACGCCGCCCGGGCGGATCTGCGTGAGCACCATGTCCTGCACGATCAGCACCACCAGCATGTAGACGCCGTACCACAGGATGCGCCGCAGACGCCGGGGCGTGAGAAAGTCCTTGAAAAGATCTTTTTTTATCAGGCGTTCAAACAATTTACTCCACCACTTCAAAGTCCTTGATGACGAAAACCTGTACCAGCGAGTCGAACACGACCTGCGGCTCGACCACGCCGTATTCGATCTGACCGCCGGCCTCGGTCTGCACGGCGATGATCTTGCCGATGACCAGGCCCTGCGGGAAGGCGCCGCCGTTGCCGGAGGTCAGCACCTCGTCGCCGACGTAGATGTGCGCGCCGTCGGCCAGAAAGGTCAGCTTGGCCTGCTTTTTCTTCATGAACGAATACTCGCCCATGACGATGCCGGAGGTGCCCGTGTCGCCGACGAAGGCGCCCACGCTCATGTCGACGTCGATGAGCGTCGAGACGGTGGCCCAGGTCTCGCCCAGCTCGGTCACCTGACCGACCACGGCGCCGTACTCGGTCACGACCGGATCGCCCAGCTCGATGCCTGAGCTCGCGCCCTTGGAGATCGTGAAGCTGTGCGCCCAGTTCGACGAGGACCAGAGCACGACCTTGCAGGACTCGAAAACGTAGTCCGCGTGCTTTTCGCGCAGCTCGAGCAGGCGGCGCAGGCGGACGTTTTCCTCCGAGGCGGCGATGCCGTCGCGCGCGGACTGCTGCGCGTCGGCGAGCTGGCTGCGCAGCGACTCGTTCTCGGCGAGCAGGCTGTCGTACTTGTAGAGATAGCCGTAGATCGTGTCGAACCAGTTGACGGCCGAGCTCACGACCTTCTGCACCGGGGAGATCAGCACGCCCGATACGTTGTGCAGCAGGCTGATCTGCCCGCCCCTCGCGGCGGAGGACAGCGCGATGATCAGCGCGACGGAGGCCACGATCACGCCCACGCGCACGCCGTATTTTCTGATGTATTCCTTCAAAGAAGTTCAACTCCTTGCTCTTTGAGCATTTCCCCCAGCAGACACAGGGGCAGGCCCATGACGTTGAAAAAGTCGCCGTCGATCCGCTCGACGAAGAGCGCGCCCTTGCCCTGGGCGCCGTATGCGCCGGCCTTGTCCATCGGCTCGCCGGTCGCGATATAGCGTTCGATCTCGCTCTCGGAGAGCGTGCGGAAGCTGACGGCCGAGCGGTCGGCGCGGCAGAGCTCGACGCCGCCGCGGACGACGCACACGCCGGAGTAGACCTCGTGCGTGTTCCCCGAGAGCGTGCGGAGCATCTCAGCGGCTTCGTCCGCCGTGCGCGGCTTGCCGTAGACGCGGCCTCCGTACACGACGATCGTGTCCGCGGCGACGACGACGTCGCCGTCCTCCGCCTCCGCGGCGGCCTCGCGCGCCTTGGCGGCGGCGAGAGCGCAGACCAGCTCCGGCGGCGAAAGCGAGGGATCGGCTTTTTCCTCGCCCTGCGCGGGGCGGACGAGCAGCCCGGGCACGCCGAGCATCTCCATCAGCTCTCTCCGGCGCGGAGAGGCCGAGGCCAGAATAAAACGCATGTGTTTTCGTTTCCTCCGGAGGGAAGGATCAGTCCACGCCGCGGTAGTACAGCCCGCGGGTGAGGACGTTGGGACGGTA
>JAFSNA010000025.1 GCA_017447645.1 Oscillospiraceae bacterium
ACAGGGTGGATCAAAGGAGGGGAGAAGTCCCCTCCTTTGCCGTTTCAATTAGGGGAATTCCAAAGGGGGGAAGAAATCGGAATCTTCCCCCCTTTGGCGTGCTTTCTCTTTTTGTCCACTTTCTCATGGGCAAAATGATCGGCAATCAAAACCTACTTCACCACCACGTTGTCCGCGCCGAAGGTCTCGCGCAGCTCGTCGAGCAGGACCTCGTGGATCTGGCAGCGCGCGCCGATGCGCTTTTGCTCGCGCTCGCACCAGATGACCATCTGATCGCTGCCCGGGAACATCTTGAGCACCAGCTCCAGATGCCGCAGCCGCGGATCCTCGCGCGAGGGCAGCTTGACGTAGAGCTTCCGCAGCCCCTGCTCCTTTGCCGGCGAGCCGGCCGGGGCCGCGTCCGCGATCGGACGGATCGAGTCGCACATCAGCTGCGGCTCTTTTTCGTCGCGCGCCGAGACGCGGCCCTTCGCGATCACGATCTCGTTCTCGCGGATGAAGGCGCCGCAGGCGTCGAGCGTCTTCTGGAACACGATCAGCTCCATCGAGCCGGAATCGTCCTCGAGCACGACGTAGCTCATCAGGCTGTTGTTTTTCGTCGTGCGCGTGCGGGCCGAGGAGATCACGCCCGCGAGCGTGACGAGCTGGCCGTCGGAGAAGCGGTGTTCTCCTCCCGGGGCGAAGTCGTTCAGCAGCGCGCCGATCGGCGCGGCGCCGATACGCCGCACGATCTCGCGGTATTCGTCCATCGGATGGCCGGAGAGATACAGCCCCGTGGCCTCCTTCTCCATGGCCATCTTCTCCCGCGCGGTGTATTCCTCCACGTCCGGGATCGGGATGGAGGCGATCTCCTCCCGCCCGGCCCCGTCGCCGAAGAGGTCGAACTGACCGTCGATGTTCTCCTTCTGCGCGCGGTTGACGCTGTCGATGACCGGTCCGGCGATCTGCACGAGCGCACGGCGCCGATAGCCCATGCTGTCGAAGGCGCCGGAGCGGATCAGGCTGTCGATCGCGCGGCGGTTCAGGTCCTTGCCCGCCATGCGGCGGCAGAACTCCTCAAAGCTGCGGAATTCCCCGCCGAGCGCGCGCTCGGCCACCAGACCGTTGATCACGCCCCAGCCGATGCCCTTGATCGCGACGAGGCCGAAGCGGATGTTCTCGCCCGAGACCGTGAAGTTGGCCTCGGACTCGTTGACGTCCGGCGGCAGCAGGCGGATGCCCATCTCGCGGCACTCGGCGATATACTCGGCCACCTTCGCGCTGTTTTCCAGCACGCTCGTGAGCAGCGCGGCCATGTACTCGCGCGGGTGGTGGCGCTTCATGTAGGCCGTGCGGTAGGCCACGATCGCGTAGCTGACGGCGTGGGCCTTGTTGAAGGCGTAGCTGGCGAAGTCGAGGATCTCGTCGTAGATCGAATTCGCGACGGTCTCGGACACGCCGTTGGCCAGCGCGCCGGGAATGTTCCGCTTGGGGTCGCCGCGGACGAAGGCCACGCGCTCGGCGTCGATGACGGCGTGCTTTTTCTTGCTCATCGCGCGGCGGATCATGTCGGCCTGGCCGAGAGAAAAGCCCGCGAGGCGGCGGAAGATCTCGATGACCTGCTCCTGATAAACGATGCAGCCGTAGGTCACGTCCAGGATCGGACGCAGCAGCTCGTGCTTATAGCGGATCTTCTCCGGGTGGGCCGAGCACTCGATGAAGCGGGGGATCGAGTCCATCGGGCCGGGGCGGTAGAGCGCGATGACGGCGGTGATGTCCTCGATGCTCTGCGGCTTGAGACCGGTGCACACGCCGGTCATGCCCGCGCTTTCAAGCTGGAACACGCCGGAGGTCTTTCCCTCCGAGAGCATGCGGAAGGTCTCGGCGTCGTCGTCCGGCACCGCGTCGATGCGGAAATCGGGGCTGCGGCGGCGCACCATGTCCTCGGCGTCCTTGAGCACCGTGAGGTTGCGCAGCCCGAGAAAGTCCATTTTCAGCAGGCCCAGCTCCTCGAGCGTCGTCATCGGGTACTGGCAGACGACAGACTCGTCGTTCTTCGCCAGCGGGACGTACTCGTAGACCGGCTTTTCGGTGATGACAACGCCGGCGGCGTGCGTGGAGGCGTGGCGGGGCATGCCCTCGAGCGCGCGGGCCGTGTCGATGAGCTTTTTCATCTTCTCGTCGCCGTCGTAGAGCTCCTTGAGCGGCTTCGAGAGCCGCAGCGCCTCGTCGATGGTGATGTTCAGGCCCGGCGTCGCCGGGATCTGCTTGGCGGCGGCGTCCGCGTCGGCGTAGGAGATGTCCAGCGCCCGCGCAACGTCGCGGATCGCCATGCGCGCGGCCATCGTGCCGAAGGTGACGATCTGCGCGACGTGGTCCGCGCCGTAGAGCCGCGTGACGTAATCGATGACCTCGCCGCGGCGGTTGACGCAGAAGTCCACGTCGATATCCGGCATGGACACGCGCTCGGGGTTGAGGAAGCGCTCGAAGAACAGGCTGTATTTGATCGGGTCGACGTCCGTGATGTGCAGGCAGTAGGACACGACGCTGCCCGCGGCGCTGCCGCGGCCGGGGCCGACGGGGATGTCGCGGCTCTTGGCGTAGTTGATGAAGTCCTGCACGATCAGGAAGTAGTCGACAAAGCCCATCTTTTCGATGACGCCCAGCTCATAGTCCAGCTGCTCGCGGACCTCGGGGCGGTCGCCGTAGCGCTCGCGAAAGCCCTTTTCGCAGAGCTTCCGGAGATAGGCGTCGCTGTCCGTTTCGCCCGCCGGCAGCTTGAAGCGCGGCAGGTGATAGTGGCCGAAGGCAAAGTCGAAATCGCACTTTTCGGCGATCTTCACCGTGTTGTCCGCGGCCTCCTGCCAGTCGGGGTAGAGCGCGCGCATCTCCGCTTCGTCTTTTAAGAACAGCTCCTGCGACTCGAACTTCATGCGCACGGGATCGTCGACGGTGCGGCCCATCTGGATGCACATCAGCACGTCCTGATAATAGGCGTCGCCGCGTTCGATGTAGTGCGCGTCGTTCGTCAGCACGAGCGGGATGCCCGTCTCGCGGCGGATGCGGTCGCAGCCGCGGGCGGCCACACGCTCCTCGCGGATACCGTGGTCCTGGATCTCGAGATAGAAGTCCTCGCCGAACACCTCGCGCAGCCACAGCGCGCGCTCCTTCGCCCCGGCGTAGTCGTCGTGGATGATCTTCTGCTGGATCTCCCCGGCGAGACAGCCGGAGAGGCAGATCAGGCCCTCGGCGTGCTCCTTCAGGAGCGCCCAGTCGATGCGCGGGCGGATGTAAAAGCCCTCGGTGAAGGCCATCGATACGAGATAGCAGAGATTGCGGTAACCCGTCTCGTTTTTGCACAGCAGGATCAGGTGGGAATAGTCGTTGTCGCGGCCGTGCTCCTTGTCTGTCATGCCGCGCGGGGCGACGTAGACCTCGCAGCCGATGATGGGCTTGACGCCCGCGGCGCGGCAGGCCTTGTAAAAGGCCACGGCGCCGTACATCACGCCGTGATCGGTCAGCGCGACCGCCGTCTGCCCCAGGTCCCGGATGCGCTTGGCCAGCGCGTCGATCCGGCAAGCGCCGTCGAGCAGGGAGTATTCACTGTGAACGTGTAAGTGCACAAAGGCCATGGTCTCACTCCTCTCCCAAAGACTGCGCCATGTCCGTCAGCTTGCGCAGCCGATGGCTCAGACAGCTTTTCGTGACCTTCGGATAAGACAGCTGCGCGAGATCGGCCAGGCTCGCGGCCGGGTTCGTGATGCGCAGCAGCGCCGCGTCGCGCAGCGGCTCCGACAGCGCGTCGAGCCCGATCTCCCTGGCGATGCGGCGGATCGCGTCCATCTGCTCCTGCGCGGCGGAGACGACCTTGTCGGCGTTCGCGCTGTCGCAGTTGATCTGGCGCGTGATCGTGTTGCGCATCTCCTTTTCGACCTTGGCGGTCATCACGCCCATGGCCGTCGTCGGCGCGCCGAGCGCGGTGAAGAAGTCCGCGATCACGTCGGCCTGCTTGAAGTACAGCAGGTGGTTGCCGCCGCGCTGCGTCTCGCGCGCGGTGAAGCCCAGCTCCAGCAGCACGGAATAGCTCTCGCGGCTGACGGAATGGTGCGGCGTGGCCAGCTCGAGATGATAGCGCTTCTCCGGATCGGTGACGCTGCCTCCGGCGAGAAAGGCCCCGCGCAGGAAGGACACGCGGTCGCACTCCTCCTCGATCACGCCGAAGTTGACGTGGTGGGAGAGCGTCGCGTCCGCCTCCGCGCCGAAGGCGGAGAAGATCTTTTCGATCTTGTCCTTTTCCCGGATGAGGAAGCTGCGCTTCCCCTGCGCGGTCTCGTCGGGCTGGACGTCGAAGCCTACGGAGAAGGCGCGGCGGAACAGCCGCGGCAGGCGCGCGGCAAAGGCGTCGGAGGCTGTGATGATGCGGATCTCGCGCGGCGTGAAGGTGTTGCAGTAGAGCAGCACGCCGTAGCTCTCGGCCAGGGCGCAGCACTTTTTATCGACCTTCGCGCGGCAGAGCTCCGCCTTGGCGTCGGATGAAAATGACATGTTTCCCTCACTTGTCGATGTCGCGGTTGACGTTGACGGACGAGATCCCCCTGGCGAGGAAGTGGTCGTTGAGCGCGGCGGCGACGGCCACGCTGCGGTGCCGCCCGCCCGTGCAGCCGATGGCCACCGTCAGGCTGAGCTTGCCCTCCTCGACATACAGCGGGAAGAGGAATTCCAGCATCGCTTCCAGCTGCTCCAGGAAGGTCCTGGTCTGCTGGAAGGAGAAGACGTATTCCTTGACCGGCAGGTCGAGCCCGGTCTTCTCGCGCAGCTCGTCCACATAATAGGGGTTGGGCAGGAAGCGCGCGTCAAAGACGAGGTCGGCCTCCGCGGGGAGACCGTACTTGTAGCCGAAGGAGAGCACCGTCACGTCGATGCCGCGCTTCCCTCCCTCGCCGCAGAGCAGGCCGCAGAGCTTGCTCTGCAGCTGGCCGAGCGTCAGCCGCCCGGTGTTGACGACAAAGTCCGCCCGCTCCTTCACCGGGGCGAGCAGATCCATCTCCTTGCGGATAGCCGCCTCCATGCTCACGCCCTTTCCGGCGAGCGGGTGCGGGCGGCGGGATTCCTTATAGCGGCGGATCAGGACCGGCACGTCCGCGTCCATGTAGAGGATGCGGCAGGTGATCTCGCTCTCGCGCAGCTTGTCCAGCGTCGTGAGCAGCTCGCCGAAGTTTTCTTTCTCGCGCACGTCGGTCACGAGGGCGACCTTTTCAAAGCGCCCGCCCGTCGCCGCGCAGAACTCCGCAAAGCGGGGGATCAGCGCGACGGGCATGTTGTCCACGCAGTAATAGTCCAGGTCCTCCAGCACGTCCGCGGCGCGGCTTTTGCCCGCGCCGGAGAGGCCGGTGACGATCAAAAATTCCATGTTCTTTATCCCCTTCGGCAGACGCCGGGCGATTGGCCCGATCCTCTGTCGTTTATGGCTTTTCTTTTTCGCCCGCGTCCTCTTCCCCGGGCACGCCGTTGAAGGTCACGAGATTCCTCTTCAGGGTGGGGCCGAAGTCCTCCAGCGCGTAGTCGGGCGGCAGGATGATGATCTCGGGCTCGAGCTCGACGCCTTTTTTCTGATAGACCGTGCTGCGCACGTGCATCAGCAGCTCGTAAACGTCGTGCGAGGTGGCGCCGCCCCTGTTCACGACGAAGCCGGCGTGCTTCTCCGACACCTGCGCCCCGCCGACGGTATAGCCCTTGAGACCGGCCTCGTCGATGAGCGCGGCGGCGTAATAGCCCTCCGGCCGCTTGAAGGCGCTGCCCGCCGAGGGCAGGTCGAGCGGCTGCTTGTCGCGGCGGCGCTCGTTCAGCTCGCGCATTTTTGCGGCGATCGCCTCGCCCTCGCCCTTTTCCAGGCGGAATACGACGCTGAGGATCAGGCAGCCGCCCAGGCGCTTGAACAGGCTGGTGCGGTAAGCAAAGGCGCACTGTTCGCCGGAAAGCTCATACAGCCGCTGCTCGGGCACGTAGAGGCACACGACGCTTTCGATCACGTCCTTGAGCTCGCCGCCGTAGGCGCCGGCGTTCATGATCGTGCCGCCGCCGACCGTGCCGGGGATGCCGGAGGCGAACTCCAGTCCCGCCAGGCCGTTCTGCTGCGCGAAGCTCGCCAGGCGCGAGAGCGGGACGCCCGCCTCGGCGTAGAGCGCGCCGTCCGGCAGCAGGAACAGCTTCTGCAGCTTCTCGGTGCTGACGAGGAACAGCTTCTCGAGCCCCTCGTCCGGGAAGAGGATGTTCGTCCCGTTGCCGAGCATCATCGGCGCGATGTGGTTGTCCTTGAGGACGCTGCACAGCTTTGCCAGGCTCATCACGTCCTGCGGGACGGCGAGCGCGCGCGCGGGGCCGCCGATTTTGAACGAGCAGTGCGCGCTCATCGGCTCGTTTTCCAGCAGCGTCATGCCGGGAAGGGCCTCCTTCACGGCCGCGATCGCCTTTTCCAGGTTTTCGCGGCAGCGCTTATCCTTTTCCTCCGGCGTAAGGGCCGCGGCTTCCTTGTTTTCCATATTGTCCATGCTCTGCTCTCCGATCATCAGGATACGAGGCCTCAGAACGCGCCGTCGATCGCCGCGTCGTGTTCGGCCGCCAGGGCCTCGGCCGCGTTGTAGCCCAGCTTCTTCTGGCGGTTGTTCATCGCCGCGAGCTCGAGGATCACGGCCAGGTTGCGCCCGGGGCGCACCGGGATCGTCACGCGCGGGACCTCCACGCCGAGGATGACCTCGCTCTCGCTCGTCAGGCCGAGCCGGTCGTAGGCCTTGCCCTCCTCCCAGGGCTCGAGGTGCACGACGAGATCGATGCCGCTCTCTGGCTTGACGGCGCCGATGCCGTAAATGCGGCGGACGTTGACCACGCCGATGCCGCGCAGCTCCATGTAATAGCGGATCATCTCCGGCGCCTCGCCGAGGAGGACGTCGCGCCCGACCTTGCGGATCTCCACGGCGTCGTCGGCGATCAGACGGTGGCCGCGCTTGATCAGCTCCAGCGCGGTCTCGCTCTTGCCGATGCCGCTGTCGCCGGTGAGCAGCACGCCCTCGCCGTAGATCTCGACGAGCACGCCGTGCACGGTCGTGCGCGGGGCGAGATGGTGGCGCAGCGAGGAGATCACGCCGGCCTGGAATTCGCTGGTGTCCTCGGGCGTGATGAAAACGGTGCGGTCGTACTTCTCGGCCATCTCCATACATTCGGGGAAGGGCTGCACGCCGTGGCAGATCACGAGCGCGGCGATGTCGAACTGCATGAAGCGCTCGAAGGCCGCAAGACGATCGGCGTCCGAGAGCGTGTCGAGATAGGTGCTCTCGACGCGGCCGATGATCTGGATGCGCGCGGGGTCGAAGTAATTGTAAAAGCCGGCGAGCTGCATCGCCGGGCGGTTGACGTCGTAGGTCACGATCTTCTTCGTCTCATAGTCCTTCGCGGCATGCAGGATCTGCAGGTTGTGTTCCTCCGCGATGGTCTTGAGCAGGACGGTATATTTGCTTCTCATACGGCCCTCCTAGCGTGTTTGTTTCCATATTCTATTTTACTCATTTTCCGCTCTTTTGGCAACGATTATTTACACGCATCCGGGTGTTTTTCTCGAGGGAGGGGACGAGCGGCTGCGGGACGCGAAAAAAGGCGGGAGACGAAACCGTCTCCCGCCCGGGATGCGGATGGTGCGCTTTTTGCGTTCAGCCCTCGTCGGCGCTGCCGTTGCCGCCGATCAGATCGCCGGCGCTGACGATCAGGCTGCCGCTGCCGCCGGTCATGATGGTCGGCAGCGAGCCGTTCCAGCTCTGTGCGTAGTTGTAGTCGATCAGATCGCGGGTCAGCGACTCGGAGATCTTGCGGTTCGCCTCGGCCTCGGCCTCGGCGCGGGCCAGCACCTCATAGGCCTCGGCGTCTGCCTGGACCTTTTTGACCTCCGCGGCGGCGTTGGCTTCGATCACGCGCTGCTCGGCCTCGGTCTGGGCCTTGAGCTTGTTCTGCTGCGCGACCTGCTTGGCCTCGACGGCGTCGGTGAAGGCGTCGGTGAAGTCCATGTCCTCGATGGAGGTGGACACCACCTCGATGTTGTACTGCTCCAGCTTGTCCGAGAGGATCAGCTCGATGGCGTTGGCCAGCTCGTCGCGCATGCCGACAAGCTCCTCGGCGGTGTAGCGCGCCGTCGCGACCTTGACGGCCTCGGCGATGTTGGGCGAGACCACCGTCTCATAGTACGACACGCCGACCGTGCGGTAGAGCGTCATCGCATCGGTCTTGCGGATCTGATAGTTGATCGTGTAGGCCATGTTGACCTCCTGGATGTCCGAGGAGAAGCAGGCCAGCTTCACGGTCTGCTTCTGGACACGGTTGTCCATCTTCACGACCCGCTGCCAGGGCTTGACCAGGTGCACGCCCGCGTCGAGCGTATAGTCCTCCACCTTGCCGAAGGTCGTCACGACGCCGGTGTGGCCCGTCGGAACGGTGACGACGCAGGAGAGCAGGACCAGCGCCGCGCTGAGCACGACTGCGATCGCGGCGACGTAGCCGCGGCGGAAAACAAAGCAGCCGACCGCGCCCGCGATCAGAACGAAGATCGCCAATACGAAGAGAATCATGTTGTCCTCCTTTTCTCTTCCGGCCGTTCTCCCTGTGAGAACGGCTCTTCTGTATGCTTTTATTGTAAAGGCGCCGGGCGCGCCGCGCCAGGGCTGCCGCTGCGAAATAAAGGGGCGTATCCCCTTCAAAAATGCGGGATAATATTGTATACTGAAGAAAAACGCTCGGAGGGGTCGGAAATGGGCAAGAAATCGGTCAGGGAAAACAAAAACGTCTACCAGCTCAGCCGCGAGGCGGCGCAGCTCAGCCGCGAGGCGGCGGGCGAGCGCATGGTCTTCGTCTCGCCGGACCGCATCGAGCGCATCGAAAGCGGCCGCAGCGCCCCGCATCCCGACGAGGTGCTGAGCATGGAGAAGTGCTACCGCGCCCCGGAGCTGAGCAATTACTACTGCACGCACGAATGTCCCATCGGCATGAAATACGAGCCGGAGGCGAAGCTGCGCGAGCTGCCGCACACCGCGATGGAGCTGCTGGCCGCGCTCGGCGGGATGGAAAAGGAGAAGGACAGGCTGATCGCGATCGCGGCCGACGCGCAGGTCACCAAGGACGAGCGCGCCGCCTTCGGCGAGATCGTCGACAAGCTCACGCGGCTGGAGACGGCCATCCGCGCCATGCGTATCTGGATCGAGCACGACGCGGCGCGGGAATGAACGAAAACCGGGAAAGACGAAAACAAAACGAGGCCCGGGGCATTCTGCCCCGGGCCTCGTTTTCCGTATGCTTATTTCAGCTCGTAGAGCCGGGTGAACTTGTCCTCGAGATAGTCGAGATAATAGTTCGCGTTCAGCCCCTCGCCGGTGATCGCGCGGATCCACTCGTCCGGCGTCGTGAGCGAGGCGATCGAGAACACATGCTCGCTCAGCCAGTCGCGGAGCTTCGTCAGCTCGCCCGCGCGCACGGCGGCGAATACGTCGAAGTCCTTCTCCATCCGGCGCAGGATCTGCACGCCGTAGGCGTTGCCCAGCGCGTAGGAGGGGAAATAGCCGAAATAGACGCTGGACCAATGCACGTCCTGCAGGCAGCCCTGCGCGTCGTCCGGCGGCTCGACGCCGAGATACTCCCGATACTTGGCGTTCCACAGCGCCGGGATCTCGTCGACCTGGATCTCGCCGTTGACGAAGGCCTTTTCCAGCTCGTAGCGGATCATGATGTGCAGGCAGTAGCTCAACTCGTCGGCCTCGGTGCGGATCAGGCTCGGCCGCGCGACGTTCACCGCCTCGTAGAGCTCGCGCTCGGACACGTCGTCGAAGGTGCCGCCCGCAAGCTCGCGGATCCTGGGCGCGGCGAAGGCGATGAAGGCCTCGCTGCGGCCGATCAGGTTCTCGTAGAAGCGCGAGATCGTCTCGTGCATGGCGTTGGACATGTTGTTGTCACAGTGCTGATCGAAGAGCTCCTGCGGCTCGTTCTGCATGAACAGGGCGTGGCCGCCCTCGTGCAGGGTCGTAAAGACGTTGGAGATGAAGCTGTCCTCGTGATAGTGCGTCGTCA
This sequence comes from Oscillospiraceae bacterium, assembly GCA_017447645.1. Taxonomy (GTDB): domain Bacteria; phylum Bacillota; class Clostridia; order Oscillospirales; family Oscillospiraceae; genus Limivicinus. The sequence continues at coordinate 10,078 of JAFSNA010000025.1, forward strand.
CGCGCACGTCGCAGCGGCCGTAGTTGTCGGTGAAGGGGTGCTCGGTCGTCATCAGCACCAGCGCGCTCCTGCGCAGGCCCTCGAGCTCGAGGAGCCAGCGCGACATGGCCTCCTGCTGCGGGATCGGCACCGGGCGGGACATGAAATCCTCGCGGATGGGCTTGCCTTCGCGGACGACGCGCCCCAGCAGCGGGACGATGCGCGCCTTGAGCGCGGCGAAAAAGGCGTCGAGCTGCGCGATGCTGCCGCCCTTTTCCATGTCGTCGAGACAGGTGTCGTAGACCGTGGCCTTCTTCTCGCCGCGCAGCTCCACCAGCAGCCGCTGATAGCGGATCAGCTCGCCGAGCGCGTCGCGGAAGAGCGCAAAGTTGTTGGCCTTCTTGGCCTTCAGCCACGCGCCGTAGGCCTTGTTCGAGGCGAGGTCGACCTCGTAATCGAGCTTCGCCGAGACGTTTTTCGTCCGGGCGTATTTGTCGTAAAGATGCTCGACGGCTTTTTTCTGCACCGCGGTCAGCCCTTCGCCGTCCGCGTGCAGCTCTTCGAGCAGGGCGCAGTAGCGCGGGGCGTGCGTCAGCTTGTAGAGCCGCTTGCCGACGATCGCCATATCCTCGCCGGCCCGCTCGAGCCCGTCCTCGGGCGCGCAGCACTCCATGTCGAAGCCCACCTTGCCGACGCAGCGGGCGTAGGCCTCGATCTCGTCGAGCCGCCGGGACAGCTCTTTCCATTTCTGTTGATTCGTCATGACCGACCCTCCGTATACGTTTGGCATAAATGTTTGACGCAACACTTCTCACACAGGGGCTTTCTCGCGTCGCAGACCGCGCGGCCGTGCAGCACGATGCAGTGGCAGAAATCGCTTGAGCGTTCCGGCGGCAGGAGCTTTCGCAGCTCCCGCTCGATCTTTTCGGGCTCTTTGAGCCCGTCTACCAACCCGAGCCGGTTCGCGATGCGGATGCAGTGCGTGTCCACGACGACCGAGCCGGGGACGCGGTACACGTCGCCGAGGATGAGGTTGGCCGTCTTGCGCCCCACGCCGGGCAGCGCCGTCAGCTCCTCCATCGTCGCAGGCACCCTGCCGCCGTGCTTTTCCAGCAGCGTCTGCGCGCAGGCGACGATGTCCCGCGCCTTGGCGCGGAAAAAGCCGCAGGAATGGACGTATTGCTCCACCTCCCCGACGTCGGCCTCCGCGAAGGACTCGAGCGTCGGGAAGCGCGCAAAGAGCGCGGGCGTGATCTGGTTGACGCGCTCGTCGGTGCACTGCGCGGCAAGCCGCACGGAGAAGAGCAGCTCGTAAGCCTTGTCATAGTCGAGCGTACAGCTCGCCTCGGGGTATTCGGCCAGCAGCAGCCGGACGATCTCGTTCACCTGTTCGCGTGTGCGCATAGCTCTCTCTCTTTTCTGTAAAAAATCGGCAGGCTCATTATACCTTTGAGCCTGCCGGGTCGTCAATCGTTATTCGCTTTGTACAGCCGCAGGAAGCGCCGCGCACCCTCGACGAGGAAGGAGAAGTTCCGCTCGTCGCAGACGGTGTCGCGGGATGTGTGGATGCGCGCCATATAGAGCCCCAGCAGCGGGGACCTGTTCATCGCCGCCACGCCGACGGCGCAGGGGAAGTTGACCTGGTCCGAGGGATAAAAGGCCCCGAGGGGGCCTTCCAGATGCACCTGCTTGTCCCCCGCGGAGGAAAAGGCCTCCGCCAGCGCCGCGCCCGCGCGCTTTTTGGCCTTGCCGTTCCGGACGATCAGGATATGGTCGCCGTCCGAAACGCAGTCAAAATTGATGACGAGACGGTTCTTCATGGCCCTTTTGTGCCGCGAGCGGAAGGTCGCCGAGCCGAAAAGCCCGCTCTCCTCGTGGTCAAAGAAGACGAAGGCGCAGCGCGCACGCTCGGTCTCGTCCAGCGCGGCGATCAGCTCGCAGAGCGTCACGACGCCGGAGGTGTTGTCGTTGACGGTGTGCGGGTTGGCCGGGCCGAGGAGAAAGACCCAGAGGATCAGAGCGAAGGCGCAAAACCAGCCGAGCATGACCGAGAGCGGCGCGGCGACGCCGAGCCTGATCAGCCCCCATGCCAGCAGCCCCGCCGCCGCAAAGAAGGGCAGCAGGATCAGAAGCTGATACAGCAGATAGATCAGGAGGTTTTTCGGCGTGATGAAGTTCGGAAAGGGCAGCCGGGCGCAGGTGTCGTAGTGCGCGGTGAAAACGACCTCGGCGCTCTCGGGATCGCCCAGCACGAGGTTGCGGCAGCGCGGACAGCCGCCCTCCTCCACCGTGAGGCCGGGCAGCCTGCTCTGCAGGAATTCGATAAAGCGCAGCTTCTGCGCCGTTGTCTTGCGCACCTGCCAGTCGCGCAGGATCTCGCGGGACAGCTCGGTCAAGGGAAAAGACCTCCTTCTGAAAGCGGGCCGGAAAACTTGTCAGGCCCGCATGTTTCTGAAACCGGATGCGAACAATTATCTCGGCACGCTGATCGTGCCGCCGCATTCAAGCTCCGGCAGATAGGTGCCGCCGTAGGTGCCGGCAAAATGCCAGACGGCCTGCACGGGGATCGAGCTCGTCTGTCCCACGGGCGCGGCGACGGTCAGCGTCTGCGAGCCGAGCATGTGCGTGCCCGCGCCGTTCACGGTGTTCGCGTGGATCGTCACGAACTTGCCGCCCGCGCTGATGTCCAGCAGCATCTCGTCGGATCGCAGCCCCCCGGACTGCACGGAGACCGTCACCGTCACGCTGACTTCATCGGCGTTGAGCGCCGTCACGGTGCAGTCCGCGATGAGGTCGACGCCCAGCCCGTAGGCCGAGGAAAAGCTGGCGGAGGAAAGCGTCGTGCCGTAGTAGCCCGGGTCGGCGTTGACCCCGGGCACGTCGAAGAGCGGCGCGGGGGTCGGC
>JAFSNA010000026.1 GCA_017447645.1 Oscillospiraceae bacterium
GGAAGGCGTGGAACACGGTGCCGGAGGTGTAGAGGGTCTGCAGCTCGTCCTGGATGTCGAGGGCGGCGAAGATGTCCTCGGTGTAGCTCACGGGCAGATGCGAGGAGTTGGTGTAGTAGGGCGTGCCGCCCGGCTCCGCGGCCGTGATGATGTCGGGGAAGGCCTCGACGTCGTGCTTGGCCAGACGGTAGGAGGTGGACTCGGCCGGGGTGGCCTCGAGGTTGTAGAGGTCGCCGTACATCTCCTGATAGTCGCTCAGACGCTCGCGCATGTGGTTGAGCACGTCCTTGGTGAACTGCTGGCACTCGGGATGCGTCATGTCCTTGCGGATCCACTTGGCGTTCAGGCCCGCCTCGTTCATGCCGACGAGACCGATCGTGGAGAAGTGGTTGGCGAAGGTGCCGAGATAGTGCTTGGTGTAGGGGTAGAGGCCCTCGTTGAGCAGCTTGGTGATGACGTCGCGCTTGACCTTGAGGCTGCGCGCGGAAATGTCCATCATCTTGTCGAGGCGGCGGTAGAAGTCGGCCTCGTCGGTCGCCTGGTAGGCGATGCGCGGCATATTGATCGTCACCACGCCGATCGAGCCCGTGGACTCGCCGGAGCCGAAGTAGCCGCCGGACTTCTTACGCAGCTCGCGCAGGTCGAGCCTCAGACGGCAGCACATCGAACGCACGTCGGACGGCTCCATGTCGGAGTTGATGTAGTTGGAGAAATACGGCGTGCCGTACTTGGCGGTCATCTCGAAGAGGAGCTTGTTGTTCTCGGTGGGAGACCAGTCAAAGTCGCGGGTGATGGAGTAGGTCGGGATCGGGTACTGGAAGCCGCGGCCGTTGGCGTCGCCCTCGATCATGATGTCGATGAAGGCCTTGTTGACCATGTCCATCTCGGCCTTGCAGTCGCCGTAGGTGAAGTCCATCTCCTTGCCGCCGACGATCGCGGGCAGGTCCTTGAGGTCGGCCGGCACGGTCCAGTCGAGCGTGATGTTGGAAAACGGCGCCTGCGTGCCCCAGCGCGAGGGAGTGTTCACGCCGAAGACAAAGCTCTGGATGCACTGCTTGACTTCCTTGTAGCTGAGGTTGTCGATCTTGACGAAGGGAGCCAGGTAGGTGTCGAAGGAGGAGAAGGCCTGCGCGCCGGCCCATTCGTTCTGCATGATGCCCAGGAAGTTGACCATCTGGTTGCAGAGCGTGGAGAGGTGGCTGGCCGGGGAGGAGTTGATCTTGCCCGGGATGCCGAGGCCTTCCTTGATCAGCTGCTTGAGGCTCCAGCCCGCGCAGTAGCCGGTCAGCATGCTCAGGTCGTGCAGGTGGATGTCGCAGTTGCGGTGCGCGTCCGCGATCTCCTGGTCATAGACCTCGCTGAGCCAGTAGTTGGCCGTGATGGCGCCGGAGTTCGACAGGATCAGGCCGCCCACGGAATAGGTGACGGTGGAGTTCTCCTTCACGCGCCAGTCCTCGACGTGCAGATACTTGTTGACGGTATCCTTGTAATCGAGGTAGGTGGACTTCATGTTGCGCAGCTTCTCGCGCTGCTTGCGGTAGAGGATGTAGGCCTTCGCCACGTTCTCATAGCCGCCGCGGGAGAGCACCGCCTCGACGCTGTCCTGGATGTCCTCGACGGCGATCTTGCCGTCCTTGATCTTGGGCAGGAAGTCCGCCGAGACCTTCAGCGCCAGAAAATCGATGATGTCGCCGTTATACTCGGTCTTGGTCGCTTCGAAGGCCTTCTTGATCGCGTCGGCGATCTTGCCGATGTTGAAATCGACGACCTGGCCGTCTCTTTTTACTACTTCGTACATATCCTTTATCTCCTTTTCCCCGTCTCTTCCCGAAGCTCTTTATACGCCCCGCACTTCCACGGCGGGAACGATCGGCCGCACGGCGTCGGCCAGCTCATGCATTTCTTTCTCGTCAAAGGCGCCCAGACCCGCGATCGCGATCACGTCGCCGCTGTCCTTGAACTGCTGGAGGTAATACTCCTTCGCGCCCTCGATCCATTTCGCCGCCCCGATCATGCTCTCGCGCGTGTGCAGGCCCCGTACGACCGTCGTACGGAACTCGTACTCGACCTCGCCGCCGAGAAGAAAGTCCTTCGAGCGTTCGACCGGCGCGAGATCAAAGGGCTCGATCCCCACGGTCTTTCCGTACAGCGCGGGGGCGTTCTTCACGTCCATCGCCACGCGGTCGACGAGCCCGGCGCGGACCAGCGCGATCAGATGATCGGGGAAGGAGCCGTTCGTGTCCAGCTTGACGCGGAAGCCCAGCGCGCGCACCTTTTCGAGAAAGGCGCCGATGTCGCGGTGGAGCAGCGGCTCGCCGCCCGTGATCGCCACGCCGTCGAGGATGCCCACGCGCTTCCTCAGAAACGCAAGCACCTCGTCCTCCGTCGTGTCGCAGCCCAGCCGCTCCGGCAGGACCAGCGGCGCGTTATGACAGAAGGGGCAGCGAAAATTGCATCCGGGCGTGAAGACCGTGCAGGCCACATGTCCCGGATAGTCGAGCAGCGTCAATTTTTGAAGTCCGGCGATCTGCATGTTTCCTTAACCTTGTCCTTCGGGAAGGATCTCTTTCGCGTGCTATGATACGACTTTTTAGAGGGCCTGTCAAGCCCCTGTACACAAGATATTGAAAGTTTTACCGGATTGTTACCGTTATGACCACAAAATATAGTGTCAGGCGGATTTCTCGTTACCGCCTGACACCGAGCGATATTGTACCGCGGGCACAGTGAAAAAGCAAGAGGGCAAAATACATAAATATAGGGGTGCAAACTTGGTCGAAACTACAAGATATGGAGAAAGCGCCCCAAACGGGAACTTTTGAAAAAAGTTCCCGTTTGGTTATGATTGAACGAAGAAAGGGGACTCCCCGTCCCCTCTCTTCGCTCTCCCCTTGCGTGTCGAAGCCTATCCGCATGAGTTTGTCTGCAGTCTGAAAGCGCCGCAAAAGCGGCGCTTTCTCAGTTTTCAGATTATAGTTTTTAGAAAGTCGGACCTGTTTCCCGACCGGGCGGGCGCTTCGTGAAGCGTCCCTACTTTTTCTCCGCGGCCGCGGCGAGCTTGCGCTCGCGGCGGTGCAGGACCTCGTCGCTCTTGGGCCGGATGTCGCCGGACTTCGTCAGCGCCCACTTGGTCAGCACCGGGCCGAAGAGCTCATAGTTGAGTACCGCGAAGAGCACGATGTTGCGGATCAGCGTCCCGTCGCCGGGGAGCTGCGCGGCCGTGACGCACATGCCCAGCGCGACGCCCGCCTGCGGCAGCAGCGTGATGCCCAGGTAATCCACCACGGTCTTGTCACAATGCATCAGTCTGGCCGACTCGCGTGCGCCGACATACTTGCCCAGCGAGCGGAAGAGGATATACACCAGACCGATCGCGACGCTGCCGGCCTTGGCGAAGACGCCCAGCTCCAGCTCTGCGCCCGAGAGCACAAAGAACAGCACCAGCACCGGCGCGGTCCAGCGGTCGGCGACGCGCATGATCTCCTCCGACAGCGGGCAGAGGTTGCAGAAGACGCTGCCGAGCATCATGCACACCAGCAGCGGCGAGAAGCCCAGCGTGGCAGCGCCGAGGGGGATCTTGAGCATCGAGAGCGCGACCGTAAGGAACACGAAGGAGACGCTCATGGCGATGCGGTTGGTGTTCGAGTGGAAGATCGGCTCGAGCTTCGCAAGCCCAAAGCCCGCCAGCGCGCCGAGCAGCAGCGAGCAGAAGATCTCAAGCAGCGGATTGACGACGATGGTATACACGTCCACCACGCCGCTGGAGAGCGCGCGGGCGACGCCGAAGGACACCGCGAACAGGACGAGACCCACCGCGTCGTCGAGCGCGACGATCGGCAGCAGCAGGTCGGTGAGCTTTCCCTTCGCCTTGTACTGGCGCACGACCATCAGCGTCGCGGCCGGCGCGGTGGCCGCGGCGATCGCGCCGAGCGTGATGGCGGCCGGGACCGAGAGAGCCTGCGGGAACAGCAGATGCAGTCCCAGCAGCGCCGCGTCCACGATCAGCGTGGTGATCACGGCCTGCAGGATGCCGATCACAAGGGCCTGCCTGCCGGTCTCGCGCAGCTGGGAGAGGCGGAACTCGTTGCCGATGGAGAAGGCGATGAAGCCCAGCGCCACGTCCGAGATCGCGCCGAGGGCCTCGAGCTCGTCAAAGCTCGAAAAGCCCATGCCCGGGATGTGCAGCGCGCCGATCACGCAGGGGCCGATCAGCACGCCCGCGACGAGATAGGCCGTCACGTCCGGGAGCTTGAGCTTGTTGCCCAGGCGCGTGAGCATCAGCCCGGCGAACATGGCCACGGAGATATTCAAAAGCTCGTTCAAGGAAAGCATCTCTTTTCATCGAAGATGGCGCTGTCTTCCGACAGCCCGCGCATTATACCGCCGCCGCGGACAAAATGCAAGAGAAAAGAAAAAGAAGCGCAAAGAAACTTGCCGTGAGCGGGAAAAGCGGCGACGACGCCCCCGTCCCGGACGGCGGAAAAAAGAAGAAGGGAAAGACGTTCGTCTTTCCCTTCTTCTTTTGCTTTCAAAAAGCGCTTATGCCGCCGGAGCCGTGTCCTTTGCGGCGAAGCGGCGGATGACGAACAGCGCCGCCACGGTCAGCACGATGCCGGCGGCGAGCGAGATCAGCGCGTTCTGCACGAAGCCCGCGACGATATAGGTCACGAAGCTCACGCCCGCCACGGTCAGCGCGTAGGGCAGCTGGGTCGAGACGTGCTGCAGGTGGTCCGTCTGCGCGCCGGCCGAGGCCATGATCGTCGTGTCGGAGATCGGCGAGCAGTGATCGCCGCAGACCGCGCCGGCGAGGCAGGCCGAGATGCCGATGATCAGAAGTCTGCTGTCGGCGGGGAAGATCGCGCACACGATCGGGATCAGGATGCCGAAGGTGCCCCAGGAGGTGCCGGAGGCGAAGGCCAGCGCCACGGCCACGACGAAGATCACCGCGGGCAGCAGGCTGTAGAGGCCCTGGGCCGCGCCGAGCATCATGTCGTGCACGAAGTCGGCCGCGCCGAGCGAGGAGGTCATCGTCTTGAGCGAGACGGCCAGCGTCAGGATGATCATCGGCGGGACCATCGCGACGAAGCCCTGCGGGATGCACTCCGCGGCCTCCTTGAAGCTCAGCACGCGGCGGCAGAGGAAGTAGAGGAAGGTGAACACCAGCGAGATGACGGCGCCCCAGGGCAGCGCGACGAAGGCGTCGGTGTTGCCGAAGGCGCCGATGAAATCGTCCGCGCAGTCCCCGCCGAAGTAGCCGCCGACGTAGAGCATGCCCACCGTGCAGGTCAGGATCAGCACGATCACCGGCAGGAGCAGGTCGATCACGCGGCCGCGGGGATTGGCGTCGGCGTCTTCGCTCCCCTCCTGCGCGCCGAGATCGCCGTTCAGCTGGGCCGCCATCTCGGCCACGCGCATCGGGCCGTAGTCGAAGTTCATCAGCGCGAGGGCGATGATGAACACCAGCGTCAGCAGGGAGTAAAAGTTGTAGGGGATCGCGCGCAGGAACAGCTGGATGCCGGAGATCCCGGTGCCGAGGTCGTCGGCCACGCCCGAGACGGCGGCCGCCCAGGACGAGACCGGCGCGATCATGCAGATCGGGGCGGCGGTCGCGTCGATGAGGAAGGCCAGCTTCGCGCGCGAGATACGGTGGTTGTCGGTGACGGGGCGCATCACGCTGCCGACGGTCAGACAGTTGAAGTAGTCGTCGATGAAGATCAGCACGCCCAGCAGGAAGGTTGCCAGCAGCGCGCCGACGCGCGTTTTGATGTTGTTCGCCGCCCAGCGGCCGAAGGCGGCGCTGCCGCCGGCGCGGTTGACCAGCGCCACGATGATGCCCAGCAGCACCAGGAACAGAAAGATGCCGGCGTTGTCGCCGATCGCGGCGATCAGTCCGTCGTTGACGACGGTGTCCAGCGTCGCGACGGGATTGAAGCCCGACACGAACAGCGCGCCGAGCAGCACGCCCGCGAAGAGCGAGACATAGGCCTCCTTGACGAGAAGCGCCAGCAGGATCGCGACGATGGGGGGCACGAGGGCCCAGATGGTACCGTACATGGAAAAACCTCCCGAAAAAAAGATTGTCATGAACAGAGCAGATACTGTTCACGACAAGGCTTTTTCCCCGGAAGGCGATTGTCTGACAGCTCTCCGCTCTTCAAAGAAGAGCGACAGTCCGGCGGATGTTCTCCGACGGCCCAGGCATACCCGCTGCGGGAAGGCGGATACCCTTCGGCGGAAAAGCCTTTCGCACCCGGCGGTTCCCGCCGCCGTTCGAGGGGTGCTACTGATCTTGTTCCGCGCCTCTATCATACTTTGTTCAGTTGCTTTCATTATATACATTTTTCCCGGACTGTCAACGCCGCGGGAAATTTTTGTCGCTTTTGCGCGGTTTTCCCCCTCCCGCACGGCGCGCGTCTGTACAGCATGCCGGGAGAAAACGGATAAAAAGCGCCCGGAGCCCGGAGAAGTCTGCATGAATATACAAAAACCGCCCCGTCCTTTTCCGGCTCGGGAAAAAGACGGGGCGGGATCCGGACCCGCCGGCCGGACGCCGTGTCACGCCGGCGCCCCGGCCTGCGCCGGGTCGTAACGGCTGCGGAAGAAGACCTGCAGACTGTTGATCAGTCCGACGTCCCAGGTGGGGTAGCTGTGGCCGCCCTTGTCGAGCGTAAGGAAGCAGAGGTTGCCGTCCGTCTGCAGACAGGCGCAGTTTTCGTTCAGATGCTCGATCCGGTGCATGTACGGCCTCCAGCCCGAGGCGAGCTGTCCGTCGCCCGCGTAGAGCCAATGGATCGGGTGCTCCGCGCTCACGCCCTCGTTGATGCGCTCGGTCAGCTGCTCGTCGTTCTGGAAAGCGCCGGAGAGCAGCGCCCAGTAGGAGAACAGGTCCGTCGCCGTCGGGATCATCTGCCAGCCCACCATCGCGCCGAAGGAGGCGGCGACGTAGGCGAAATGCTCCGGCGCGGGATGAAAGACCCCGTCCTCGTCGATGGATGCGTAGGTGCCGTAGTTCGCGGCGAGGAAGGGCAGGACCCGCCCGCGCAGATCGTCCTCAAAGGGGACGGCGATCTCCTCGGCCGTACCGCTTTGATAGTACTCGGCCGCGACGAGGATCATCGGCGGGATGAGCCCGCTCTCGATCAGGCGGTCCATCAGCTCGGGGCCCGTGAGACGGCCTACCGGAGTGCTCAGGTGGTGGGGCCACTCCATCCAGGAATGGACGTTGTGTCCGGCGCCCGGCACGACGATCACGACGTCGTACTGCGCCTCCGGGTCGTAGCCGGGGGGCAGGTAGACGATCAGATCCCGCATCCGGCGGTCCTCCGGCAGCTCGGTGGCGTGCGCGCCGGGGACGACCTCTCCCACATGGAGCGGGTAGTGGAAGGTCTCCGTCGTGCCGTGCGAGGAGGCGGGGACGGTGAGCGCGTACGGGAGCTTCTTGAGCTCGGTGAAGAAAAACGGTTTCTCGCCGCAGCGTGTGCAGACGCCGTTGACGAAGCTGTGATCGACCTTCTGGCCGCAGCGGCCGCAGATCAGCGTTTCACCGTCGTGCACGGCATGCGCGCAGCCGAAGCCGCAGATCTCGCACACGCCGTCCTCCATCCTGTGCAGGCAGACCATGCCGCACAGCCGGCATTTGCCGTTTTCCCACCGGTGTTCGCAGACCTTGCCGCAGCTCGTGCACACGCCGTGCTGCCAGCTGTGCGCATGCGCCGGCGTCGGCTCGGGCGTGGGCTCCGCCGTCTCCGGAGAGCTCTGCGCGCCGCAGCCGGCCGTGAGCAGGAGCAGCAGCGCGAGGAGCGCGGCGATCGGCGCTCGGAAGTGCTTTCTCATGAGCGCGTCCTTCTTATCCGATCGTGCCCAGCTCGTCGAGCGTCAGCTCGAAGGCGGGGATGAAGTTGTCGAGAAAATAGCGGACCTCCGGAAGAGCGCTCGCCTCCAGGATCGCGCGGGTCTGCGTCTCGGCGGAGAGGAACTCGTCGTTGCCGGTCTTGCGCTCCTCGATGCATTTGATATAGGCCGAGAGCTTGTCCGCGGCCTTGACCAGATCACGGCAGCGTTCGGCCGTGTCTCCCGTCATGACCTCGCCGAAGGCGGCGCGCAGCGGCTCGGGCAGGGTGTCCAGCAGCTTTTCGCAGGCGAGGGCCTCGACCTTTTTGTAGGCGTCGCGGATCTCGGCGCTGTGGTACTTGATCGGGGTGGGCAGATCGCCGGTGAGGATCTCGGAGCAGTCGTGGTAGAGCGCGACGGCGGCATACTCCTCCGGGTCGCAGTCCACGCCGAAGACGTCGCGCCGGATCACGCCCAGCGCGTGCGCCAGCACCGCTACCTGGTGGCTGTGCTCCTGGATGTTCTCGTCGAGCGCGTTGCGCATCAGGCTCCAGCGGCTGATGTAGCGCATGCGCGAGAGATAGGCGAAAAAGTTGTAGCTCATGATCTCCTCCGGTGTAAGTCGCTTTGCCGTGCGATCATATCACAGTTTCGTACTTTTTTCAATCGTTCCCGACAAAAAGAAGCGGCAGCCCCCTCAAAAAGGGAGCTGCCGGACGGGAGCGGGAGAGGATCGGGCCTCAGCCCTCGGCGGGCTTGATGGAAACGGTCGCCTCGGCGCTGGTCTTGGTGATGCCGGTCGCGTCGGTGATCACGCAGCGATAGGTGCCCGCGGCTTCCTGGGTGATGAACTGTGCCCACAGGATCGTCGTAAACTCGTTGTTGGTCGCGTCACGCTGGTTTTCCAGCCGCAGGCCGTACTGCTCGTTGGTGGTGGCGTCGCCCGTGAAGACGATTGACACCCAGCCGCCGGTGGCTTCGTTGTACTTCTGCCAGTCGAAGGACGTGTCCACGTTCAGGTTGCCCTTGGCCCTGACGATGAACATCTGGTTGTTCTTGCCCTCGTCCACGGGGCCGGTCAGCGGGGTGATGTCCTTCGTGATGGCGATGGACTGGCTGGCGACCTTTTCATAGGCCTCGGACTGGACCTTGGCCAGCGTGGAGTCGAGCTGGTCGAGCCGGTCGTTCGCGGTGCTGACGGAGGCGTTGATCGCGTTGAGGCTTTCGGTCTGGGCCGCGGCGAGCTGCCTGACGGCGCCGCGCAGCGAGAAGATCGTCACGAGGCACAGCAGGCTGAGGATCAGGCTCAGCAGGCCGAAGATCAGGCCGGGATTGAAGAGGTTCTTTCCGGCGGGCGCGGGGGCGGGAGCGGGAGCCGGCTCGTCACGCTCGATGCGCTCAAAGCCGTCGTCGATGCGTTCCCGCGGGGGGAGGTTGATGGGAAGCGGATCGGCCTCCGTCGGCTCCTCGTCGGCGATCGCGCTGCCGCAGAAGGGGCAGACACGGACGTCGTCGTCAACGTGTTTGCCGCAGTTCAAACAGATCATGGATATGCTCCTTTCCGTATCCGGTTATGCTTCGATTTTATATAAAAAGGTATAGAAAAAGGTATACCTCGCTGTATTGTAGCACAACTACCCCCATTTCGTCAATTCCCATCGGCTTTTTGGCGCCGCTTTGCCCCACTTTTCGACCGTTTTTGCCTCTTTTTCTCCTTTTTCCCGGCCCGGAGAGGGGCTTTCGCACAAAGCAGTTGCATTTTCCGCCCCGCGGTGTTAGAATTCCTTTTCGTGTTAAACCTGTTCAAGAGAGTGAAAACCAATGGATAAACTGAGAAACGTCGCCATCATCGCCCACGTCGACCACGGCAAGACCACGCTGGTCGACGAGATGCTCAAACAGTCGGGCGTCTACCGCGAGAACCAGGAGATCGTCGACCGCGTCATGGACTCGAACGATCTCGAGCGCGAGCGCGGCATCACGATCATGGCCAAAAATACCGCCGTGTGGTACGGCGACACGAAGATCAACATCGTCGACACGCCGGGCCACGCCGACTTCGGCGGCGAGGTCGAGCGCATCCTGAAGATGGTCAACGGCGTCATCCTGCTGGTCGACGCGGCCGAGGGCCCCATGCCCCAGACCCGCTTCGTCCTCAGCCGCGCGCTGGAGCTGGGCCACCGCGTCATCGTGGTCCTCAACAAGATCGACCGGCCCGATCAGCGCATACACGAGGTCATCGACGAGGTGCTCGAGCTGCTGATGGACCTCGACGCGACGGACGAGCAGCTCGATTCCCCGATGCTGTTCTGCTCGGGCCGCAACGGCACGGCAAGCTATTCCCCCGACGTCTCCGGCACGGATCTCAAGCCCCTGTTCGAGACGATCCTGGAATATATCCCCGCCCCGGACATGGACGAGGACGCGCCCTTCCAGATGCTCGTGAGCTCGATCGACTACAACGAGTACGTCGGCCGGATCGCGATCGGCCGCATCGAGCGCGGCCGCGTCGTGCAGAACCAGGAGATCGAGGTCTGCAACTACCACAGCCCCGATAAGCCGCCGATGAAGGCCAAGGCCGTTTCGCTCTACCAGTTCGACGGGCTCAGCCGCGTGCCGGTCGCCGAGGCGGGCGCCGGCAACATCATCGCCATGAGCGGCATCGGCGAGATCACGATCGGCGATACGATCTGCGCGAAGGGCGCGGCCTCGCCGATCGAGTTCGTCAAGATCGGCGCGCCGACCCTGGAGATGACCTTCTCGGTCAACGACAGCCCCTTTGCCGGGCAGGAGGGCAAGTTCGTCACCTCCCGCCAGATCGGCGAGAGGCTGCACCGCGAGACGCTCAAGGACGTGTCGCTGCGCGTGAGCGAGATCGAGGGCAGCACCGACAGCTTCAACGTCGCCGGCCGCGGCGAGATGAGCCTGTCGATCCTCATCGAGACCATGCGCCGCGAGGGCTATGAATTCCAGGTCAGCCCCCCGCGCGTGCTCTACCGCGAGATCGACGGGAAGAAGTGCGAGCCGATCGAGCGCGTCGTCGTCGACGTGCCGCAGGACGCGATGGGCGCGGTGATGGAAAAGCTCGGCGCGCGCAAGGGCGAGTTCGTGCAGATGACGCCCGTGGGCAGCCGCGTGAAGCTGGAATTCCTCGTCCCCTCCCGCGGCCTCTTCGGCTACCGCAACGAATTTCTCACCGACACGAAGGGCGAGGGCATCCTTGCCAGCGTGTTCGACAGCTACGCCCCCTACAAGGGCGACATCGCCCGGCGCTCCACCGGCTCGCTGATCGCCTTTGAGACCGGCGAGGCCGTCGCCTACGGCATCTGGAACGCGCAGGAGCGCGGCGCGATGTTCATCACACCCGGCACGAAGGTCTACGGCGGCATGGTCATCGGCGTGGGGAACAAGAGCGACGACGTCCCCGTGAACGTCTGCCGCACCAAGCACCTGACCAACACCCGCGCCTCCGGCTCGGACGAGGCGCTGCGTCTCGTGCCGCCCAAGCAGCTCTCGCTCGAGCAGTGCCTCGAGTTCCTCGCGGACGACGAGCTGCTGGAGGTCACGCCGAAGAATCTGCGCCTGCGCAAGCGCATCCTCGACCACAGCCTGCGGATGAAGGTCCTCATGCGCGGAAAATGACGATCAGGCGATCGAAAAATGCGGGCGGCTCATGCCGCCCGCTTTTTTCCCCCTCGCGTCCTTCCGAACAGAAAACTTGAAAACGGTTCTTGACCTTTTGCATTCTTCTGATAGAATGAAACAAGCTGAACAAAATACATGCAGGAGATGAACGCCATGAGCTTTGAACATATCAAGCGTCAGGACCCCGCCGTCTATTCGTCCATCATGAACGAGCTGCAGCGCCAGCGCGATTATATCGAGCTGATCGCCTCGGAGAACTTCGTCAGCCCCGCCGTGATGGAGGCCATGGGCAGCCCCCTGACCAACAAATACGCCGAGGGCTATCCCCGCGCCCGCTACTACGGCGGCTGCCGCTTCGTCGACGAGGTCGAGCAGCTGGCCATCGACCGCGCGATCGCGCTCTTCGGCGCCGAGCACGCCAACGTCCAGCCGCACTCCGGCTCCCAGGCCAACGCCGCGGTGTACCTCGCGCTGATCAAGCCGGGCGACACGATCCTCGGCATGGATCTCAGCCACGGCGGCCACCTGACCCACGGCTCGCGCGCTTCCTTCTCCGGCAAGCTCTACCACGCCGAGTTCTACGGCGTCGACAAGGAGACGGAGACCATCGACTATGAGGCGATGGAGCGCAAGGCCGAAGAAGTAAAACCCGCGCTCATCATCGCCGGGGCGAGCGCCTATCCGCGCTTCATCGACTATAAGCGCATGCGCGAGATCGCCGATTCCGTCGGCGCGTATCTCATGGTCGACATGGCGCATGTCGCGGGCCTCGTCGCGGCCGGCGAGCATCCCTCGCCCGTGCCCTGGGCCCACGTCGTGACCACGACCACGCACAAGACCCTGCGCGGCCCGCGCGGCGCGCTGATCCTCTGCAAGGACGAGATCGCCAAAAAGATCGACAGCGCGGTCTTCCCCGGCTCGCAGGGCGGCCCGCTGGAGCATATCATCGCGGCCAAGGCCGTCTGCTTCGGCGAGGCGCTGAGCGAGGAGTTCCGCGCCTACCAGCACCAGACCGTGCTCAACGCGAAGGCGCTGGCGAAGTCCCTGTCCGACAACGGCGTGCGCCTGGTCTCCGGCGGGACGGACAACCACATGATGCTTGCCGACGTCTCCGTCTGCGGCCAGACCGGCGCCGCGATGCAGGAGCTGCTCGAAGAGGCCAACATCACCGCCAACAAGAACACGATCCCCTTCGACCCGCTGGGCGTCAAGGTGACCTCCGGCATGCGCTTCGGCACGCCGGCCGTCACGACCCGCGGCATGAAGGAAGCCGAGATGCTTCAGCTCGGCGAGATGATCTCCCGCGTCGTCCGCGGGGGCGAGAGCGCGGTCGCGGCCGTGCGCGAGCAGACGCTCGCGCTCTGCGCGCGTTTCCCGCTCTACCCGGAGCTGTAAAAAAACACTTCCTTGCAGCTTCCCCCTCCGGGGGAAGTGGCGCGCAGCGCCGACAGGGGCGTACGTTCCGGAAAAACAGCTGCGTTTTTTTCGCACTTTTTCCTTGACTTCGGCGTATTTCAATGGTAGTATAGCACAGTCCGCGCCCGTGTTCTGCGCTTCGGGGCATGCCGCCGTCGGCGGTGTCCTTTCCGCCCGAGGCTCCGACATTGGGTATAGCGCAAAAAAGAAAGGAGAAAAACCCCATGATCACCAAAGAAAAGAAGACCAACGTCATCAGCGCCAACGCCACGCACGAGAACGACACCGGCTCGCCCGAGGTCCAGGTCGCCATCTGGACCGAGCGTATCCGTGAGCTGACCGAGCACCTCAAGGCCCATCCCAACGACGACCACAGCCGTCTGGGCATGTACCAGCTCGTCGGCAAGCGCCGCCGCATGCTCGACTACCTCGCCAAGAAGGACATCGAGCGCTACCGTGCTCTCATCGCAAAGCTGAACATCCGCAAGTAAGTTTCCGGTTTTCAGCTCTTCCCCCGCATTGCTGAAGGTTATGAAGGTTTTTATGTGGAGACAATTGAATATTGTCTCCACATTCTTTTTGACCTGAGATCGACCTGAAAAACACCGAAGTTCCCGCTTTTTAGTATTTGAAGGACCGCGCGCTCGCCGCGCGGCGCTTCAAGTGCTAAAAGGGCGGGGGACTTCCCGAACAACGAAAAAGGAGAATGATTCATGATCATCACCCACAAAGAGTTCCCCAACTACCGCAAGTATGAGATGACCTACGAGGGCCGCCCCCTTTCGATGGAGGTCGGCAAGATGGCCGAGCTGTGCAACGCCGCCGTCCTGGTCCGCTACGGCGAGACCACCGTGCTCGTCACCTGCACCGCCTCCGCCCGTCCCAAGGACGGCATCGACTACTTCCCGCTTTCCGTCGACTTCAACGAAAAGCTCTACGCCGTCGGCCGCATCCCCGGCAGCTTCATGCGCCGTGAGGGCAAGCCCAGCCTGCCCGCCGTGCTGGCCTCCCGCCTGATCGACCGCCCGATGCGCCCGCTCTTCCCGAGCGATCTGCGCAACGAC